>CAZTAE010000233.1:0-2484 GCA_964611535.1 uncultured Woeseiaceae bacterium
TCCCAGTGATCCATCAGCTTCACGTAATCGCGGTAATAGCGGCCCAGGTCGGTCAGGTCGTAGGTGAACGTCTGACCGCGGGCGAACAGCTGCTTGTAGCAGGAAAAGCAGCCAGCCATCGGGTGGCGCCGGGCGTCGATGATTTTCGCATTCGGCAGGATCAGGTGTATGAGCCCGATGTGCTGGAAGTTATTCGGCATCTTGTCGATGAAGAACGGCTTGCCGCGGCGTTGTACCGCCGTCGTTGTGAGATAGCTTTCCCCCAGCTGTCTCGCCTGTTCCTCGTCGAGGTTCGCCAGTATCTCGGGATACTTCGACGCGGGATTTTTGCGGGTGCGGCCGCCGAGCTTGCGCGACAGGGCGATGATGTCCGGGAGCTCCGCAGTGCCTTCGACCTGGCTGTGACTGGCGAGGATCTGTTCGAGCAGCGTGGACCCCGCCCGCGGCAGGCCGACGATGAATATCGGGTCCGGCGCAGTACAGCCCCAACCCCGGCGGGCGGCGAAGAACGCGGCGTCCAGCGCCTTGATCTGCCGCGCCGTGTCGAAGACGTTGATCTTTGCGCTGTAGCGCTGCTGACGGCCGCGGATGACGTTGCCGCGCCGGTAGTATTCGAACGACTCGTCGTAGTCCCCCCGGTCCTCCAGCGCCTTGCCCAGCGCGAACGCGAGATGCGCCTGGTCTTCCGGGTCGCCACCTTCGGGTTGGAACGCGGCCCGCATCTGCCGGACGTCCTCGTCCGTGAAGCGGAAGGTCTTGAGGTTCGCGAGGCTCCACCACGCCTCGCCGCCCGGGGGGCTGAGCTCGATGCTCCGGCGATAGGCCGCGATCGCCTCGACGAGGCGGCCGACTGTCTTCAGCGTGTGCCCGTAGTTGAGGTGCGCCCCGGCCTGTCGCGGGTAGTCCTGGAGTATGCGCTCGTACAACTCGAGCGCCGGCAGGTGATCGCCCTTGCGGACGAGCACCGTGCCTTTGAGGATCAGGTAATTCGGGTTGTCCGGCTCCGCCGCCAGGAGCTTCTCGACTTCCGCCAGCGCCTCGTCCAGCTCGTGGCGCCGGAACAGCACGACGGCATAGCCGTGGCGCGCGAGGTGAAACCCGGGTGCAAGCTCGAGGCAGCGTTCGAAAAGATTCTTCGCGTCCCCGAGCTGACCGACCTTGATGCCGATCGTCGCCAGCATGCGGATCGCGACGACGTCGGTCGGATCTTTCTTCAGAACCTCGCGTGCCAGCCGCTCGGCCTTCGCGAGATTGCCCTTGCGAAGCAGCCGGGCAACCTCGACGAGCTCCGGATGCCGGCTCGAAACCTCGAGGTGTTTCTCCCAGGCGCGCTCCGCGCCCGCCGCATCGCCGGCGGCCGCGAGCTGGTCGCCCAGGCTGCGCCAGGCGCCGCCATGGCGCGGGTCGATCGCCAGCGCTTTTTCCAGCACGTCGACCGCGGCGTCCGCGCGGCCGGCCGCACCGAGGCACATCCCGAGCTCGTGCAATACGTCCGGCGAATCGCCGTGACGCCGGGCAAGCGGCTCCAGCACACAAAGGGCCTTGCGCGCGTTGCCCTGCAGACGGTACGCCGTGGCCAGTACCTGCTGCGCCGGCGCCAGCTCCGGGCAGGCCTTCAGGATCTCCCGTGCCTGCTCCTCCGCCATCACCGGATTCTCCTGCAACAGTTTTACCGCATGCGTCAGGGCGACCTTGACGTCGCCTCGCGGTTCCGGATTTACGGCAGGCATGGATTTTCCCATCGGGTTGTCATGCGCGTCTTTTTCGAACGCCTACTTTATAAGTTGACACGCAGAAACGTAGCTCGATCCACATGGTGAAACAATAAGCGCTGCAATCACGAAATATACCGCGGGGTTGTACGTCTTCGCGAAAATGACTGCTATGATCATTCCGAATGTTCCGATCCTGGCGTGCGTGGCGCCTTACGACGACATAAAAGCCAAAGATCGACGCATTACCGAATATCGAAGAGCGGGGACAGACCATGAACACATTCCATCGTACGCCGCTGGCCCGTGCGGTATCGGCCGCGTTGGCGGGCTCGTTCGTGACGGCAGCGGCCTTTTCGGCGCAGGCGCAGGAGTCCGGGAGAGCGCTGGAAGAGATCGTCGTAACGGCCCAGAAGCGCACCGAGAACCTGCAGGACGTGCCGGTTTCGGTACAGGTACTCGGCAGCACGCAACTTGAGCAACTGAACATCCAGGGCTTCGAGGATTACATCGAATTCCTGCCGACCGTGTCGTACACCTACGGCGGCCCGGGCTACGGCATCCTGTACATGCGTGGCATTTCCAGCGGCGGCGACGGCGTGCATTCGGGCTCCATGCCGAGCGTCGGCATCTATCTCGACGAGCAACCCGTGACCACCATCAACCAGGTGCTCGACGTGCACATCTACGACATCGCGCGCATCGAGACGCTCGCGGGACCGCAGGGCACCCTGTTCGGCCAGGGCAGCCAGGCCGGCACGCTCCGGATCAT
>CAZTAE010000233.1:2584-3672 GCA_964611535.1 uncultured Woeseiaceae bacterium
GACGTCGTCGAGGAAGACTTCAACAGCGTCGACACGACCGGCGCGCGCGCGCTGCTCAAGATCGACCTGAATGACAACTGGACTGTCACTCCCGGGCTGATGTACCAGGAGCAGGAATCCTCCGGCATCTGGGCCCACGACCCGCAAGACGCGGGCGACCTCGAGGTCGTGCGCTTCTTCGCCGACGGGCAGGACGAGGACTGGCTGCAGGCGACGCTCACTGTCGAGGGTAACCTTACGGACAAGCTCGATGTCGTCTACGCGCTCTCGCATCTCGACCGCGACGTGCACAGCACCTACGACTACACGGGCTACGCCGAGTACCTGGAGGATCTCTACGCGTACTACGACTACGCCTGCTACCACTACGATGCCTTGGGCGGCTGCGCCGATCCTTCGCAGTTCATCGACAGCGACGAACGGTTCACGCGCCTGAGCCACGAGCTGCGCCTGCAGTCCGCGGGCGAAGGCCGCTTCCAGTGGGTGCTCGGCGCGTTCTACCAGAAGCAACTTCACGACTTCGACCTGCAGTGGATCGTGCCCGACATGGATCCTGCCGGCTCCGTCATCGAGGGCGGCAAGACGGTGTGGCAGACCTACCAGATACGCACCGACAGGGACGAGGCGCTATTCGGCGAAGCCACTTTCCACTTCAACGAATCTTGGAGCTTCACCGGCGGAATCCGGTATTTCGAGTACGACAACAGCCTCTACGGATTCAACGGCTTCCTCGGCCACTGCACCGGCTTTTTCGACGAAGACGGCGATTTCGTGGAAGACCGCGACATTGGCACGCCACAGTACCCCTGCTTCGACACGCGCATTCTGGACGACGAGACCAAGGGCGACGGCGAAAGCTACAAGGCGACGCTCAACTGGCACCCGACCGACGACATGCTGCTGTACGCGACGTACTCTGAAGGCTTCCGGTCCGGCGGCGTCAACCGGGCGAGGGTGCCGGGCATCCCGAAGTATCGTCCGGACTGGGTCTACAACCACGAGATCGGCTGGAAGACCACCTGGCTCGACGGCCGGCTGCGCTTCAACGGCGCCGCCTACATGCTCGACTGGGAGGACTTCCAGTACGC
>CAZTAE010000234.1:0-3641 GCA_964611535.1 uncultured Woeseiaceae bacterium
GACGATGGCCGCACGTTCTCAGGCCCGCTCGTAGATTCGGCCAAGGCGGCTGCCGACCCAGGCCCACAGCAGGGCGATGCCGGCGCCGACGGCGGCAACGCCGGCCATCCCCAGCCCGACCACCGTGGTGAGCCCGGTGAACAGCCAGGCCCAGATCATGTCGCCGCCGCGGTAGACCACTATGTCGATGACCGGCTTCGCCTTGAAGCGCATCTCCCGGTTGACGATCGTGAACAGCATCTCCCGGCCCGGTCGCGTAATGGCATAGTTGCCGGCACGCCGGGAGATTTCAAGGCCGACCAGCACCGCGAGGATGGGTGCCACAGCCACGGTCAGGAAGCCGATGACCAGTAGCGACGGGATCAGCGCGAGCGTCACCGGCATGCCGAAGCGTGTTGCCAGCCGGCCGGTGAGGAACAGTGCCGTGAAGATGGCGAGGGAGTTGACGCTCAGGTCGATGAGGGCCCAGATCCGCTCGCGCGTCGCCTCGTCGTAGGTGTCCATCAGGTTCTTCAGCCCGAAATAGACGAAGGTGCCCATTGACACGTACAGGAAGATGAAGAGTCCGATGCCGAAGAGCAGCCGGTTGGAGAAGAACAGCGTGAAGCCGGCGAACGGATTGCGGCCCATCTCGACCTGCTTCGTGAGATCCGCCTGCACTTCCCGGTTTCCGAGCTCCGTGACCTTCAGGCGGCTCAGGACGGCGATGATCGGAATCGGCAGAAGCAGCATTGCAGCCGCCATGAGCATCATGTTGTAGGTGCCGAGCGTATCGGCAAAGAAGGCGGGAATGATTGGCCCCGCGATCGCACCGGTGCTGCTGCCCGCCGCGATGAACGCGAACAGCCGCGGCGCCTGCTCGCGTGAGTAGATGTCCGACATGAAGCTCCAGAACACCGACACGTGGAACAGGCTGAACACGCTGAGCCAGACGTAGAACGACTTGTCGACGAGTGCCGGCCGGTCGGAGGCCGTCGCTCCGAAATAGAACGCAAAGAAGGACAGCGAGAAGAACACGTAGACGCCGGGCACCAGGTAACGGAACTTCACGCGGGGGATGACGCCGCCATAGAGGCTGACGGCGATCAGACTGAAGATGAAGGTCCCCGTCCAGAGCTGGCTGAGCTCGGCGTCGGTCCATTCGCTCGCCATGGCGTTGCGCACCGGGCGCAGGATGAAATACGCCGCCATCAGGATGAACACGAAGGCGAACGACAGGAGCACGGCCTTCAGCTCGTTCGGCTCGATCCTCGTCGCCGCCCTGACGATTCGCTTTATCGGGCCGTCGCCATTCGTATCCATGTTCACCCTGGTTCGGAGGTGGAACCGGATGTCCCCGGCCCCGTCCTGCGCGATTGTTCCGGCCGGCCGGCGTCCTGTCCAGCCGACGTCCGGCGACGAGGCCTCGGATGGGCGCCCGCAGCCAGCCGGAGTCGCGGTTCATCCCGCCTGCCGGAAGCCCCGCTGTCGGGGCCGATGCTACAGCCTTCGCGACCCGCTTCTTTACATAATGCGGCCCGGCGCAACTCGCCGAGTGTCGACTGGTTATTGGCGCCGCCGTGGCGCCAGGGACTAAAGTGCGACGGTACAGCACCAGAACCTTCGGGATAGATGCCATGGCTGATGACTACACGGCTACCATCCGCATCCGGCGTCCGGCAAAGGTCAAGACCGATGATCGCGGCCGCACGGTTTGGGTCGATACGGTAGAAACCGCCCAGCTCGAGCTCGTGTCCACCGGCGAGCTCAAGCAGTTGCTCGAGTCCTCCGACGAAGGCACGCGCAGCACTATCCGGCAGATGGTCGAGGGCGAGCAGCAGGGCGTGCTCGCGCGGGATCCTTCGACGGGGCTCTTCCAGATCATCAGCGAGGAGGATCTCAAGGCGGCGCTCAGCGAGGAAGCCGCGCCGAAAAAGGCCCGGCCGGCCGACGTGACGCTCGAGCCCCACCGGGATTCCGACGAGGACGAGGAGCTCTCCCTCGTCAGCACGCAAATGCTGCGGCAAGTACTGCAGACCGAGGCCGCGCCCGCGCGCCCCGGCCCCGCTCGCAAAAGCAGGGACGTCGCTCGGAAGGACGAGGGCGGGGGCTTCAACCCTTACGACACCGGCTAGACGCCCCCGCCCGGCCTGCTCGACCGGACCCGCCACCAATCTTCGCTGTCAGGAACCGCCCGCGCCGGGCCCTGCCGGGCCCGTAACCCGCTGAATCGGCCGGCTTTGGCCTGCCGGCGTTCCAGCGGCCAGGCGGCGGCCGATGGCCCGCCGCAGCGGTTCCGTATACAATTCCCGATGTCCGTCTTCCGGTGCCCCAATAGACGAACAAGACCCGGGTACAGGGTCTGCGCGGACGATACGTCGCGGCTCCATCAAGTGCCTGACACACGATCGAGCACTCGCGCCACGGCACCGGGCTCACGTAAAGCTGACAGATGAATAGCAACAAGGACGATTTTTCATGCCTCTCGACGTTACGTTTACGCTAACCGACCAGGACCTGGACCACTTTCAGCAGATCGTCGATCGGGCGAAGTCCGTCGTGGAAGGCAGGCAGAGCCCCGAGGAAATCGAGGCGAAGGCGAGGAAGCTGATCGAGGAGGCACAGAGCGCCAACCTGCCGGAGTTCATCTCTGCCCGGCTGACCAAGCTCGAAACCGTCATCAACATGGCCGGGGACGAGGAATGGAAGCTGAGTGACGAGGAGCGCAAGCGTGTGCTCGGCGCCCTCGCCTATTTCACGGACCCGGAGGACCTCATCCCGGATCACATACCCGGGCTCGGGTTCCTGGACGACGCCATCTACGTCGAGCTCATCATCCGCGCGCTGAAGAACGAGATCGAATCCTACGAGGAGTTCTGCGCCTTCCGGGCGGCGGAGGAGAAGCGCCGGGCCGAGCGCGGCCAGGACCCCTACGTGGAACGCGAAGCCTGGCTCGCCGACAAGCGCGCGGCGCTGCACACCCGCATGCGCAAGCGGCGGCGCGGCGGCGGCCGGGAGCGCGGCGGCTGGAATTTTCGCTGGTAAGCGCAGGTCCTGAACACGGGCACCCGCACCCGGTCAGGGTGCGACGTCCCACTTCTCGACCACCGGCGCCCGATAGCTCCTGAAGCGCTCGACCAGCTCGGCCGGATCATCCGCGACCAGCAGCATCGCCCGATGCTGTGGACGAAGGAAGCCTTCCTGCGCCATGTGACCCAGAAAAGCGAGCAGCCCGTCGAAATAGCCGCGGACGTTGTATAGCCCGCACGGCTTGGCGTGCAGGCGAAGCTGCGCCCAGGTCAGCATCTCGACGATCTCCTCCAGCGTGCCGAACCCGCCGGGCAGCGCAACGAAACCGTCGGCCAGTTCGGCCATCAGGGCCTTGCGCTCATGCATGGAGTTGACGACGTGGAGCTCGGTGAGCCCGGGATGCGCGATTTCCCTGTCCTGAAGCGCACGCGGGATGACGCCGGTGATGCGGCCTCCGGCGTCGACCATTTCGTCGGCGAGCACACCCATCAGACCCTTGGCCGCACCGCCGTAGACGATGCCTATGCCCTCGTCGGCCAGCCGCCGCGCGAGCTTGCGCGCCTCGGTCGCGTAGGCTTCGTGCCCGCCGGCGTTGGAGCCGCAATACACACAGACGGTTTCCACGAGACCGA
>CAZTAE010000235.1:0-3634 GCA_964611535.1 uncultured Woeseiaceae bacterium
GCAGCACCGGGTTGCCCAGGGCGAAGCAGCTGATGATGTCCGTGCCGCCGGTGATGGAGGACAGTTGCACGTCGGCGGCGATGGCCTCGTAGACGTAGTCGAAGCTGGCCGGGGCCAGCGGCGAGCCCGTCGAGAAGATCGTCCGCAGATGCTCGAGTGCGAACTCCTCCCCGGGCCGGAGGCCGGCCTTCTCGAGCGCCGAGAGGTATTTGGCGCTCGTGCCGAAGTGCGTGACCCGTTCGCCTTCAGCCAGCTTCCAGAGCACGCGGCCTTCGTCCGCGAACGGCGCGCCGTCATACAGGACCAGGGTCGCACCGGCGGCCAGGCCGCTCGCGAGCCAGTTCCACATCATCCAGCCGCAGGTCGTGAAATAGAACAAACGATTGCCCGGACGCAGGTCGCCGTGCAGCACGTGCTCCTTCAGGTGCTGCACGAGCGTCCCGCCGGTGCCGTGCACGATGCACTTCGGGACGCCGGTCGTGCCGGAGGAGTACATGATGTACAGCGGATGATCGAACGGGACGGGCGTGAACGTGAGCGCCTCCCCGTCGCGGGCGAAGTCTCGCCAGAGCACGGAAGCCCGCGACGCCGGCAGGCTGAAATCCGCACCAGTGAACGGCACGACCACGATCCGCTCGATACTGCCGATGCGGGCGGCGACACCTTCGACGGCGCCGAGCGAGTCGTGGCGCTTGCCGTTGTAGAAGTAGCCGTCGGCGCAGAAGAGTATCTTCGGCTCGATCTGACCGAAGCGGTCGACGACGCCGTTGGTCCCGAAGTCGGGCGAGCAGGAGGACCAGATGGCGCCGAGGCTCGCCGTTGCGAGCATCGCGACGATCGCCTCCGGACAGTTCGGCAGGAATGCAGCGACCCGGTCGCCCTTGCGGACGCCCGCGGCGGACAGGGCGGCCGCAATCGCCGCGACCTCCCGCCGCAGCTCGTCACGGCTCAACGCCCGGCGGGCGCCGTTCTCGCCGCAGAAGATGATCGCGGGGCGGTCGCCTTCGTGCCGCAGCAGGTGGGCGGCGAAACTGAGCTCGCTGCCGGTAAACCAGTTCGCGGTGGTCATGTCGCCGGACTGGGAGAGCACGTCCCTTGCGGGCGCGTCGAAGCGCACGTCGCAGAACCCGACCAGCGCCTCCCAGAACGCCGCCGTTTCGTCAATCGACCACGCGTGCAGCTCGTCGTAGTCCGCCGCTTTCCGGCCGGCCATGAACCGGCTCATCGCCGTGTCCTTCCGGCGCCTTTCGTCCGGCTGCCAGATTACGGGATTCTCCGTCACTTCGAATCGCTTCATCGGGAAGATGGGGAATGGAAGCAAATGGTAACAGGGCGCGGCACGATGTCGAGCCGGCGCTTGATCGCGACGCTCGCTGTGCCATAGTGAATCCATTACCGCCCACGATTCGCACGCCGCGATGACGCTCGAGGTTCAGGCAAATGGAAACGATGCAGGCGATTCGCATCGAACGGCCCGGCGGGCCGGAGGTTCTCGTGCCGGTCTCTCTGCCCGTGCCCGAGCCGCGCAAGAACGAGGTGCTGGTGCGGGTAGCCGCGGCGGGCGTCAACCGCCCGGACGTCCTGCAGCGGCTCGGCAAGTATCCCGTGCCGCCGGATGCCGACCCGCTGCCGGGCCTCGAGGTCGCCGGTGAGGTGGTCGCCAACGGCAGCGATGCGCGGCGCTGGACGGAGGGCGACAAGGTCATGGCGCTGACGCATGGCGGAGGTTACGCCGAGTACTGCCGCGTCCACGAAGCCCATTGCCTGCCGGTGCCGGAGGGTTTGTCGCTGACGATGGCTGCGGCGGTGCCGGAAACCTTCTTCACGGTGCAGTACAACCTGTTCACGCGTGGCCGGCTTTCGGAGGGCGAAACCGTGCTGATACACGGCGGCTCGGGCGGCATCGGCACGACTGCCATCCAGCTGGCGAAGGCCGCGAAGGCGACGGTGATCGTGACCGCCGGCACCGATGAGAAGTGCCGCTTCTGCACCGGTCTCGGCGCGGACCACACCTTGAACTACCGGGAGGCGGACTGGGAGGCCGACACGCGGGAGCTCACGGGCAACCGGGGCGTGGACGTGGTCCTGGACATGGTGGCGGGCGAATACGTGCAGAAGAACCTGGCCGTGCTCGCGACGGAAGGCCGCTACGTCCTGATCGCCTTCCTCAGGGGTTCCAAAGCGGAGGTGGATCTGCGCGTCGTGCTCACGAAGCGGCTGATGCTCACGGGCTCGACGCTCCGGCCGCAGACGGTGGAAGAGAAGGCCGCGATCGCCGCCAGCGTCGAGACCTCGGTGCTGCCGCTCCTGGCGTCGGGCGCCGTAAAGCCGGTGATCCATGCGACGTTTCCGCTGGCCGAAGCGGCGGCGGCCCACGAGCTGATGGAAAGCAGCCGGCACATGGGCAAGATCGTGCTCGAGACCGGCTGAGGCGGCGCGGCGCCGGACGCGTTTGCCGCGTTTCAGCGCCTGGCGGCCGCGATCCGCTCGCGCGCATGGCGGTCGGCAACGACGTTCGTCGGCAAACCCGTCGCGGCGGCCTCCTCGAAGATGCGCGTGAGACGCGGGCCGATTTCGGCGATGCGGGTCATCACCTCCGCGTCGCCATCGATCCCGCGGTATTCACTTGCCACGTTGATGATCCCGCCGGCGTTGATCACGTAGTCCGGCGCGTACAGGACGCCCGCGTCGGACAGCCGCCGGCCGTCGTCTCCGCGCTCCAGCTGGTTGTTGGCGGCCCCCGCGACTATGGGCGCCTTCAGGTCGGGTATCGAGCGCGCGCTCAGCACCGCCCCGAGCGCGCAGGGCGCGACGACGTCGACGGCCTGGAACAGAATCTCGTCCAGGGCAACGGCCGTCGCACCGAAATCGCGGCGCGCCTGCTCGATGCGCGCGTCGTCGATATCGGCGACCACGAGCCTCGCGCCGGCCTCGTTCAGCAACCGGCAGAGGTTGTAGCCGACGTTGCCGACGCCCTGCACGGCGACCGTCAGGCCTTTCAGATCGGGGCGCGACAGCTTGAAGCGCACGGCGGCCTCGATCCCCTTGAAGACACCGAAGGCCGTCTTTGGCGACGGATCGCCGCCGGCCCTGCCGCCCTTGCTCGGCAGCCCGGTGACGTAGCGCGTGCGGCGGGCGATGATTTCCATGATGGACACGCTCATCCCGACGTCCTCGGCGGTGATGTAGCTGCCGCCGAGCTGGTCGACGAACTCGCCGAACTTCTCGTAGAGCGCGTCGCTGCCGCTGAAATCGCCGTCCTTCAGGATCACCGCCTTGCCGCCGCCGAAATCCAGGTCGGCCATGGCGTTCTTGTAGCTCATGCCCTGGGACAGGCGGAGCACGTCGTGCAGCGCCGCATCGTCGGAATCGTACTGCCACAGCCGACAGCCGCCGGCAGCCGGACCGAGGGCGGTCGAGTGAATCGCGACGATTGCCTTCAGTCCCGTGTCTGCGTCCCGACAGAACAGGACCCGCTCGTGATCGTCGAACGCAGAATCGTCAAAAGCAGCCATGCGGTAATCCGGTCAGTTGTGCCAGGCGCGCCGAATGCGAGGTGTGCGATGGCAGGGGGCAGGAACGCCGCCCGGTTCGGCGCGCGGATTCTAGCACTCGCGGCCACCCGGTCACAGGC
>CAZTAE010000236.1:0-3608 GCA_964611535.1 uncultured Woeseiaceae bacterium
TTCAGGACTGCAGGTAGCCGAGCTCCTGAAGAATGCCGGCGAGCCAGATCATCGGCAGGCCGATCAGCGCCGTGGGATCGCCGGTGTCGACGGATTCGAAGAGCACGAAGCCCGCGCCTTCGATACGGAAGCTGCCTGCGCAGTCGTAGGGCTCGTCATGCAGGAGGTAGCGCTCCGCAAGGCGGCGGTCGAACCGCCGGAAGCGCACCGCGGTGTCGTCGACGTGCTCGTAGCGGCGCCGTCCTTCGGGATCCAGCACACAGACGGCGCTGTGGAAGGTCACCGTCCGGCCGGTGCAGGCCAGGAGCTGCTCCACGGCAGCCGCATGGTTGCCCGGCTTGCCCAGCACGCGCCCCTCCAGCACCGCCAGCTGGTCGGCGCCGATGACGAGCGCGTCCCGGTGCGTCGTCGACACCGCCTCGGCCTTGCGGCGGGCAAGGGCGGCGGCCAGTGCGCGCGGCGGCTCGTCGCCGCCACGCTCGTCGACGTCCGGCGAGACCGTCTGAAAGTCGCTCAGGATTCGCTCGAGAAGGCCGCGGCGGTAACGCGACGACGAGGCCAGAACGATCGGAGGTGCTGCGGGATTCTGCATCCTGGACTGCCGCTCCTGAGGAAAGTGCTTGCGCCCGGATCTTAGCAAGTCCGCCTTTGACAGTTGCGGATCAGCTACATATGATGCGCGCGCCATGGGCAACGCGCTTACCGATCGCCGCTCGCCCGGCGAACTGGCCGACCGCGGGCAAGCCATTGAACGCGAAGAGAAACTGGGCGCCTTTCCACGACTGGCCGACATCGTGGCCGCGGACTTCGCGGCCGTGCCCGAGGTGGACGTGCCCGCGAAATGGCGGGCATTGCCCGTTCAGATTAGACTCAAGGCGGGCTGGGCGGATGAAAGGCGCAGCATGCCGGTGCTGGAAGGGCGCGTCACGGCGCGCGTTCCCGCAGTGTGTCAGCGCTGCCTCGAGCCGTTCGAGCTGCCCGTCAGGCGCGACCTGCGTTTGTTGCTGACGGAGCCGGGGGCCGGGGAAGTCGAGTCGGACGAGTACGAGATCTGGGAGACGGAAGAGCCGACCATAAGACCCCTGGATATCGTCGAGGAAGCCCTCATCATGGCGTTGCCCCTGTCGGTGATGCACGAGAGTGCCGCATGCAGCGCGCCGGAGCAGGAGGACGTCGTGAGCGGCGGTGAAACGGTCCGCCCGTTCGCGGACCTGAAAGACCGGATGCGCGACGAGAAATGACAACGGTAGTCGTGGCATAGTGGCCGCGCCCGGCAATTGACAGCGGACATCGGGCCGGACCGAAAGGGCTCTCCCGGCGTGGTCCGCACATCGTTCCATGGAGAATGAGATGGCTGTACAAAAGAGTCGCAAGACCCCGGCGCGCCGCGGAATGCGGCGGTCGCACGACAAGCTTGCCTCGCCGACGCTGTCGGTGGACCCGACGTCGGGCGAGACCCACCTGCGACACCGCGTGACGCCCGACGGCTTCTACCGGGGCAACCAGGTCATCGAGCAACCCGAAGAAGACGAAGACGAGTAGGCCCGGGCCCCTCCGAACGTCGGGTCGCCGCAGGTTTCCGTGGCCGAAAGCCCCGTCATAGCGCTCGATGCGATGAGCGGTGACCTCGGCGCGGAGGTCGTGGTACGGGCGGCCGTCGCGTCGCTCGAGAAGCACCCGAACCTGAAGCTGGCACTCGTCGGTAACGACGACGAGCTCGCCCGCCTCGTCGGCCGACTGGCGGGCCCCACCGACCCGCGCCTGACGGTCGAGCGGGCGACGGAAGTGGTCGGCATGTCCGAGTCCGCCACGGAAGCCCTGCGCAAGAAGAAGGATTCCTCGATGCGCGTCGCCATCGACATGGTCAAGGATGGCCGGGCGCAGGCCTGCGTCAGCGCCGGGAACACGGGTGCGCTGATGGCGACGGCGAAGTTCGTCCTCAAGATGCTGCCCGGCATCGAGCGTCCCGCGATCATCGCGGAGCTCCCGGCGATAGGCGGGACAGTGCACATGCTCGACCTCGGTGCCAACACGGTCGGCGATGCGGAACTGCTTTTCCAGTTCGCCCTCATGGGCTCCATCGTGACCCAGGACATCCGACGCCTCCGGGAGCCGCGGGTCGCGCTGCTCAATATCGGTGTGGAGGCGACGAAGGGACACGACACCGTGCGCGACGCCGCGGCAATGCTCGACGCGAGCGGCCTCAACTACGTGGGCTTCATCGAGGGCAACGAGATCTTTTCCGGCAAGGCCGACGTGGTCGTCACCGACGGGTTTACGGGAAACGTCGCCCTGAAGACGATGGAAGGCACCGTCGGCCTCGCCTCGCACTACCTGCGCCGGGCGTTCACCCGCTCGCCGGTCGCCAGGCTGCAGGCCCTCCTTGCCGCACCCGTATTGAAGAGCCTGGCGATCGAAATGGATTCGCGTAACTACAACGGCGCGTCGCTCGTCGGCTTGAACGGTATCGTCATAAAGAGCCACGGCAGCGCAGACTCCTTCGCGTTTCAGCACGCGATCGACACCGCGCTGATCGAGGTCAAGAACCAGGTGCCGATGCAGATCGGCAACCTGCTGCAACAGGAAGCGGCATGATCTACTCACGCATTGCAGGAACGGGGCGTTTTCTTCCGGAGAGGGTGCTGACGAACGCGGACCTCGAGAAGATGGTCGACACCAGCGACGAATGGATCCGCACCCGGACCGGGGTCGAGCGCCGTCACATCGCGGCCGAGGAGCAGACGACCTCCGACCTGTCGGTCGAGGCGGCGCGCATCGCCATGGAGGCGGCGGGGGTGGAGGCCGCCGACATCGACCTGATTATCGTCGGCACGACCAGCCCGGACCTGATCTTCCCGAACGCCGGCACGCTGGTGCAACGGCGGCTCGGCATCCACGGTTGTCCGGCATTCAGCATCGAGGCGGCCTGTACCGGGTTCATCTATGCACTGGCCGTCGCCGACAAGTTCGTCCGCGCCGGCGAGGCGAAGCGTGCGCTGGTCATCGGCGCGGAAATCCTGAGCAAGCTCATCGACTGGAAGGACCGCAGCACCTGCGTGCTGTTCGGCGACGGCGCCGGAGCCGTGATTCTCGTGCCCTCCGACGAGCCGGGCATCCTGTCCAGCCACCTGGGCGCGGACGGCCAGTACAAGGACCTGCTCTACTACCCCGCGGGCGCATCGAAGGACCTGCACAAGGCGGGGCTCGAGGACGCCAAAATCATCATGAGCGGCAACGAGGTGTTCAAGGTCGCGGTGAAGACGCTCGGCAACGTCGCGGAGCAGGCGCTGCGGGCGAACGGCATCGCGAAGAACGAGGTGGACTGGCTGATTCCTCATCAGGCGAACCTGCGCATCATCCAGGCGACCGCGAAACGGCTGGAGATCCCGATGGAGAAGGTCGTACTGACGGTGCAGGACCACGGGAACACGTCCGCCGCGTCGGTGCCGATGGCGCTCGATGTGGGGGTCCGTGACGGCCGGGTGCAGCGCGGCCAGCTGGTGCTGATGGAAGCGTTCGGCGGGGGATTCACCTGGGGCTCGGTGCTGATGCGCTACTAGTTGGCATTGATCCCTGGGGCTTTGGCAACAAAAATCGAGGTTTCCACG
>CAZTAE010000237.1:0-3601 GCA_964611535.1 uncultured Woeseiaceae bacterium
TGTCGCCCGGCTCTGGAAAAGGGACTCCGCCACGTCCTGACGACCCTGCCGCTGAGGCGAGGAGCGAAGAACGGCGGTCAAGTCGGTAATGCGCATCACGACGAAGCATTCCTCCCTGGCCGGCGGTTTGAAGCGCCCGACACCATTCCGGCACCCGCGTGCCGGCTCGACTGGCACGGGTGAATCTAGCGCGTTCGGCTGGTCTTTTATGTAAAAAGTTTGTAAATGCCGCAATCGCACTCTCGCCAGCCCTTACCGACCGCAAGCTGAGCGGTCCTCGCCCGGTAGCATGGGTGCTCCGGGAGTTCCGTCACAGTACAATCGAGCGTTCTCTGCAGTGCATGTTCCTCCACCTCAACAGCCGCCTTCTCTCCCGTGACTGGATCCGGAATGAATATCGGGCTCGCGTCCCGCCGACGATTTGTGCTCGTGCTCGGCTGCGTGACCGGGCTCGGGGCCGTGTCTATCGACATGAGCCTGCCGGCGATACCGGCCATGGTGTTCGATTTCGCGACGGGCATGCCGAAAGGGCAGCAGATCGTGGGGCTGTTCATGGCCGGGCTGGCGCTGGGCCAGATTCCCGCCGGTCTGCTGTCCGACCGGCTGGGCCGGATGCCGGTCATCTACGCCGGCGTCGGCATCTTCACGGCCGCCGGCATCGTCTGCGCGCTGAGCCTCAACATCGAGGTGATGCTTACGGCACGCTTCGTGCAGGGCATCGGCGCATCGGCCGCGATCGTCGTCTCCCGCGCAATCGTGCGCGACATCGCGAGCGGCGCCCAGGCGGCGCGGCTACTCACCATAATGGTGATGATCTTCACCGCGGCGCCGATGATCGCACCGATGCTCGGCGCGTTTCTGGTGGCGACGCTGGGATGGCGCATGCCGTTCATCGTCATCGCCCTGTTCGGCACATTGCTGCTGGTGGCCGTCAACCGCGCCCTGCGGGAAACGCACGTGCCGGTGCGTGGAAACGTCCACATCGTCCGGCAGCTCGCGTCGAGCGCGAAGGAATTCTTCTCGCACCGGCAAAGCCTGCTCGGCGTCCTTCTCGTGCTGCTGCCGGCCGCCGGCTTCATGTCGCTGATAACGGCATCACCCGCCCTGGTCGTCGAGATCTACGGCTTCTCGGTCAGGTCCTTCGGCTTCATCTTCGCACTGGCGGGGCTCACGATCCTCGTGGGCTCGACGCTCAACCGCCGCCTGCTGCTGCGCTTCGACAGCCTGCAGATGATCGGCGGCGGCTGCAGCTTCATCGGCATCGCAGCGCTGCAAATGCTTTTCATCGCCTGGCTCGGCGAGGCGCCGTTCTGGTGGGTGTGGGGGAACGTCTGTGTCTACATGTTCGGCGTGTCGCTGCTAATGGCAAACGCGACGGCCCTGGCGCTGGACCCGGTACCGGGCATCGCCGGCGTCGCGGCCTCCATCATCGGCACGATCCAGAACCTGGCGGCCTCGGGCGGCTCGCTGCTGAGCGGCTTCCTCTACGACGGCACGGTCCGAAACGTGGTCGTCACGATGGGCGTATTCGGTGTCGCCACGGCGGTGACCTTCCTCGGACGCAACCTCATCCTCGGCCGCGCCATGCCCGTCGAACGGTCAGCCGGCGACCGGCTGCCGTAGGAGCCGCCACGCTATTCCCTCTCGCTGACGATCTCGTTCACGTCCTTGCGCGACTGGGTCGGCCGGATCCTGGGATAGCCGTACCAGACCAGCGCCACGATCGATTCCTGCTGCGGATCGATGCCGAGCAGGTCGTAATAACGCGCGTCGCGGGTAACCGGGCCCGTGGACCACTTCGAGGCGGCGCCCGCGGCGGAGAGATAGATCATGAGGTTCTGGACCGCGCAGCAGCAGCTCGCGTAGTCCTCCCGCTGCCGCAGTTCGTCATCCGAATTCCTGCAGGTCACGACCAGCCAGCCCGGGATGGCCGCCGCGGACTTCGCCTTGAAGTCCGCCACTTTCGCCCCCTTGCGCTCGGCGGTGATGGTGCGAATCAGCTCGACGCTCCCGCGCACCGTCTCCGGACCCAGCACGTAGAAATGCCACGGCTCGGTGACGTGATGCGAGGGCGCCCAGCGCGCGGCCTCGATCGCATCGAGGATCAGCTTGCGGCTCACCGGCCGGTCGTGGAACAGCTTGATCGTGCGCCGGCCGCGGATGTGCTCCGCGACGATCTGCAGGATATCGGCGTTTTCCGCGGGTTCGGCCTTCATCTGGCAGCTTCGATGATCATGGCGATGCCCTGCCCGACGCCGATGCACATCGTGCAGAGCGCGTAACGGCCCTTCCTGCGCTCGAGCTCGCGTGCCGCCGCGGTCAGCAGGCGCGCACCCGACATGCCGAGCGGGTGGCCCAGGGCGATCGCACCGCCGTTCGGGTTGACGTGTTCGGCATCGTCCGGCACCCCGAGTTCCCTCAGCACTGCAAGACCCTGCGCCGCGAACGCCTCGTTCAGCTCGATCACGTCCATCTGCTCGACCGACAATCCCGCCATCTGCAGCACCTTGCGCGACGCCGGCACCGGGCCGATGCCCATCACGCGCGGCGCGACGCCGGCCGCCGCCCAGGCGACAATGCGCGCCAGCGGCTCGAGCCCGTGGTCCTTCACCGCGCGATCCGACGCGACCACGAGCGCGCAGGCGCCGTCGTTGATGCCGGAGGCGTTGCCGGCGGTCACGCTGCCGTCCGCCCTGACGATCGGCTTGAGCTTCGCCAGCACCGCGAGCGTCGTATCGGCGCGCGGGTGCTCGTCCCGCTCCACCCGCCGGATCTCGCCGCGCCTCTCCGGCACTTCGACGGCGACGATTTCCTCTGCCAGCCGTCCCGCCGAAACCCCCGCCGCCGCCCGCTGCTGGCTGCGAAGGGCGAACGCGTCCTGGTCCTCCCGCGAGACGCCATATTCGCGTGCGACGTTCTCCGCCGTCTCCGCCATCGAGTCGATGCCGTACTGTTCCTCGATCCTGCGGTTGACGAAGCGCCAGCCGAGCGTCGTGTCGTAGATCTCCGCATTGCGGTCGAAAGGCTTCGTCGACTTCGCGAGCACGAAGGGCGCACGCGACATCGATTCGACGCCGCCGGCGAGAACCAGCTCCGCCTGCCCCGCCTGGATCGCATGCGCCGCGTTGCCCACGGCGTTCATGCCCGAGCCGCAGAGGCGGTTTACGGTCGCGGCAGGCACCGTCTCCGGCAGGTCGGCGAGCAGCGCCGCCATGCGCGCGACGTTGCGATTGTCCTCGCCGGCCTGGTTGGCGCAGCCGAGAACGACGTCGTCGATCGCCTCCGGCGGCAGGCCCTTGTTGCGCGATAGCAGCGCCTTGAGCGGTATTGCCGCGAGATCGTCGGTCCGCACCGACGACAGCGCGCCGCCGTAACGGCCGATCGGCGTCCTTATCGCATCGCAGATCCAGGCATCGGTCATGCTTCTATCCTCTCAGTCCCTCAGGGCATTGTTCATGAGGTTGGCGTTTGACCCAGTCCGTACCCGTCATTGTCGCTCATGAACGAATGGCACTTACTTGAACCGGTTCCGGCATCGCCTGCGGGGGGTCCTTTGGCGGAAATAAAGCGGACCGAAGGGAGCCATTCCGCCAAAGGACCC
>CAZTAE010000238.1:0-3598 GCA_964611535.1 uncultured Woeseiaceae bacterium
GACGTGCTGGTCCAGCACGCGGCGCTGGCCCGCAGCCTTATCGAGCAGTTCGAGCTGCAGTTCCGGCCCGGCACGCGGGGCAAGCTGCGCGAGGAAAGGCTGAACGTCTGCGTCGCGAGCATCAACCGGGCGGTGGCCCGCGCGAAGAGTCTCGACGAGGACCGCATCCTGTCGGCGTTCGCCGGCGCCGTCAGCACGACCCTGCGCACCAACTACTTCCAGCGCGACGCCGAGGGCGCGCCGAAGTCCTGGCTTTCCGTCAAGTTCGACCCGTCGAAGCTCCCGGAAGTCCCGCTGCCGAAACCCGCTTTCGAGATCTTCGTCTATTCGCCGGAAGTGGAGGGTGTGCACCTCCGCGGCGGCCGGATCGCCCGTGGCGGCATCCGGTGGTCGGACCGCCGCGAGGACTTCCGCACCGAGGTTCTCGGTCTGATGAAGGCGCAGATCGTCAAGAACACGGTCATCGTACCGACAGGCGCAAAGGGCGGCTTCATCCCCAAGCGCCTTCCGGACGGTGACCGCGACACGGTCATGCGGGAAGTCGTCCACTGCTATCGGACGTTCATTTGCGGGCTGCTGGACGTGACCGACAACGTCGTCGACGGCAAGGTGGTCCCGCCCCCGGCAGTCGTCAGGCGCGACGGTGACGATCCCTATCTCGTCGTGGCTGCCGACAAGGGCACAGCGACGTTCTCGGACATCGCGAACGAGATATCCGCAGAGTACGGCTACTGGCTGGACGACGCGTTCGCCTCAGGCGGCTCGACCGGCTACGACCACAAGAAAATGGGCATCACCGCACGCGGTGCCTGGGAAGCCGTTAAGCGCCACTTCCGCGAGCAAGGCCTGAACGTGGATAAGGATCCGTTCACCGTCGCGGGCATCGGCGACATGAGCGGCGACGTCTTCGGCAACGGCATGTTGCTGTCGCGCAAGATCCGGCTGGTCGCAGCATTCAACCACCAGCACATCTTCCTCGACCCCGATCCCGACATGGAAGCCAGCTTCCGCGAACGCCGGCGCCTGTTCAAGCTCGCCCGGTCGAGCTGGCTGGATTACCGGGAAAAGCTCATCTCCAAGGGCGGAGGCATCTACTCCCGCCAGGCGAAGCACATCAAGCTCAGCAAGGAGGCGCGCCGGCTGCTGCAGACGGACGAGCAGTCGATGCAGCCGCAGGAGCTCATCCGCGCCATCCTGAAGATGCCGGTCGACCTGTTGTGGAACGGCGGCATCGGCACCTACGTCAAGGCGAGCACCGAGAGCCATGGCGACGTCGGCGACAAGAGCAACGACAGCGTCCGGGTCAACGCCAGCGATCTGCGCTGCCGGGCGATCGGCGAGGGCGGCAACCTCGGCCTGACCCAGCGGGGCCGCATCGAGTACAGCCTGAACGGCGGCCGCCTCAACACCGACTTCATCGACAACTCGGCCGGCGTGGACAGCTCGGACCGCGAAGTGAACATCAAGATCCTCCTGAATGCCGCGGAAAAGGAGAAGGGCCTGACACGGACCAACCGCAACAGGTTGCTGGCCGAAATGACGGACGAGGTGGCGGCTTTCGTGCTGCGCAACAACTACCTGCAGACACAGTCCATCAGCATGATGGAAGCGCTCGCCCGCGAGCGGCTGGACGAATCGGCGCGGCTGATCACCGACCTCGAAAGGACGGGGCTCCTCAACCGGGACCTCGAATACCTCCCGGACGAGGCGGAGATCGAGGAACGGCGCCAACGCAAGCAGGGACTGACCCGTCCCGAGCTGGCCGTGATCCTGAGTTATGCGAAGATCGACCTCTATAACGGCCTGGCGGGCTCCGGCGAGCCGCTGGACGACTTTCTCACGACCGATCCGCAGCGCTACTTCCCGCCGATCCTGCGGCGCCGCTATCCCGACCTGATCCCCACGCACCGGCTGAGCCGCGAAATACTCGCGACCCTCATCGCCAACAACATCGTCAACCGCATGGGACCGGCCTTCGTTCAGCGGATGCAGCAGGATACCGGCGCCCGCAGCGTCACCGTCGCCCGCGCCTACGTGGTGGCGCGCGAGCTCACGGAGGCGAGCGAAATCTGGCGGACAATCGAATCGCTGGACAACCACGTGCCGGCGACGGTGCAGCAGACGATGATGTTCGAGGTCAGCCGGATACTGCGCCATGCCTGCTACTGGCTCATCGAGCGCTTCGGCGAGGACATCGAGATCGTGCAGGCCGTCGAGCTGCTGAAGCCGGGGATGGCGACCATCTACTCCCGCGTGTTCAGCATCGTGATCGGTCCGTCGAAGGACCGCCAGCGCCTGGTCGCGGAGGAGAACGTCGAGCGGGGCGTGCCGGAAAGGCTTGCCCGCAAGATGGCAGCGCTGCTGCTGACGCGCGGCGCGCTGGACATCGTGGATCTCACCGGGCAGTTCCGCCAGGACGTCGTCGAAACGGCGAAGATGTATTCGGCCCTGAGCGATCGTCTGGGGCTCGTGTGGCTGCACCGGTCGACGGAGAGCCTGTCGGTGGATGGCCGCTGGCAGGCGCTGGCCCGCAGCAACCTGCGCGACGAGTTCTACCGGATCCGGCGAGACCTGGCGGCGAAGCTGCTGCGCGGCCGCGGCAGGGCCGGCCCCGAACGCGCTTTCGAGAACTGGAAGCGCAGGCATGCAGCGGGTGTCGCGAAGCTCGACGGCATCCTCGCCGAAATGAAACTGCGCGAGCGGCCGGACTTTGCTACCTTGTCCGTCGCCGCGCAGGAACTGCGCAAGCTGATCAACGACTAGCCGGTCGCTTGCAGGAGCCCGCCCGCGGGCGAGCCGTTGGCGCTCGAAGCTCCTACGTACCGGGTCCATGCAGGCAATGTAAGGAGAACCTATGCCGGGGAAGTTGATCCTCTGCCGCCACGGCCAGAGCGACTGGAACCTCAAGAACCTGTTCACCGGATGGACGGACGTGGACCTGACGGACCTCGGCCGGCGCGAAGCGATCGAAGCCGCGCGGACGCTGCGCGAGGCGGAGTACGACTTCGACATCGCCTATACCTCGGTGCTGAAGCGGGCGATCCGCACGCTGTGGCTCATGCTCGACGAGCTCGATCGCATGTGGCTGCCGGTCGTGCGCGACTGGCGGCTCAACGAGCGCCACTACGGCGCGCTCCAGGGTCTGAACAAGGCGGAGACGGCGGCGAAGTACGGCGACGAGCAGGTGCACATCTGGCGGCGCAGCTACGACACCCCTCCCCCGCCGCTGGAGGCGGACGACGAGCGGCATCCATCGCACGACCGGCGCTACGCGGGCATCGGCGAACTGCCCTCGACGGAATCCCTGGCCATGACGCTCGCGCGCGTCGAGCCGTGCTGGAACGAGCTCATTGCGCCGGACCTCGCAGCCGGCCGGAACGTGCTCGTCGCGGCCCACGGCAACAGCATGCGGGCGCTGGTCAAGATGCTGGACGGTATGTCGGACGAGGACATCGTCTCCTTCAACATCCCGACGGGCATCCCGCTCGCCTACGAGCTCGACGACGACCTGAAGCCGCGGAGCCGCCGCTTCCTCGCCGACGCCGAGACGCTGGAAGCCGCCACGACCGCGGTCGCCAACCAGGCGAAGAGCGGCTGA
>CAZTAE010000239.1:0-3593 GCA_964611535.1 uncultured Woeseiaceae bacterium
GCCGCGCGCAACGCCGACCTCGTCATCTGCGGCGGCGGCGGCCTCTTCCAGGACGACGACAGCCTGCTGAAGATGCCCTACTGGGCCCTGCGCCTCGCCGCCGTCCGGCTCCTGAACGACCGCATCGCGGGCCTCAGCATCGGCGCCGGGCCGCTCGATCACGGCATCAGCAGGCTGTTCGCGCGGCTCGCGCTCCGGACCATGCATCCCGTCTCCGTTCGCGATCCGCTGGCCAAGTCCGTCCTCCAGCCGCTCACGCGCAAGCCCGTCGAGCTGGTTCCCGATCCGGCGTTCCTGCTCGAGCCGGCCGAGCCCGACGCCGCGCGCAGCGCGCTCGCGGACGCCGGCGTGCCACTCGAGGGCCAGCCGCTCGTCGGCGTCGCGCTGCGCCGGCTGTTCCACCTGCGCTCGAACCTCATTCCGCACAAGTACGGCTCACGGCTCGGCCTCGGGCGCAAGCGCGGCGAACGCGAGATGTCCGCTCTCACTGACGACGTCGCCTCGCTGCTGGGCGAGATCGCAGACACGAAGAATGCCCATGTCGTCTTCCTGCCGACCTACAACGTCCGCCACGAGAACGACTTCGACATTTGCGAAGCCGTCGCGGCGAAAATGCGCACGAAGTATTACACCATCCTGCAGCTCGACGACCCGAAACTCTACAAGGCCGTCACCGGACTGCTGGCCGTCATGCTCTGCGGCCGCATGCACGCGGCGATACTGGCGGCGGGCATGGGAACGCCCATCGTCGGCCTCGCCTACAACCCGAAGTTCCAGGGCACTTTCACGCTGCTCGGGCAACGCGAGCGATGCATCGCCGCCGCCGACTTCGTCGAGGGTCGACTCGCGCAACGTGTCCTCCTCATGCTGGCGGAAGCCATCGACCAGCCCTCGCTGTTTCGACCGGATACGCGGCACCTGGCCAGCACGACCCAGCGTTTTATACGGAATATGTTAACTGCGTCATGACCCGCGCGGCAAAAAATGGCATACAGGGACATAGAGACAGAACCAATACAACAAACCGTGCCAGCCATTAACGGGGACCGAGAAGTACCAAGCAAAAAAAGATCCGCTGCCTGACGGAGGTCGCGGGCAACGTGCCGTGTTCGGCGGAGTTTGCAGCAGCGTGATCTTCGCGCCGCGAGGCTGCCCGACCAGGCGGCACCGGTATCAGGGGAGCAATCGATCATGTTTTTCCTGCCCTTTATCGAGCAGCCCGTTCGTCGGCTGCTCCGATCACTAAAGCCGCCCCGGCTGCCAGCGGCCGCGGCTGCCGAGCGCGGCAAGGACCGCGCTGGACTCCCAGACTGTGATCCAGGCATTGAACCCGTCCTGAACGAGTCTGTGTCCTGGCTCGGTCGTGCGCAGGACTTCTCCAGGACTTGCGACGGCGGCGTGGCCCGCCATTACTCCCTGATCGACGGCTGGGGAAGTTCCTATCCCGAGACCACGGGCTACACCGTGCCGACGCTTCTCGACGTGGCGCGAAGCCACGGCGGTCACCGCGGCAAAGCGGCCCGCGAGCGCGCCAGGCGGATGCTCGACTGGCTGGTGTCGATTCAACTGCCGGAGGGCGGATTCCAGGGAGGCACTGTCGATCAGAAGCCGGTGGTGCCGGTGACGTTCAATACAGGGCAAATCCTGCTGGGTCTGGCGGCCGGGGTGAACGAATTCGGGAATGCCTACCGTGACTCGATGAACCGTGCTGCCACCTGGCTGGTGAACACTCAGGACCCCGACGGCTGCTGGCGCCGACATCCATCGCCGTTCGCCGAGCCCGGCGAGAAAGCTTACGAAACTCACGTTGCATGGGGATTGCTGGAAGCCTATCGGGTGGAGCCTGACGAGCGCTATCTGGAGGCGGGCCTGGCCAACATCCGATGGGCTCTCGAGCACCAGCGGGACAACGGGTGGTTCGAGCGTTGCTGCCTTGCGAATCCCATGGCGCCCCTGAGTCACACCATCGGCTACGTGCTCCGCGGCGTGCTGGAAGGCCACCGCAGCAGCAGCGATCCGGCTCTGCTGGCGGCGGCGCGGCGGACGGCTGACGGCGTGCTTTTAGCCCTGCGGCCCGATGGTTTCCTGCCCGGGCGACTGAACGCTCGCTGGGAGGGTACCGTGCCGTGGGCCTGCCTGACGGGCACGGTCCAGCTCGCCCATTGCCTGCTGATGCTCTTTCAGGAGACGGGAGAGGAGCGCTATTGGACCGCCGCCCGGGCGGCAAACAGCTATGTCCGACGCACAGTGCAGCTTTCCGGCCCCGCCGGGATTCGCGGTGGCGTGAAGGGGTCGTTCCCGGTCGATGGCGCCTATGGGAGTTATCAATATCTCAACTGGGCATGCAAGTTCTTCATCGATTCGCACCTGCTCGAGCAGAAGCTCTGCCTTGCAGGTGAGGTATACGCGGGCAACGCCAATGACATTCGTCGCAGCCGAGCAGCCGGCTGACGATCAAATCGCAGCGGTCGCCGCTCTGGCGCCTGACAACCCGTTCTACACCCCTGCCTACGTTCGCGCTCGCGTCGAGGGCGGCGGAGGGCATCTCCTGCTCCTGACCTTTCAGCAGGAGGACGGCGTCCTCCTGGCCGGCTGCCCCGCTTACCTTCGGCAAGGGCGCTGGTTGCGTACTCTGGAGATCGAGTCGCTCCCGAAGTTGCCGGCGGAGGGCGAAGCGTTCTGGGCGGGACTGAAGCAGCTGTGCCGAGCGCGGCGCATCGGATTGTTGGTGGCCAACACTTACGCCTCGGAACCCGTGAACATCCCGTCGCTGGGGCACAGGCTGGAGCGGCGCGAGCGTACCGAGCACGTCCTGGGCCTGACCACCTATGACGAAACCCTTGGCCAGGCCTCGAGTCAGCATCGGCGAAACCTCAAGCGGGCCAGGAAAGCCGGACTGATCGCCCGGGCCGCACGCGATGATCGGGCCCTGGCCACACACACCGAGCTGATGCAAGCGTCAATGCAGCGACGCCGGGAACGCGGCGAATCGGTGCCCGAGGCCACGCAGTCCGACCGGCGCCGGTTCGAACGCTTGCTCGCATCCGGGGCCGCCGAGCTGTTCCAGGCCGAGCGGCAAGGAATGGTGGTCTCGTCGCTGTTCGTCCTCCTGGCCGAACGCGGAGCCTATTACCAATCGGCCGGGACCAGCCCCGATGGAATGGCTTGCGGTGCCTCGCCGTTCCTGCTGCACGAGACGGCTTGTCTGCTTCGCCGGCGTGGCCTCGAGCGTTTCAATCTCGGCGGTGCCCACACGTCAGAAGCCGGGCTATACCGGTTCAAGAGCGACTTCGGCGGAATGCAGGTGGCGTTGGAGGCCGTGAGAGCCGACTTCAGCAATCCGCTGATTCGGAGCGCCCGCACACTGCTGCGCCAATTGAGGACCTGATCCGCCGCACGTCACTCGCCTGACGGCGCACACTGAGTGATTTTTTGTGCACTCGGCGCCGGCTGCAGGATCTGCCGGGCCATTCCTCGACCGCCGCCTCGAAAACTGGCATACAATAGCCATCCAACACAGAAGCACTACAACAAGACGTGTTGAGCACCATTGATCGGGGCCTGTCGAGCACACAACAACGGAAACTCCGCCG
>CAZTAE010000240.1:0-3587 GCA_964611535.1 uncultured Woeseiaceae bacterium
AATTTTGGAATTATCGGCGGGAAGCGACAGAATTGAAATACGCCCGCGTGTTGCCGGAGGTGATGGCCGTGAGCAAAGGACGAGGGAAGAGCGGATCGGGTGAGGGCGTCGTCACGTTCGACGAGGCGCCGGAGGCGGGCGTGATCAACTTCGGCGTCGGCCAGCCCTCGGCCGACCTGCTGCCGGTCGAGCTGGTGCACCGCGCGAGCGAGCGCTTCTTCGAAAGCGCCGTGCCGCAGGATCTCAACTACGGCGGCAAGCAGGGCGACCCGCGCTTTCGCGCCGCGTTGAGCACGCTGCTCGGGCGCGAGTACGGCAGGCCCGCGCCGCCGGAATCGCTGTTCCTCACGGCCGGCAACTCGCAGGCGCTCGACTTCGTCTGCACCCGCTGCGCCGCACCCGGCGACACCGTGTTCGTCGAGGAGCCGAGCTATTTTCTCGCGTTCCGGATACTCCGCGACCACGGCCTCGAGCTCGTCGGTGTGCCGATGGACGACGAGGGACTGGACGTCGAGCAGCTCGAGCGCATGCTGCCGCGCCACCGGCCCAGCCTCCTCTACACGATCCCGAGCTACCACAACCCCACCGGCCGCACGCTGGGCCGCGAGCGCCGCGAGCGGCTCGTCGAGCTCAGCAGGCAGCACGGGTTCGTCATCGCCGCCGACGAGGTCTACCAGATGCTCTGGTACGGCGACCCGCCGCCGCCCGCGCTCGGCACCTATGCGGGCGAGGGCAACGTGCTGTCGCTGGGCTCGTTCTCGAAGATCCTCGGCCCCGGCATGCGCCTCGGCTGGATCCAGACGAGCGATGCCAACTTGCGCACGCTGCTCGCGAGCGGCGTGGTCAACAGCGGCGGCAGCTTCAACCACTACGCCTCGCACGTCGTGCGGCACGTGATCGAGGCCGGCCTGCTGGAGGATTTCATCGTTACCCTGCGGGAGGCCTATCGTTCGCGCGTGGAGACGATGGACCGCGCGCTGCGCGAACACCTGGCGGAGTTTGCGACGTGGCAGCGCCCGGACGGCGGCTATTTCTTCTGGCTCGAGCTCGCCGAGGGCGTGGACGCGGCGCGGTTACGCGAGCGCGCGGCGGCGTTCCGCACCGGCTTCCAGCCGGGCGCCGTGTTCGCCCCCGACGGTCAGGGCCTCGGCAACTTCCTGCGGCTGAGCTTCGCGCACTACGGCGAAGCCGAGATCGAGGAGGGCGTAAGCCGCCTGGCGGCGCTGCTGCGCGACGCGCACTGCGCGCGGCTGCTCAATCGCGGGTCGTGAGCGAGAACTCGTCGGCGTCCCGCCAGAACGGGAACCTGTCGCGAAACTTCTCGAGCGGCGACATGTCGAGCTTCGTCGAGGTGACGCCCGGTTCGCGCCCGAGCGTCGCGAGATACTTGCCGGTGTAGTCGATGACGGCACTGCCGCCGACGTACGGCACGTCGTTGCCGTCGACACCGACGCGATTCACGCCCGCGACATAAGCGATGTTTTCGATGGCCCGCGCCCTGAGCAGCGTCTCCCAGGCGAGATGACGCGGCTCCGGCCAGTTCGCGACGTACACCAGCAGGTCGTAGTCGTTGCGGTTGCGGCTCCACACCGGGAAGCGGAGGTCGTAGCAGACGAGCGGCCGGACGCGCCAGCCCTTGAGCATGAAAGTGGCGCACTTCGAGCCCGCCGCGTAGTGCTCGTGTTCACCGGCCAGGCGGAACAGGTGCCGTTTGTCGTAGTACTCCGCCTTGCCGTCGGGATGCATGAGGATGAAGCGGTTGTAGTACCTGCCGCCGTCCTCGACGATGAGGCTTCCGCAGAGCGCGGCGCCGACCTGCCCGGCCGTCTCGGCCATCCACGTGACCGACGGCCCGTCCATCCGCTCCGCGTTCTCGCGGGCGTGCATCGTGAAGCCCGTGGTGAACATCTCCGGCAGCACGATGAGATCGGTCTGTCGGTCGCGGCCGGTGAGCAGCCCCGCGAATTCCGCGCGGTTGCGCTCCGGGTCGTGCCAGTGCAGCTCTGCCTGCACGATGGTAACGTCGAGAGTCGACATCGTCCGCCTCAGTGAGGGCTCGGCTGTCGAGCATAGTCGAGGGCATGCGAGCCCGTAAAGCACGCCCCGGCGTGGCCGGGAGACGGCGGATGTCATCGGCGTGCGGGACCCGCGGCAGCGTCGAGCCCGCGCCACCGGCAGCCGGGCGCGGCGACGTGTGCCGCGGCGTTACCCCCGGCGGAGTCCGTCGGGCATAATCGCCGTGCCGCCCGCCGCGGGCGACGACGCAGCAAAGGAGCAGCAGCGTGAACTACCGCGAGATTCCCAAGATCGAACTGCACTGTCATCTCGAGGCCTGCTTCCGGCCGGCCACGGTCATGGAGGTCGCCGGCACGCTCGGCCTCGGAGTGCCCCGCGACCCGGAAGCCTTCCGCCGCGAGTGGCTGCTGACGAGCCCGCTCGAGAACCTCGAGGTGGCGCTCGCGCGCTTCGTCGACATCCAGCGCATCTGGTGTTCGGAGGAGGTGATCGAGCGCATGACGCTCGAGGCCTGCGAGGACGCCGCCGCGCAGGGCATCCGCGTCATGGAGTTCCGCTACTCGCCGGATTTCATCGCGGCCGGCAAGCCGCACCTCGACCGGGAACGGATACACCGGGCGATACTGCGCGGCGTCGAGGCCGCGGGGAACGACCTCGCCGTCGGCCTGATCGTGATCGTGCAGAAGACGCTGCCGCTCGGCGAGGCCGGGCGCACCGTCGGTTTCGCCGTGGAATGCGCGGACACGCTCGTCGGCATCGACTTCGCCGATCGCGACACGCATCCGCTCGAGGCCTATGCCCCGCTCACCGAAAAGGCCAGGGCCGCAGGGCTGCACCTGACCGTGCACGCCGGCGAGGCGCCGGGCCCGGACGCGGCGCAGCAGGTCCGCGACGCGATAGAAATCCTGGGCGCCGAACGCATAGGCCATGGCATCCACGCTCTCGGGGACCCGCGGACCGTGGCGCTCCTGCGCGAGCGGAACGTGCCACTCGAGGTCTGCCCCACCAGCAACTGGCTGTGCAGCTCGGTGCCCTCGATCGCCGAACACCCGATCCGGCGGCTCATGGAGGCCGGCCTCGCGGTCACGGTCAATTCCGACGATCCCAGCCTCTTCGGCATCGACCTCTGTCACGAGTACCAAGTCCTCGACCGCGAGCACGGCTTCACCCGCGAGGACTTCGACCGCTGCAACGCGATCGCCGCCGAACACAGTTTTCTGGCGCCTCGCGACATCGCGCGCGCCTGGTCGCGCGCGGCCTGATGCTGTTCACAGACGTCATCCGCACGAAGCGCGACGGCGGCGAGCTGTCGCAGGCGGAGATCGACTTCTTTGTCGCCGGGCTGGCCGACGGCAGTGTTCCGCCCGAGCAGGTGTCGGCGCTCGCGATGGCGATTTTCCTGAATTCCATGAGCTTCGAGGAGGCCGCGCGTCTCACCAGGGCCATGGCGTCCTCCGGGACCATTCTCGACTGGTCCGATGCGGGGCCGGACGGGCCGATCGTCGACAAGCACTCGACCGGCGGCGTCGGCGACAAGGTCAGCTTCCTGCTGGCGCCGATCGCGGCCGCGT
>CAZTAE010000241.1:0-3585 GCA_964611535.1 uncultured Woeseiaceae bacterium
TCGGCCTGGTGTCCTATCTGCTGATCGGCTTCTGGTACCAGCGGGAATCGGCGATTTTCGCGAACCTGAAGGCCTTCCTGGTGAACCGGGTCGGGGACTTCGGCTTCATCCTCGGCATCGGCGCCATCGTCATGTTCGCCAATTCCCTGGACTACGCCACGGTGTTCGCGAGCGCGGAGTCCATTGCCGGGCAGCAGGTGGAGGTATTCGACGGCGTGCCGTGGAACGCGATGACCCTCATCTGCATCCTCCTGTTCATCGGCGCGATGGGCAAATCGGCGCAGGCGCCGCTGCACGTGTGGTTGCCGGATTCCATGGAAGGCCCGACGCCGATCTCGGCGCTGATCCACGCCGCGACAATGGTCACCGCGGGCATCTTCATGGTGGCGCGCATGTCGCCGCTCTACGAGTACTCGGAGACGGCGCTCGCCGTGGTACTGGTGATCGGCGCGCTCACCGCGTTCTTCATGGGCCTGCTCGGCATCGTGCAGAACGACATCAAGCGCATCGTCGCCTACTCGACCTTTTCGCAGCTCGGTTACATGACCGTGGCGCTCGGCGCCTCGGCCTACGGCGCGGCGATCTTCCACCTGATGACGCACGCCTTCTTCAAGGCCCTGCTGTTCCTGGCGGCGGGCTCGGTGATCATCGCCATGCACCACGAGCAGGACATCCGCAGGATGGGCGGGCTGCGCAAGTACATGCCGATCACCTACTGGACTGCTCTCGTCGGCGCGCTCGCGCTCATCGGCTTCCCGGGCACCGCGGGCTTCTTCTCCAAGGACGTGCTCATCGAGGCCGTAAAACATTCGCACTGGGAGGGACTGCCGTACTGGATCGCCTACCTGAGCGTGCTGCTGGGCGTGTTCGTTACCGCGCTCTACACCTTCCGGATGTTCTTCCTGGTCTTCCACGGCGAAGGGCGGATGGACCGCGAGACGCGCTCGCACCTGCACGAGACGCCCTGGGTCGTCACCGGGCCGCTGATCCTGCTGGCGATTCCCTCGGCGATCATCGGCTGGATCACCATCGAGCCGGTGCTGTTCGGCGGCTTCTTCGGCGACTCGCTGTTTGTGCGCGAGGGGCACGACGTGCTCACGGGGCTCGGCGAGGCCTTCCACGGCAGCCTGCAGTTCACGCTGCACGCGGTGCAGGTGCCGGTGACCTGGTTCGCGCTCGCCGGCGCCGCGACGGCCTGGCTGCTGTATCTCAAGCGGCCGGACCTGCCGACGGCGATCCGCGAGAAGGTCACGCCGCTCTACAACCTGCTCGACCGCAAGTACTACTTCGACGACCTCTACATCAGCGGCTTCGCCGCCGGCGGCCGCTCGCTCGGGCAGTTCCTGTGGCGGCGCGGCGACGAGGCGGTCATCGACGGCTTCCTCGTCAACGGCACCGCGCAGGCCGTCCGGCAGCTCGCGGGCGTCCTGCGGCGCGTGCAGACCGGCTACCTCTACCACTACGCCTTCGCGATGATCATCGGCCTGACGGTGTTCCTCGGCTGGCTCCTCTGGGTCGGCTAGCATGGACCTGTCGAACAACATCCTGAGCCTGCTGATCTGGCTGCCGATCATCGGCGGCATTGCCGTATTCGCCGTCGGCGACGCGGGCGATGCGGGTTCGTCGCGCGCCCACGGCATGCGGCTGCTGGCGCTGGGCGTCGCGCTGCTTACGTTCCTGTTGAGCCTGTTTCTCTATACCAACTTCGACACGGCCACGGCCGCCATGCAGTTCGTCGAGCGGGTGCCATGGATAGAGGCGCTGAACGTCGAGTACTACCTCGGCGTCGACGGGATCTCGGCGCCGCTCATCCTGCTGACCACCTTCATCACGCCGCTGGTGGTCATCGCCGGCTGGGACACGATCCGGGAACGCCCGGCGCAGTACTTCGCCGCCTTCCTGATCCTCGAGGGCCTGATGATCGGCGTCTTCTCGGCGCTCGACGGCGTGCTCTTCTACGTCATGTGGGAGGCGATGCTGGTGCCGATGTTCCTGATCATCGGCGTGTGGGGCGGGGCACGGCGCATCTACGCCACCATGAAGTTCTTCCTCTACACCTTCCTGGGCTCGGTGCTGCTGCTGGTTGCGTTCATCTATCTCTACGTGCAGACGGGGGACTTCAGCTTCTTCTCCTTCATGGAAGCGCCGCTGACGCTTACCGAGCAGAAGTTCCTGTTCATTGCCTTCCTCCTGGCGTTCGCGGTCAAGGTCCCGATGTGGCCGGTGCACACCTGGTTGCCGGACGCCCACGTCGAGGCGCCGACCGGCGGCTCGGTCATCCTGGCGGCCATCATGCTGAAGATGGGCGGCTACGGCTTCATCCGCCTGTCGCTGCCGATGTTGCCGGACGGCAGCGAGTACTTCGCCGGGCTCATGATCGCGCTGTCTTTGATTGCCATCGTCTACATCGGCATGGTCGCGATCATGCAGAAGGACATGAAGAAGCTCATCGCCTATTCCTCGATCGCGCACATGGGTTTCGTCACGCTCGGCTTCTTCCTGCTGTGGTCGATCGCGGCGGGGGCGGGCGGCCCGGGCGCGGCGCTCGGCTTGACCGGCGGCATGGTGCAGATGGTGTCGCACGGCCTCGTCTCCGGCGCGCTGTTCCTGTGCGTCGGCGTGCTTTACGACCGCGTGCACAGCCGGCAGATCGCCGACTACGGCGGGGTGGCGAACACCATGCCGTGGTTTGCGGCGCTGTTCGTGCTGTTCGCGATGGCCAACGTGGGCCTGCCGGGGACCTCCGGCTTCGTGGGCGAGTTCATGGTCATCATCGCGAGCTTCAAGGCCAATTTCTGGTACGCGTTCCTGGCCGCGACCATCCTCGTGCTCGGTGCGGCCTACACGCTGTGGATGATCAAGCGCGTCGTCTACGGCGAAGTCGGGAACGGCAACATCGCCGAGCTGAAGGATCTGAACCCGCGCGAGTTCGTCGTGCTCGGCGCGCTGGCGATCGCCGTGCTGCTGCTCGGCGTCTGGCCGGCGCCGCTGGTCGACATGATGTCGGCGTCCGTCGAGCACCTGGTGCAACAGGTCGGGCAGTCGAAGCTCGCGGCGCTGTAGGAAGAGACGCATGGCACAGATGAACTTCATGCCCGCCGCTCCGGAGATCGTGCTCCTGACATTGATCTGCGTCGTGCTGGTCGTGGACCTGTTCCTGCGGGAGGAGCACCGTTCCGTCACCTTCTGGCTCAGCCTGGGCGCGCTGGTCCTGACGGGCGTGGCGCTGGCCGCCACCGCGCCGGAGACGAGCACGCTGATCTTCGACGGCAGCTACATCAGCGACTCGCTGTCACAGTTGCTGAAGCTTGCCTCCGTCATCCTGGTGGGCGTCGGCTTCGTCTACGCGCAGGATTATCTCCGGCAGAACATGCTGCTGAAGGGCGAGTTCTACGTGCTGGGGCTGTTCGGCCTGCTGGGCATGATGATCATGATGTCGGCCAACAGCCTGCTGACGATGTACCTGGGCCTCGAGACGCTGTCGCTGTCGCAATACGCGCTGGTGGCGTTCGCCCGGAACGACAGGAACTCCTCCGAGTCCGCGATGAAATACTTCGTGCTGGGCGCGATCGCCTCCGGTGCGCT
>CAZTAE010000242.1:0-3584 GCA_964611535.1 uncultured Woeseiaceae bacterium
GGATCGCGCCGTCCATCTGCGCCGCCCCGGTGATCATGTTCTTCACGTAGTCCGCATGTCCCGGACAGTCCACGTGCGCGTAGTGACGATTGTCACTCTCGTACTCCACGTGCGCCGTCGCAATCGTGATACCCCGCGCCTTCTCCTCCGGCGCATTGTCTATCTGGTCGTAGCCCCGGACCTCGCCACCGTGCTTCTCCGCCATCACCTTCGTCAAAGCCGCCGTCAGCGTCGTCTTCCCGTGATCCACGTGACCAATCGTCCCAACATTCACATGCGGCTTCGTTCTTTCAAATTTTCCTTTCGACATCGCTTGGATTCCAGTTGCTTGGTAGTCAGCTAGCTTTCTTCATGACGCTTTCGGCCACGTTGTTCGGCACTTCGGCGTACTTCTCGAATTCCATCGAATAGGTCGCCCGACCCTGACTCATGGAGCGCAGGTCGGTGGCGTACCCGAACATCTCGGCGAGGGGCACCTCGGCGCGGATGATCTTGCCGGACGGCGAATCGTCCATGCCCTGCGGCAGGCCGCGCCGGCGATTGAGGTCGCCCATCACGTCACCCATGTATTCCTCGGGCGTCACCACCTCGACCTTCATGATCGGCTCGAGCAGCACGGGTCTGGCCTTCTGGGCGCCGTCCCGGAACGCCATCGAGCCGGCGATCTTGAACGCCATTTCACTCGAGTCGACGTCGTGGTACGAGCCGTCGTACAGCGTGACTTTGGCGTCGACCACCGGGTAGCCCGCGATGACGCCATTCTCCATCTGCTCGCGGACGCCCTTGTCCACGGCGCCGATGTATTCCTTGGGCACGACGCCGCCGACGATCGCGTTGACGAACTCGTAGCCGGCGCCGGCCTCCTGCGGCTCTATACGCAGGTATACGTGGCCGTACTGGCCGCGTCCGCCGGACTGCCGCACGAACTTGCCTTCCTGCTCGACCATCTTGCGGATGGTCTCGCGGTAAGCGACCTGCGGCTTGCCGACGTTCGCCTCGACCTTGAATTCGCGTTTCATGCGATCGACGATGATGTCGAGGTGCAGCTCACCCATGCCGGAAATGATGGTCTGCCCGGACTCCTCGTCCGTGTTGACGCGGAACGACGGATCCTCTTTCGCGAGCTTCTGCAACGCGATGCCCATCTTCTCCTGGTCGGCCTTGGTCCTCGGCTCGACGGCGACGGCGATCACCGGCTCCGGGAACTCCATCTTCTCCAGCGTGATGAGGCTCTTCGGGTCCGTCAGAGTGTCACCGGTGGTGACGTCCTTCAGGCCCACGGCCGCGGCGATGTCGCCCGCCCGCACTTCCTTGATTTCGCGGCGGTCGTTCGAGTGCATCTGCAGCAGCCGCCCGATCCGCTCGCGCTTCGACTTGATCGGGTTGTACACGGTGTCGCCCGAGTTCAGCACGCCCGAATAGACCCGGAAGAACGTGAGGTTGCCCACGAACGGGTCCGTCGCGATCTTGAACGCGAGCGCGGAGAACGGCTCCTTGTCGTCGGCGTGGCGATAGCCGTCCTCGCCGTTCTCGAGCAGGCCCTTGATCGGCGGCACGTCGATCGGCGAGGGCATGTAGCGGACGACGCCGTCCAGCATCGCCTGCACGCCCTTGTTCTTGAAGGCGGAGCCGCACATCGCCACGACGATTTCACTGGCCAGCGTACGGATCCTGAGACCCTTCCGGATCTCCTCCTCGGACAGCGTGCCCTCCTCGACGAACTTGTCGAGCAGTTCCTCGTCGGCTTCGGCCGCCGCCTCGATCATCTTCTCGCGCCATTCCCCGGCTTCTTCCTGCATGTCCGCGGGAATGTCGCGCAGCTCGAAGGCCGTGCCCATCGTGGAGTCGTCCCAGTAGATCGCCTTCATGGTGACCAGGTCGACGACGCCGGCAAACTTGTCTTCCGCGCCGATCGGCAGCTGCACGGGCACCGGGGTCGCGCCGAGGCGATCCCGGACCTGCTTGACCACGCGCAGGAAATCGGCGCCAGCGCGATCCATCTTGTTCACGAAAATCAGCCGCGGCACCTTGTACTTGTCGCCCTGGCGCCAGACCGTCTCCGTCTGCGGCTCCACGCCGCCGACCGAGCAGAGAACCGTGACCGCGCCGTCGAGCACGCGCAGGCTCCGCTCGACCTCGATGGTGAAGTCGACGTGTCCCGGCGTGTCGATGATGTTGATGCGGTGCTCGTCGAACTGCTGGTCCATGCCCTTCCAGAAGCAGGTGGTGGCAGCGGACGTGATCGTGATGCCGCGCTCCTGTTCCTGCTCCATCCAGTCCATGACGGCCGCGCCCTCGTGCACCTCGCCCATCTTGTGCGATACGCCCGTATAGAAAAGGACGCGCTCGGTGGTGGTCGTCTTACCGGCATCGATGTGCGCCATGATGCCGATATTGCGATACCGCTCTATTGGTGTCGTGCGTGCCACTGAAAAATTCCTGAATTCTGTACCTGAAAGTCCGCGTGCAGCCTGACCGGCGCCGGCGGACAACTCCTCGCCTTACCAGCGATAGTGCGAAAAGGCCTTGTTGGCCTCCGCCATGCGGTGGGTGTCTTCCTTTTTCTTCACCGCCGTGCCGCGATTCTCTGCGGCATCCATGAGCTCGTGCGCCAGCCGATAGGCCATGGACTGCTCGCTGCGCCTGCGCGCGGCATCGATGAGCCACCGCATCGCCAGCGTCTGCCGCCGCGAAGGCCGGACTTCGACCGGCACCTGATAAGTGGCGCCGCCGACCCTGCGGGACTTCACCTCAACGACGGGCTTCACGTTTTCCAGCGCCTGCTCCAGCAGCTCCAGCGCCTTTTCATCACCGTGGGTCTGTCGCTCGGAGATCCGGTCGAGCGCACCGTAGATGATCCGTTCGGCAACCGACTTCTTGCCGTCGTTCATGATCATGTTCATGAACTTGGCCAGCAGCTCGCTGCTGTACTTCGGGTCCGGGAGGATGACGCGCTTCGGGGCCTGGGTTCTTCGTGACATCGTTGGTCTCTTGCAAGCCGGGGCGGAACGTCAGTCCCACCCGGCGCTTGGGTCAGGATTTCGGTTTCTTGGCGCCGTACTTGGAACGGCCCTGCCTGCGGTCGCTGACGCCGGCGCAATCCAGCGTGCCGCGCACCGTGTGATAGCGGACGCCGGGCAGATCCTTGACGCGGCCGCCGCGGATGAGCACCACCGAGTGCTCCTGCAGGTTGTGCCCCTCGCCCCCGATGTAACTCGTCACCTCGAACCCGTTGGTCAGGCGCACGCGCGCGACCTTCCGCATCGCAGAGTTCGGCTTCTTCGGCGTCGTCGTGTAGACGCGTGTGCAGACGCCGCGCTTCTGGGGGCTGCCCTCCAGCGCCGGCACCGTGCTCTTCGCGCGTCTCAGCGTCCGCGCCTTTCGTACCAGTTGATTCGTGGTGGCCATCGGCCTGTTACTCTCCGGTCGGGAAACTTCGCACCGGGCGGACCCGGCGAGCTCGATTCCAAAAAAATGGTGCGCGCGATCAAACGCGCGCACCCGCCTGCGGAACCCTGGTTACGGTTCCGCCTGCGGGTCCGACCCCAACGGACGCCAACCTTCCGGTTTTACAACCGCTTGCG
>CAZTAE010000243.1:0-3583 GCA_964611535.1 uncultured Woeseiaceae bacterium
GGGCGTCACCGGCGTAACGGGGGACCGCGACGAGCTCCGGAAGCTGACCTCGGCGCTCGGCATCTATCACGAGAAAGCGAACGACGACGGCGACGATTATACGGTCAACCACACGACGGCCGTGCTGGTCGTCGACGAGGCGGCGCGCCTGCAGGCGCTCTTCAGCGCGCCGCACAGCCCGGAGTACTTCGTCCGTGACGTGCCGCTGCTCATGGCGTCCCGGTGAGATCCGGACTCACTGCCGCGCTGCTCGTCGTCCTCGGCGCCTGTGAGACGGCCGAGGGGCCGCCACTGACGGTATCGGAATTGCAGGTCTATGCGCCGCTCCCCGGGCAGACGATGTCGGTCGCCTACTTCGTCCTGCAGGCCGGCCCCTCGGCGGTTACCCTCCGGGAGGTATCGAGCCCGGATTTCGCGGCCGTCGAGATGCACGCCACGATCATCGGCGACGGCGTAGCGGAAATGCTCCCGCTCGACGCCGTTACCGTCGCCGAACACTCCGCCGTCACCTTCGCGGCAGGCGGCAATCACCTCATGCTGAAGCGACCGCAGGAGGTCGTGGAGGCCGGCGACGTCGTCACGCTGGAGTTCCACTACGAGGCGGCGGGCAGGGACACGCGCGGGCTACTCGAGGTCAGCGCGCCGCTGGCCACCCGGGGCGTGAACTAGGCCATGCGGGCACTGGAGAGGCTGCTGGGGGAGGCCTTCCTGCTGCTGCAACGCCTGCTGCCGCAGCATTTCCTGATGGCCGTGGTCGGCCGGATCGCGGACATCCGTGCGCGTCCGGTGAAAAACGCACTGATCCGCGGCTTCGTGCGGCTCTACGCCGTCGAGACATCGGAAGTGGCGCGGCCCGTCCCCGACGGTTTCACGAGCTTCAACGACTTCTTCACGCGCGAGCTCGCGGACGACGCGCGTCCCGTGGACGCGTCGCCCGCGACCGTCGTGTCTCCCGTCGACGGCTTCGTGAGCGCGGCAGGGCCGATTCAGGGCGAGATGCTGCTGCAGGCCAAGGGCGTCCGCTACCGGCTCGAGGATCTGCTGGCGACAGATCTCGCAGACGTCGCGTCATACACGAACGGCTCCTTCGCCACGCTCTATCTCGCGCCCTTCAACTACCACCGCGTGCACAGCCCGCTCGCGGGCGAGATCACCGCGGCGCGGTACGTGCCCGGCCATCTCTACAGCGTCAACAGCATCACGGTGCGCCTGCTGCCGCAACTCTTTGCCCGCAACGAGCGGCTGGTGTGCCACCTGCGCACCGCAGTGGGACCGATGGCGGTCATCTTCGTCGGCGCGCTCAACGTCGGCAGCGTCAGCACGCCGTGGACCGGGCGGATCCGTCCCCGGAAGAAGGGCGTCGTCGACAACCTGAAGCTCCCTGCCGGGACGTCGACGACGGTGGACAAAGGCCAGCTGCTCGGCTGGTTCAACATGGGGTCGACCGTGATCCTGCTGTTGCCGCCGGGCCGCTGTACCTGGCGCGACGACCTCGCGAACGGCACGCGGGTGACGATGGGCGAAATGATCGGCACCCTGGCGGTCGATGGCACCGGTTGACTGGCGGCCGGCTTCTTCGCCGGCGACGGCACGTCGGCGCGCCGCCATGCTCGCGCAGGCGCGGCGCTTCTTCGAGGAGCGCGGCGTGCTCGAGGTCGACACACCCCGCCTTTCGGAGGCCCCGGTCAGCGACCCGCACATCGAATGCCTGTCGACGGAGCCGGGCCCCGGCCGACCGCGCCGTTACCTGCAGACGTCACCCGAGTACTTCATGAAGCGCCTGCTCTGTGCCGGCTGGCCCGACATCTACGAAATCGGCAAGGTCTTCCGCGATGGCGAATCCGGGTCGCGCCACCAGCCCGAGTTCACGCTCGTCGAATGGTACCGGCGCGGCTTCGGGCTTGCGGAAATGCGACAGGAAACCGCGTCTTTCATTGCCGCCTTGCTCGAGCCGCGCACGCTCGCGGCGCCACCCGAGTATCTGGACTACGGCGCGGCGTTCGCGCGTCACGCCGGTGTCGACCCGCTGCGCGCGGGCATCGACGCCCTGTCGGCGGCGGCCGGCGCCGACGCGCGCATGGCGAACGCGCTCGGCGACGATCGCGACGCGTGGCTCGACCTCCTCCTCACCCGGTGCGTCGCCCCGGCATTCGCGCACGATCGCCTGACCGTGCTGTCGCACTACCCGGCGAGCCAGGCCGCGCTCGCCAGACTCTGCCCGTCCGATCCCGCGGTCGCCGACCGCTTCGAAGTCTTCCTCGGCGACCTCGAGCTCGCCAACGGCTTCGTCGAGCTCCGCGACGCCGCCGAGCAACGGCGCCGCTTCGAAGCCGATCTCGAGAAGCGACGGCGCAACGGCCAGCCCGTGGGCCCGCTGGACCGGCGCTTCCTCGCCGCCCTCGAGTCGGGCCTGCCGGAATGCGCCGGCGTCGCCGCGGGCTTCGACCGCTTGCTGATGATCAACGAAATGACGGACGATATCCGGCGAGTCCAGACGTTTCCGGAGGAGCCAAACCCGTGAACGACCCGGCGCAGGTCGACTTCGCGCTGCTCGACCGCCAGCTCGCCGCCCTGATCGGCGAGGAACCGGACGCGCTCGCGAACACGGCCAACTTCGTGGGCCTGCTCTACGACACCCTGCCGGGCATCAACTGGCTGGGCGTGTACGTGCTGCGCGGCGACGAACTGGTGCTCGGGCCGTTCCAGGGCAAACCGGCCTGCGTCCGGCTGCCGCTCGACAAGGGCGTGTGCGCCGAGGCCGCGCGCACCCGCCGGACCGTACGCGTCGACGACGTGCACGAATTTGCCGGCCACATCGCCTGCGATCCCGACTCGAAGTCGGAGCTCGTGGTGCCGCTCGTCATCGGTGGCGAGCTGGTGGGCGTCCTCGACATCGACAGCCCCCGCACCGGCCGCTTCACCGGCCGCGATCAGGAAGGCGTGGAAAGGCTGTGCCGGACTTTCACCGCCGCGCTCGCCGCAAAGGCGGGCGGCGGCCACGGGTTTATTTGACGCGCGACACGTACTCGCCGGAACGCGTGTCGACGCGGACCACCTCGCCCTGCTCCACGAACAGCGGCACGCGCACGACGGCGCCGGTCGAGAGCTTTGCCGGCTTCACGCCGCCGCTTGCGGTATCGCCACGCACGCCGGGGTCCGTCTCCACGATTTCCAGTTCCACGAAGTTCGGCGGCGACACCAGCAGCGGCACGTTGTTCCACAACGTCACCTGGCAGACGTCCTGTTCCTTCAGCCAGTCCTTCGCGTCGGCCACGGCGTTCGCGTCGGCCGCATACTGCTCGAACGTGTCCGGCACCATGAAGTGCCAGAACTCGCCGTCGCTGTAGAGATACTGCATCTCCGTGTCGACGACGTCGGCCGCCTCCACGGTCTCTCCCGACTTGAAGGTCCTGTCGACCGTCCGCCCGGTCTTCAGGTTCTTGATGCGCACGCGGCTGAACGCCTGGCCCTTGCCGGGCTTGACGAACTCGTTGTCGACGATGATGCAGGGATCGCCGTCCATGATGATCTTGAGTCCCGAGCGAAACTCGTTGGTCGCGTAACTAGCCATTCTTCTTCCTGA
>CAZTAE010000244.1:0-3559 GCA_964611535.1 uncultured Woeseiaceae bacterium
CGACGTTGCTGGAACAGGTGCTCGACGTGGGCGAGCTTCGCGTCGTGACGCGCAATACGCCGACGACCTATTACGTCGGCATGAACGGCCCCGCCGGCCCCGAATACGACCTCATCAGGGACTTCGCCGACGAGCTGGGCGTCGAGCTGGTCATCACGACGGTCGACAGCGTCGCCGAGGTCCTGCCGACGCTGATGGCCGGCGAGGCACATCTCGCCGCAGCCGGCTTGTCCACCACCGAGTCCCGGCGCGACTTTGTCCGCTTCGGCTACCCGTACAACACCGTTGACATGCACCTGATCTACAAGCTCGGCACCGGCCGGCCGCGGTCCATCGAGGACGTCACCGGCCGGAAGATCGAGGTCGTGGCAGGCAGCAGTCACTCCGACATGCTGGCGGCGCTGAGCGAGGTCTATCCGGGGCTCGAGTGGTCCGAGAACGCCGACGTCGAAGTCGTCGACCTGCTGCAGAAGGTCGCCAGCGGCGAGCTCGACTTCACCGTCGCCGACAGCACCGAGTTCAACATCCAGCGGCATTTCTACCCGGTGCTGCGCGTGGCGCTGGATCTGGAGATCGCAGGACCCATCGCCTGGGCCTACCGCAAGGAAAGCGACGAGAGCCTGCTCCGGCGCGCCGACGAGTACCTGATAGAGGCGAAACGCGAGGGTCTGCTAGCCCAGGTGCACGACCGCTACTACGGCCATGCCGAAAAGTTCGACTACGTCGGCACCCGGGCGTTCGTCCGCCACTTCGAGAGCCGACTGCCGCGTTACCGGCAGACCTTCGAGGAGGCGGGCAAGCTGAACGGGGTGGACTGGCGGCTGCTCGCGGCGCTCGGCTATCAGGAGTCGCACTGGCGCCCGGAGGCCGTCTCGCCGACGGGTGTCCGGGGAATCATGATGCTGACGCAGGCGACCGCGGAGTACCTCGATATCGAGAACCGGACGGATCCGGAAAGCAGCATCCTGGGCGGCGCCGAGTTCTACGCGCGGCAGCACGAGCGCATTCCCGACAGCGTAAAGGAGCCGGACCGCACGTGGATGGCCCTGGCGGCCTACAACGTCGGCTTTCATCATCTGCTCGACGCCCGCCGGATCGTCGAATGGCAGGGCGGCGACCCCGACGCCTGGGTCGACGTGGCCGAGGCATTGCCGCTGCTGGCGCAGAAGCGCTGGTACTCGCGCCTCGACCACGGCTACGCGCGCGGCTGGGAGCCGGTCCTCTACGTCAACAACATCCGCAACTACTACAACATCATCCGCTGGCTGACGGCGAACGACGAACACGAGGAGGAATACGTGGACGAAGCGCCGGGAACGCCGGAGGCGCCCGATCCCGAACCTGTCGAGATCGCGAAGAACGAATAGGCGCCCGGCCGAGCGCGGGGCGGCCCGATCATCGGCGCTTTGCGGCGAAGAACGTCTTCAGCGGCGCCGCACAATCCTCCGCCAGCAGCCCCCCGTTCACCTCGATGCGGTGATTGAGACCGCGATGCTCGCAGAGATCGAGTACGCTGCCCGCCGCTCCCGCCGCGGGATCGTACGCGCCGAACACGAGCCGGCGAATTCTCGCGTGCAGCATGGCGCCGACGCACATCGGGCAGGGCTCCAGCGTCACATACACCGTCGCTTCCGGCAGGCGATGATTGCCCGTTTCCGCACCGGCCTGCCGCAGCGCGAGAACCTCGGCATGGGCCGTCGGGTCCGCGGCAGCGACGTTGCGGTTGTGACCGCGGCCGACGATCGCCCCGGCGACCACCACGACAGCGCCGACCGGCACCTCGCCGGCCGGGAGCGCCGCGGACGCTTCAGCGAGCGCCGCTCGCATGAAGGCCTCGTCCGCATCCGACCAGTTTCCCGCCATGCCTCTCTTCCGCGCCGCAGCCGCGGCAATCACTCCCACTCGATGGTAGCAGGCGGTTTTCCGGAGATGTCGTAGGTGACGCGGGAGATGCCGTCCACCTCGTTGATGATGCGCAGCGACACCCGCTCCAGGAAGTCGTACGGCAGGCGGGCCCAGCGCGCGGTCATGAAGTCGATGGTCTCGACCGCGCGCAGCGCGATGACCCATTCGTAGCGCCGCCCGTCGCCCATGACGCCGACCGAGCGGACCGGCAGGAACACGGCGAACGCCTGGCTCGTTTTGTCGTACAGGCCGCTCGCCCGCAGTTCCTCGATGAAGATATGGTCCGCGAGCTGCAACAGCCGAACGTATTCGGGCTTGACCTCGCCCAGCACGCGGACGCCGAGGCCGGGTCCCGGGAACGGGTGACGCTGGACCATCTCCGGCGGCAGCCCGAGCTCGAGCCCGATCTTCCGCACCTCGTCCTTGAAGAGCTCGCGCAGCGGCTCGACGAGTTTCATCCGCATCTTTGCCGGCAGCCCGGCGACGTTGTGATGGGACTTGATGACCTGCGCCTTGCCGGTGGCGGCGCCCGCGGACTCGATGACATCCGGGTAGATCGTGCCCTGCGCCAGCCAGTCGACGTCGGCGAGCTTGAGCGCCTCCTCCTCGAAGACCTCGGCGAACAGGCCGCCGATGATCCTGCGCTTCTCTTCCGGGTCCGCAACGCCCGCGAGGGCCGCGAAGCAGCGCTCGGCTGCGTCGACGCGGATGACGTTGACGCCCAGGTGCTCCGCGAAGGTCTCCATGACCTGGTCGCCCTCGTGATAGCGCAGCAGCCCGTGGTCGACGAATACGCAGGTGAGCTGGCCCCCGATCGCCTTGTGCAGGAGCGCGGCGACCACGGACGAGTCGACGCCGCCGGAAAGCCCCAGCAGCACCTTGCCGTCGCCGACCTCCCGACGCACGGCCTCGACCGCCGTGTCGGCGATGTTCGCCGGCGTCCATTCGTCCTCGCAGCCGCAGATGTCGTGGACGAAACGCTCGATGATCCGCTGTCCCTGCGGCGTGTGGGTGACCTCCGGGTGAAACTGCAGCCCGTAGTAATGGCGCTCGGGGTCCTCGATGGCGGCGAGCGGCGAGTTCCGGCTGCTGCCGACGACGCGGAAGCCCTCCGGCGCCTGCTCGATGCGGTCACCGTGGCTCATCCAGACCTTGAGCGTCGGCTTGCCCGCGTCCCTCGGGACGTCGCTGAGCCCGTTCAGCAGCCACGAGTCCACGGGCTCGACCTCCGCGTAGCCGTACTCGCGGTGCGCCGAAGCCTCGACCTTGCCGCCGAGCTGCGCCGCCATGGCCTGCATGCCGTAGCAGATGCCGAGCACCGGCACGCCGAGCTCGAAGACGGTGCTCGAGACGCGCGGCGTATGGCCCTCGGTGACCGACTCCGGCCCGCCGGACAGGATGATGCCCGTCGGCTGCCACGCTGCCAGCGCCTCGTCGCCCATGTCCCAGGGGTGGATCTCGGAATAGACGCCCGCCTCGCGGACGCGGCGCGCGATCAACTGGGTGTACTGGCTGCCGAAATCGAGGATCAGGACGCGGTCGCGGTGGATCCCGGCGCTCTCCTCGGGCGGACGGTCCGCGTCGCCTGTCATCGGGAGCTCAGGTGTTGTTGCTGCGGTAATTGGGCGCTTCCTTCGTGATCGTGACGTCGTGC
>CAZTAE010000245.1:0-3553 GCA_964611535.1 uncultured Woeseiaceae bacterium
GCTGAAATTTGGGTCGCAGCCGCGCGGCGACCTGTGCCGGGTCGTCGCCGCTGACTTCCCGGTCCGGCGTCGCCCCGTCCTTCCGGGACGGCGACAGGTTGAGCAGCAGGAGCGTGCTCTCGGACAGGAGCGGCTGGCCGCGCGCCGCCCTGAGATCGTTCAGCATGGGCAACAGCACCAGGGCGATATCGCGGCCGCCGCCCAGCAGGCGTTCGATATACGTCGGCAGCTGGACCATGGCGCGCGTGAGCGCGTCGAGGCCGTCCTCTCGCCCCTTGCCGGCGCGCAGGCTCGCCAGGTAGGCGCAGACGAGCTCCATCTCCTCCGCCAGCAGCGCAGCGCCGTACGTCTCCGTCATCCGCAGCGCGCCGCGCGCCTGCCTCAGCAGGCTCGCGCAGCGGACCAGCCCGTCGGCGCCGGCGCGGCCCTCGATGCAATCCTCGAGCGCCAGATGCGCGCTGCGGATCGTCTCCATCAGCTCGTGGCTGACGATTGCCAGCCCGCTCTCCGCGACGCCCACTGGGCTGCTCGTCGCAAGCCGCTGCTGCATGCCGGTTTCGCTACTCATGGGTCCCGAGGGTGCTCAGCTGGCCGCCCGTGTCGTCCTTTTCTCGGGGGGCGGCGGCGCCTTCCGGGGAGCGAAGGCGCTCGACTCGAGCGCCGAGCTCGGCAGCGTAAAGCCGGCGACCGTCTGCCGGAGCTGCGAGGCGAGGACCGATAGCTTCGAGATTGCCGAGGCCGTCGCCGACGTCGCCTTGCCGGTCTGGTCGCTGATCTCCTTCAGCCGGGCCGTCCGCCGGGTGACGTCCGCCGCCGCGCGCGCCTGTTCCCGCGCGGAGCCGGAGATGTTCTGCACGAGGCTCGCGATCTGGTTCGATACCTGCTCGATCTCGTCGAGCGCCGCGCCGGCATTCTCGGCGAGCAGCGCGCCGCCGACGACGTCCGTGGTGCTGCGTTCCATCGAGACCACGGCCTCGTTCGTATCCGACTGGATCGTACGGACGAGCACTTCGATCTGCTTGGTCGCGTTCGTGGAGCGCTCCGCAAGCCGCTGGACCTCGTCCGCGACAACGGCAAAGCCGCGTCCGGCCTCGCCGGCCATGGATGCCTGGATCGACGCGTTGAGGGCGAGGATGTTGGTCTGCTCCGCGATATCGTTGATCAGCTCGACGATGTTGCCGATCTCCTGCGAGCTCTCGCCGAGACGCTTGATGCGCTTGGAGGTGTCCTGGATGGTTTCGCGGATCGTATTCATGCCGTCGATGGTGCGCCGCACCGCTTCGCCGCCCTTGTGCGCCACGTCGACCGAATGCCTCGCGACGTCCGACGAGCGCTCAGCGTTGCCGGACACTTCCTCGATCGAGGAGGCCATCGACTCGATCGACTCCGTGGCGGCCCGGATCTCCCGGTTCTGGTTGTCTGCGGCCCGCGCCATGTGCCCGGCGGTGTTCTCGGTCTGCTTCGCGGCCGAGTCGACCATGATCGCCGTCTCGTTGATGGTCGCCACGAGCTCCCTGAGCTTCTCGATCGCGTAGTTGATGGAGTCGGCGATCGCGCCCGTGATGTCCTCGGTGACCGTCGCCTCCACCGTGAGGTCGCCATCGGCGAGGCTGCCCAGCTCGTCCAGCAGGCGAAGTATCGCCTGCTGGTTGCGTTCGTTCTGCTCCGCGTGCTCGCGCGACGCCCGCTCGAAAACGGACGACCTCGAGTGCATCACCGCCAGCACGCCGAGCAGCAGGAGCGCGACGGCCACCAGCACCAGCGGCAGCCACAGCGGGGCCTCTTCGCGCGTTTCCGGCGCCGCCAGAATGGCGCTGTAGAGGGTGTCGGCGACTGTCGTCATCGAGACGACATGCTCGGACGGGTCGCCCAGTCCCGCGGCCGCGGACAGCGCCTGCCGGACGCGCGGTTCGATCTCGGCGAGCTCGCTCGTGACCGGCGTCAGCAGGTTCTCCCGCTCGCCGGCGTCCAGCGGCGCAACATCGAGTTCCGTCGCTTCCCCGGCGAGCGCGGCGGTGACCTGGCGGAGATAGCCGAGGTGCTCGCGCAGGTCCGCGGCCAGGTCTTCCCGGTCGACCTCCCCGGGCGCGGCGGCGAGGCTGCGCAGCGCCTGCTGCAGCGCCAGGCCGCGCTGCTGGAACTGCTGGATATGAGCCGTCGCACCGGACACTTCCAGCAGCGGATTCGCCGCCTCCAGCATCTGCGGCATGCGTTCGTCGACAAAACCGGCTGCATCGGCGACCGCCAGGACGTCCCCGCGGTTCTCGAGTATCGCCCGCGCGTGCTGTTCCATCTCCGTCCACGGCGCGGTCCCGCCGGGAAGCTCGGCGCCGGTTTGCCCGCGCAGCTCCGCATAGCGCGAAAGGGCGCCCTCCAGCCTGGCGAACGCCTGCTCGTCGCCGGCGACGGCATTGGCCGCGTGAAGCGGCAGTGCCTGCGAGAGGGCTGCAAGCTCGTCCGACACGCCCTCGTTCGCGGAATCCGCGCCGCCTTGCAAGTACAACACGCCGAGGGTGACGGCGAGGAGCACCGCGGTCAGCAATGCCACTACTCCGAAAGCGGATGAACTTGCAGGTTTCTTATCCATGGCTGTGCACTATTCGGTTATTGGATACATTGCAGCAATCATTCTGCGGCGGCCTGGAGGAAGGCGTTGCTTTCCACCAGTTCATAGAGCCCGAAAATGGGCCAGCCGTCGTGGCCGCGCTGGTACGCGCCCTTCAGGTAGCGATCGCAACGCACGACCGTCGGCGGCCACTTGTCGGCAAACTCGTTGTCCATGAAACGCCGGAAACCCAGTACCTCGTCGACGACGAGACCCGCCGGAATTTCACGGTGATTGACGGAGATGACGCGCGTCGCTCGCCGGAGCGTGGTGCGCCCGCTGCCGAGCATCAGCTTCAGGTCGATCAGCGGCAGGAGGTGCCCCCGGAGGTTGGCGATTCCGAGAATCCAGCGCCTGGCCCCCGGCACGCGGGTCATGGTCTCGGGCAGCATCAGCACCTCGCGCACCTCGTTGCGCGCAGAGACGAACTGCTCCTGTCCGATCCTGAAGCCGATGCCGACCCACTCGGCAGGCGCGCCCTCGCCGCCCCTGCCCGCAAAAGCCGACCGGCTGCGCCGTTCGAGCTCCTGCAGCAGGTCGAAGGGCTGTTCTACCAGTTTGGCAAGATCTGCCATTCAACCGGCCACGACCGCGTTGACTTTTTCGACGAGTTGCTTCTCGGCCACCGGTTTGACCAGGTATTCGACGGCGCCCTGGCGCATCCCCCAGATCTTGTCAGTCTCCTGGTCCTTGGTGGTGATCATGATAACGGGGATCCTGGCCGTCGCCGGATCGCGCGTCAGTTTCCTCGTCGCCTGGAAGCCGTTCATGCCGGGCATCACGACGTCCATCAGGACGCAATCCGGCTGCGCGTTCTGCGCCTGACGGATTCCCTCTTCCCCGCTGTCGGCCACCAGCGTCTGAAAACCGTTCTTCTCCAGCATGTTCTGGAACAGGTGCAGCTCCGTCGGGGAATCGTCAACGATCAATATCAAAGCCATGGAGGTT
>CAZTAE010000246.1:0-3549 GCA_964611535.1 uncultured Woeseiaceae bacterium
CCTTCTGCGCCGCGACCAGCGCGAGGCCGAGGCCGGTGTTGCCGGCGGTCGCCTCCACGATCGTGTCGCCGGGACGGAGGTCACCGCGCTTTTCGGCCTCCTCGATCATGGAGATGCCGATGCGGTCCTTGATCGAGCCGCCGGGATTCAGCAGCTCGAGCTTCAGGAACAGCCGGCACGGTCCGGTATCGAAGCGGGTCAGCTCGATCATCGGAGTCTGGCCGACCATCTCGAGGACGTTGGAGTAGACCTTCATCGACGGGAACACCACGGGCCGCGGCTCTGGGGTCGATGGTACGCGAAGCCCGTGCATAGCTCTAGGCGGGCCCGGACAGTGCAGCGGCGGCGCGTCGCACCGGCAACGGCAGCCGCGGACGCGGATTGCCGGAAGCCTGTTGCACGTCACGGGCGACAGGCACTATATCCGGCGTAAGCAGTCAATACCGGAACGATTGCCGCCGGCCCGGGCGGCGAACAGGGAGTGTGGGCGTGAGGATCGATGCAGCTTTGAAACGCGCCGCCGGCGAGCTGGAAAGTATCAGCGAAAGTTCCCGGATCGATGCCGAGGCGCTTCTTGCGCGCGCGCTCGACGTTCCCCGCTCCTACCTTTACGCGCATCCGGAAGACGAGCTCGACGCCGCAGCCGTCCAGCGCTATTTCCGTTCGATCGCGCGGCGCTCGGAAGGGGTGCCGCTGGCCTACATCACCGGGATGAAGGAGTTCTGGTCGCTGACGCTGATGGTCGGTCCGGAAACGCTCATACCGCGCCCCGAGACGGAGCTGCTCGTGGAGCTGGCGCTCAGACACCTGCCGCGAAGAGCGGAAGGCAGCGTGCTCGATCTCGGCACCGGGTCCGGCGCGATTGCGCTGGCGATCGCGAGCGAGCGGCCGAACTGCCGCGTCGTCGCGGTCGACGTCAGTCCCGGCGCGCTGGCGGTGGCACGGGAGAACGCGAGGCAGCTCGAGCTTGCCAACCTCGAGTTCCGCCTCGGCAACTGGACGGAACCGGTCGCCGGCATCCGCTTCGACGTGGTGGCCGCCAACCCCCCGTACGTCGCGGTGGGCGATCCCGTGCTTCACGACCTGAGGCACGAGCCGGCGGAAGCGCTCACGGCCGGGGTCGACGGCCTCGACGCCATTCGCCAGCTGGCGCGCGACTGCACAGAGGTCGTTGCACCGCAGGGGGTCCTGCTGCTCGAGCACGGGGCGGGCCAGAAGCAGGCCGTGGCGGACGTACTGCAGGCCGAGGGCTGGACCGGCCTGCAGTCGTACCGGGATCTGGCCGGGCTGCCGCGCGCCGCCCTGGCACGGCCCGGTGGCGGCTGATGTCACGCCGGCTCCACGGGTTCCTCGCGCGCCAGCGGAAGTGGGCGGTAGGCACGCTGGTGGCGGTCCTGATCGTGCTGCTCGGAGCCATCGACCAGCTGACGGGATACGAACTGTCGTTTTCCGTCTTCTACCTCGTGCCCACCTCCATAGCCGCCTGGTACGGCAGCCGCGCGATGGGCTACGGAGCCAGCGCCATGTCGGCCGCCACCTGGCTGGCAGTGGAAAAGTTCTCGGTCGTGCCCTACAGCCAGCCGTGGATACTCTACTGGAACGCGGCCGTGCGCTTCCTGTTCTTCATCGTCGTGGCCTGGCTCATCGCCGCGCTCCACACGACGCTCAGGCGCCACCAGCAGCTCGCCAGGACCGACAGCCTGACCGGACTGCTCAATCGCGCCGGCTTCATGGAGCACGCCGGCCCCGTCGTGGCCGCGGCGTCGCGATACCGGCATCCGACCTCGCTCGCCTACATCGACCTCGACGGTTTCAAGGCAATCAACGACACCCTGGGCCACGCGCAGGGCGACGAGGTACTGCGGGTGATCGCGCAGCGCCTGCTCACCTCGAGCCGCGAGAGCGACGTCGTAGCCCGCCTCGGCGGCGACGAATTCGCCGTGCTGTTGCCGGGCACCGACCTCGACGGCGCGCGCGCCTACTTCGGCAAGCTGCACGACCTGCTGAACGAAGAGAGCCGACAGCAGGGCTGGCAGGCGCTCGGCTTCAGCATTGGCGCCATCGTCTTCGACACGGGGCCGCCGCCGCTCGGTGACGCGCTGCGCCTCGCCGACAGCCTCATGTACCGGGCGAAGCGATCGGCCGGTATCGTCGTCGAGCCCGCACCGCCTGTCCCCAAGCCGCATCGCCACGGCGCCGAGCGGCAGTGATCCGGCGCGGCCACGTTCGTGCCGAATCCGGGAGCGGACGGAAGCGGGCGGGACGGGTTGCCGTGGCTTGGGCGGGCGATTCAGGTACCATCCGCCGGCAACGCCGGCCGCGCCCAGCCGCCGCGCACGGCCGTTAGCCGCTGACAACGAACGGCGCCGGGCGTCGCCGCAACGGCGTTTACACGAGCGACGGGGGGAGCATGCAGGAAGCGATCGATTACCTGAATGGAATCATCTGGAGCCCGGTTCTCGTCTATCTCGCCCTCGGCGCCGGCCTGTTCTTCTCGCTGCAGACCCGCTTCGCCCAGGTTCGGCACTTCCGCGAAATGGTCAGCCTGCTCGTCTCCGGCAAGGCTTCCGCGCAGGGCATCTCGACCTTCCAGGCGCTCTCGGTATCGCTGTCCGGCCGTGTCGGCACGGGGAACATCGCCGGGGTCGCCGCAGCCATAGGCTTCGGCGGTCCCGGCGCGGTGTTCTGGATGTGGCTGGTCGCCTTCCTCGGTGCATCGACCGCCTACGTGGAATCGACGCTCGGTCAGATCTACAAGGAGGTGGACGAAGGCCAGTACCGCGGCGGCCCGGCCTACTACATCGAAAAGGCGATGGGACAGAAGTGGTACGCCTGGATCTTCGCCATCGCCACCATCTTCGCCACCGGCGTGCTGCTGCCGGGGGTGCAGTCGAACAGCATCAGCACGGCCGCCGAAGTCGCGCTCGGCGCCGGACATCTCGTCGAGACGGACTTCGGGACGCTGGGCGTCACCAAGATCGTCACCGGCACCGTCGTCGTAATGGTGCTCGGCTTCATCATTTTCGGCGGTGTGAAGCGGATCGCGTCCTTTACCCAGGTAGTGGTGCCCTTCATGGCGCTCGGCTACGTCATCACGGCCTGCGTGATCATCGGCCTCAACATTTCCCAGCTTCCCGGGATCGTCGCCATGATATTCACTGACGCGTTCACGCCGATGGCCGGCGCGGGCGCCGCCATCGGCTGGGGGGTCAAGCGCGGCATCTATTCGAACGAGGCCGGCCAGGGTTCCGGACCGCATGCGGCGGCGGCGGCGGAAGTCCAGCATCCCGCGCAGCAGGGCCTCGTGCAGGCATTCTCGGTCTACGTCGACACGCTGTTCGTCTGTTCGGCGACCGCCTTCATGATCCTGATCACCGGCGCCTACAACGTCTACGACGCCGGTGGCGCGTTCGTCGTGCAGAACCTGCCTGCGGAACTCGAGGCGAACAGCCCGGCCTTCACGCAGTTTGCCGTAGACACCGTGATGCCGGGGGTCGGCAAGCCGTTCGTCGCCGTGGCGCTGTTCTTCTTCGCGTTCACGACGCTGCT
>CAZTAE010000247.1:0-3542 GCA_964611535.1 uncultured Woeseiaceae bacterium
GCGAACAGGCGGGGGACGTCGCGGCCCAGGACGAAGTCGACGAGCGGGTCCTTGATACGCATGGCGTCCCGGTAGCCGAGATCGATGAGCGTCTTCGTATAGGACGATTCGAACAGGAGGAAGCTCAGCAGCCGGTTCTCCGGCCGGTTGCGCCCGCGGATCCCGCGCAGGAGTATGCGCAAGGGCGCCGGCATGGATCGCCGATGCTCGAAGGCGATCTCGCGGAGGTCCCGGCTCGGCACGATGAGCATGGTGTCGAGCGCGCGGAGGTGCCTGCCTGCGCCGGTGGTCTCCGCCGGTGGCACGGAATCGATCAGCTGGTTGATGCGGGTCATTCTCTCCAGGTCGGAATACAGGCCGTCCATGAACAGCGTATCCAGCATGTAGCCGGCGATCTGTGCGAAGCTGGGGGGCTTTTGCGCCTCCGCGTCCGGCAGGTTCGGGTCCGCGGTCTCGTCCCGCACGCCGATAACCAGTATCCGGTCGGCACCCAGGTGGATAGCGGGGCTCAGCGGCGTAGCCTGCCGCATGGCGCCATCGCCGAACCAGCCGTCGCCGATCGCGACGGGCGGAAATATGAAGGGCACCGCGATGCTGGCCATCAGGTGGTCGAGATGCAGGCGCTGGCGGATGCCCATGCGCCGCGTGCGCGTCCAGGGCCGGATGCCCGCGGTGCCCTGGAAGAAGGAAGTCGAACGGGCGGTACCGTAGCCGGCCGCCGTCACCGCCACCGCGTGCAGATAGCCCGCGTCCACGGCGGCCTGGATCCGGGGAAAGCGGACATTGCGGCTCAGCAGCGCGCGCAAGGGCGAGTTGTCCAGCAGGGACTTCGGCATGCCGACGAGGAAACCGCCCAGGATGATGGCCGCCGCCCAGTGCATACTGCTCCTCAGCATGGTGAAGGTATCCGTCCGGAATACCTGTTCGCTGCGGAAGTTGCCCCAAACCTGCTCGAGCTCCGACACCGCGGGCCGGAAGTGCCGCGCCTTGGTGGCCAGCACGACCGAGTTGATCGCACCCGCGGACGTCCCGCTCAGGACGGGAAACGGGATGGCGGAGCGGGAAGGCAGCAGTTCAGCCAGCGCCTTCAGTACCCCCACCTGGAATGCGCCGCGCGCCCCGCCGCCGGGCAATACCAGGCCCGTCTTTATGTCTTGCCGGTGTATTTTCATTGTCGGCGCGATTATAGGGCGGCGTGCGCGCCGGATCCGATACGCGCCTCGCAGACTGCCGGGAGGGATTGCCCATGAGCCCGCAATCTCCCCGGCAGGGATCCGGCTGGGCTTCCGCACGAGCCTGAAGTGCCCTCCCCGGTCGGAACCCCGCCCGCCAGAACGCACCGACGCTTGCGAATGATCCCGGCCTAATGCAGGCGCTTGATTCCGGCGTCGAGACCGCTCACGGTCAGCGGGAACATTCGATCGTCCATCAGCTCACGCACCAGCTGGATGGAGGGCGTGTAGTCCCAGCGCTCTTCCGGCTCGGGATTGAGCCACACGGCCTTGGGCCAGGCGTTGAGCATCCGCTTGATCCAGACGGCGCCCGCCTCCTCGTTCCAGTGCTCGACACTGCCGCCGGGATAGGCAATCTCGTAGGGGCTCATCGTTGCATCGCCGACGAAGATGAGCTTGTAGTCCGTGCCGTACTTGCGCGTGATCGCCCGCGTGTCGATGCGCTCGCTGTGGCGACGTCTATTGTCCTTCCACAGGCTCTCGTAGACGAAGTTGTGGAAGTAGAAGTACTCGAGGTGCTTGAACTCGCTGCGCGCGGCGGAAAACATCTCTTCACACACGCGGACGTGATCGTCCATCGAGCCGCCGATGTCCAGGCACAGCAGCACCTTTACCGCATTGTGCCGTTCCGGGACCATGCGCAGGTCCAGCAAGCCTGCGTTTCGCGCCGTCTTGTCGATCGTATCCTCGAGATCCAGCTGGTCGGCCGCGCCCTCGCGCGCGAACTTGCGGAGCTTGCGCAACGCCAGCTTGATGTTGCGCGTGCCGAGCTCCACCTTGTCGTCCAGATTGCGATACTCCCGTCGATCCCACACCTTGGCGGCGCGGCGATGGCGCGACTCGTGCTGGCCGATGCGGACGCCTTCCGGATTGTAGCCGTACGCGCCGAAGGGCGACGTGCCGGCGGTGCCGATCCACTTGCTGCCACCCTCGTGCCGCTCGCTTTGCTCATCCAGGCGCTCGCGGAGCGCCTCCATGAGCTTCTCGAAACCGCCGAGGGATTGCACTTCCGCCCGCTCCTCCTCGGTCAGCGACAGCTCCGCCTGCCGGCGCAGCCATTCCTCCGGAACCTCGAGATCCCGGAAGGACTCGTCCGCGCCACGGAAATACGCGGCGAAGATCCTGTCGTAACGATCGAACTTCGTCTCGTCCTTCACCAGACAGGAGCGGGCCAGGTAATAGAAGTCCTCGACGCTGTGGCCGGCGACGCCGCTCTTCATGGCCTCATGTAGGGCAAGCAGCTCCGTAATGGAGGGCTTGAGGCCGCCTTCGCGCAACTTGAAGAAGAAGCTGGTCAGCATCGGCGACTCGGGAGGTTATTGCGTGCGGCTGCGGCGGTCCAGGAACACCAGTTGCTCGAACAGGTGCACATCCTGCTCGTTCTTGAGGAGTGCCCCGTAGAGCGGCGGGATGGCCTTTCGCTGGTCGTCCGCCCGCAGCGCCTCGGCGGGGATGTCCTCCGCGAGCAGGAGCTTGATCCAGTCCAGCAGTTCGGATGTGGAAGGCTTCTTCTTCAGCCCCGGCACGTCCCGGACGCGGTAGAAGGCGGCCAGGGCCTCCCGGAGCAGCGCCTTCTTGATACCCGGGTAGTGCACATCGACGATCTTCTGCATCGTCTTGCTATCCGGGAAGCGGATGTAGTGAAAGAAACAGCGGCGCAGGAACGCGTCCGGCAGTTCCTTCTCATTGTTGCTCGTAATGACGATGATCGGGCGATAGCGAGCCTTGACCAGCTGTTTCGTCTCGTAGACGAAGAACTCCATCCGATCGAGCTCCTGCAGCAGGTCGTTCGGAAACTCGATATCGGCCTTGTCGATCTCGTCGATCAGGAGCACCGGCTGCACGGGCGATTCGAAGGCTTCCCAGATCTTGCCGCGGACGATGTAGTTGGCGATGTCGTGCACCCGGTCGTCGCCGAGCTGCGAGTCGCGCAGGCGCGCGACCGCATCGTAGTCATAGAGTCCCTGCTGCGCCCGGGTGGTCGACTTGATGTGCCACTCGAAGAGCGGCCGGTCCAGGGACCTGGCGATCTCCTGCGCGAGCTGCGTCTTGCCCGTACCGGGCTCACCCTTGATCAGGATCGGCCGCTCGAGCGTGACCGCCGCATTCACGGCCATCTCGAGATCGTCGGTGGCGACGTAGGTGCTGGTGCCGGTAAACCTGGCTGCTGTCATCGTGGATTCCGCGCTGTCGTGCACCGGACAGTATCTCCGCTCGAACTTCGCGGTACAAGCCGCCTGGCGCCAATGACACTTGCTCAGGCGCCGTGACCTGCTGTGGAGGTTCCGGCATCGCCTGCGGGGGGTCCTT
>CAZTAE010000248.1:0-3517 GCA_964611535.1 uncultured Woeseiaceae bacterium
CGAGCCGCAGCAGTACCTGCGCAGCGTCAGCTCCATGTGGCTGAACGTCGAGCACTTCGTGCTGCGGTCCGACCTGGTGGCCGGCGGTACGCTTGCGGATCTCGGCCGGCTCGACGGTCAGCGTTTCGTGCTGGGCGCGAGGAACTCCGGCGCGATGCACACGGGAGCCTATATCCTGACGAGCCTCGGGATCGACTTCGAGCGGCGGCTGGATCTCGCGTGGATGGGCTACGGAGCGACCGCGGATGCGCTGCAGGACGGCAACATCGTCGGCATGAACATCCCCGCCGGCATCCCGGTGGGAGCGATCACGCGCGCCTATGCCGTCATGGGCGACGAGATGACGATCCTCGCCGTCACCGATGCCGAGCTCGCAATGATCAATCGCCGGTATCCCCTCTGGGACTTCCGGGTCATCCCGGCCGGTACCTACCCCAACCAGGCGGCGCCGGTGCGCTCCATCGCGCATCCCAACGTGCTCGCCGTCCGGGTGGATGTGCCGGATGAGGTCGTCTATCAGGTGACCCGCAGCATGTGGCAGAACCTCCCGGCCCTGCAGGGCATACACCGGGCGACCATGGACATGGAGCCGGAGCTGGCGCTACAGGGGCTCGCCGCGCCCCTGCATCCCGGCGCGGCACGCTGGTACCGCGAGCAGGGCCTGCGTATTCCGGAGCATCTGGTGCCGCCATGAGCTCTCCGCTGCTGCGCTGGTTCGCCTTCCTCTTCGGCCTGTTCCACGTCTACGTCAACGTTTTCGCTGCGATGTCGGAGCTCTGGCTCGCGGCCATCCACTTCGGCGGTTTCGGCGCGTTGTGCGCCCTTTCGTTCCACGCCCCCGGGAGGATCGAAACGGAGGGCGTGGCCAGGAAAGCGGTCCGGGTATTGCTTGCGCTGGCGTCGCTGGCCGTGCCGGCGTACCTGGTCGTCTTCGAGGACGCGCTCTATGCGCGCGGCACCGAGTTCATCCTCGCCGACTACGCCTTCGCCGCTCTCGCAATCGTCCTCGCCGTCGAGCTCACTCGCCGCACCAGCGGGCGCTTCATGCCGATTCTGATCGCGCTGAGCCTCTCCTACATATTGTTTCTCGGCAGGTATGCGCCCGGCATCTTCCGCTTTCCCGGGCTCAATCTCGAGACTGTCCTCTACCGGAGTTACTTCAGCAGCGAGGGCATGTTCGGCTTCGTTGCCGGCATCTCCGCAACCTACGTTTACATGTTCATCCTCTTCGGCGCCTTTCTTCTCAAGTCCGGTGCCGGCGACTTCATCGTGCGGCTGGCCAGGTCGCTGGCGGGCCGGTACCGGGGCGGCGCGGGCTACGTGGCCGTCGTCGGCTCCGGGCTCATGGCTTCCGTGTCCGGCTCCGCCGTCGCCAATGCGGTCTCCACCGGCGTCATCACGATCCCCATGATGAAGCGTGCCGGATTCCCGCCGAAGACGGCCGGCGGAATCGAGGCGGCTGCGTCCACGGGCGGGCAGCTCATGCCGCCCGTCATGGGGGCGGGAGCCTTCGTGATCGCCAGCTACACGCAGATTCCCTACCTCCAGGTGGTGGCGGTTTCCCTTCTGCCGGCGCTGCTCTATTTTCTGAGTGTTGCCTTCATGATCCGGATCGACGCCATACGGCTCGGGCTGACCGTGGCGACGGATGCGGATACCCCTCGTGTCGGAGCGGTACTCAAGGAGGGCTGGCACTTCCTGATTCCGATGGGCGTGCTGGTCGGCTTCCTGGCCTCGGGCTACACGCCGATCAGGGCGGTGTTCTTCGCCATCCTCGCTGTCGTTGCGACATCGTGGCTGACGGGCGTTCCGATGACGCCTCGCCGTTCATTCGACGCGGTCGTCGATTCGGTGAGGACGATGACGGGAACGGCGTTGCTGCTGGTAGCGGTCGGCATCGTGATCAACGTCGTCACCACCACCGGCCTCGGCAACGCGTTCTCGCTCATGATCATCGAGTGGGCGGACGGCAGCCTGCTCGTCACGCTGGTCCTCGTCGCCGTCGCCTCCCTCATTCTCGGCATGGGGTTGCCGGTGACGGCGGCCTATATCGTGCTCGCGACGCTTGCGGCCCCGATGCTGTTCGATCTGATCAGCCGCGACGCTATGCTGGCGGCGATGCGCGCGCCCGATCTGCCATCGAGCGTGCACACCACCATCGAACTTTTCGGCGGCGATCCCGCTGTCGCGTTGCAGGAGATGCCGCTGGCGATGAAGGAGCTGCTGCGCCGGGAGCTCCTGGACCCGGTGCCGCTCGCGGGCATGCTGCTCGGCGCGCACCTGATCATCTTCTGGTTGTCGCAGGACAGCAACGTCACGCCGCCGGTCTGCCTGGCAGCGTTCGCGGCCGCCGGCGTCGCCGGCACTTCGCCGATGGCGACCGGCGTGACCGCCTGGCGCTTCGCGAAGGGGCTGTACCTGGTACCGCTCCTGTTTGCGTACACGCCGCTGGTTACCGGCACGTGGCCGGAGCGCCTCGAGATCTTCGGCTGGGCGACACTGGGGCTGTACGCGCTCACGGGACTCCTGCAGTGGCATCTGGAGAAGCCGCTGACGCCGCTCTCGTCGCTGCTGCTGGCCGCCAGCGCCGCGCTCCTGCTGTGGGCGCCTTTCGACACCCTTGCACACGTTGCCGGTGCCCTGCTGCTGGCGGCGGTCGTCGCCTGGCAGCGATCGGGCGCCGGAGGCCACGCTTCGATTTTCCGGCGGCGGGGCAAGTCTGTATCGTCTCCGGAAGAATAAGCTGACGCAGCGTCCGCTGGCGGACGGAGGGAGGAAGCGGCATGGCCGTGGAGGACTGGCTGGGGTACGTGATCTTTGGCAATGCATTGACGACCTGGGCATCGTTCCTCCTCGTATTCCTCGTCCTCTGGCTCGTGCTGGGACTGGCGCGCCGGCTGATCGCCAGCAGGCTGCGTTCGCTTGCGGACCGCCGCGGCGGGGCCGCGCTGCGGATCGCCGAACACGTCGCGGCGCAGACCCGCGCGTGGTTCCTCGTCCTCGCGGCCCTGTTGGCAGGCTCGCGGTTGCTGGAGCTGACGCCCGCCACGCATTCCTTCGTGGGAACCGTCGCGTCCGTTGCGCTGTTGCTCCAGATCGGCCTGTGGGCGTCGGCCGCGGTAAGCAAGGGCTTGAGCCTCAGGCGCGAACGGCAGCTGGGGGAAGGGCGGGAGACCGTTGCCGCGCTCGATGTGCTGAGCTTCGTTCTCCGCCTCGCCGTGTGGACGATCCTGCTCCTCGTCATGCTGGACAACCTCGGGCTCGACGTGACGGCGTTGATCGCAGGGCTCGGAATCGGCGGCGTGGCGGTTGCGCTCGCGACACAGAACATTCTCGGCGATCTCTTCGCGTCACTGTCTATCGTGCTCGACAAGCCTTTTGTCGTAGGCGACTTCCTGGCCGTCGGCGAGCATCTGGGCAGCGTCGAGAAGATCGGCATCAAGACCACCCGCCTGCGCAGCCTCTCCGGCGAGCAGCTGGTCTTCTCGAACAACGATCTCCTGACCAGCCGTGTCCG
>CAZTAE010000249.1:0-3511 GCA_964611535.1 uncultured Woeseiaceae bacterium
TTGGCGCCGAAATCAACGGCAAACTGGTGCACCAGCCGGACGGCAAGGTCCCGCATCTGCAAAGCACCAATCGCATGGAAACCCGCCCAGCACCCCGTCCGGGTTCCGCGGACTCCGAATCCGCGGATTCGGGTGTGAAGGCGGCCGCAGGCTCGTGAGTTGACAGCCATGGAGGCAGGAGATCCGATGCAGTCACAAACGCCAGTTACCGGTACGCCGACCGCGCCGCCGCCGGTGGTATTCACCGACGCGGCAGCAAAGAAGGTGCACGATCTGATACAGGACGAGGACAACCCCGACCTGAAGCTGCGCGTGTTCATCTCGGGCGGCGGTTGCTCCGGGTTCCAGTACGGCTTCACGTTCGACGAGAAGATCGAGGAAGGCGACAGCAAGGTCGAGAACCAGGGCGTCGTCCTGGTCATCGACCCCATGAGCGTCCAGTACCTGATGGGCGCGGAAATCGACTACAAGGAAGACCTGCAGGGAGCCCAGTTCGTCATCCGCAACCCGAACGCGTCGACGACCTGTGGTTGCGGTTCCTCGTTCAACGTTTAGGCGTCCGCTGAAGGCCGCTCGATGGCGGGCGCCGGTACACGGCCCGTTGCGGCGCCGCGCGGCCTGACGACTCCACCCGCAGGTCAGCAGACCTGAGCCGAGAACATCACAGCACCGGGCGCCGGGCGCGCGAGACCCGCGCCGATGCCGACCCGCAGGTCATCGCAGCCGTGGACCTCGGCTCCAACAGCTTCCACATGGTCGTCGCGGAACTGCGGCACGGTCAGCTCGCGATCATCGATCGCCTCAAGGAAACCGTCCGTCTTGCCGAAGGCCTCAAGGACAACGGGGAGCTGTCGCGTGCGGCGAAGAAGCGGGCGTTGCAGTGCCTCGCCCGTTTCGGCCAGCGGTTGCGCGACATGCACGCGGCGACCGTGCGCGCCGCCGGGACCAGCACACTGCGGCGCGCCAGCGACAGCGCCGAATTCCTGAAAGAGGGCGAACTTGCCCTCGGCCATCCGATCGAAATCATCTCCGGCATCGAAGAGGCGCGGCTGATCTACAAGGGCGTCAGCCACAGCCTGCCGCCCCGCGACGGCGGGCGGCTCGTGCTCGATATCGGCGGCGGCAGCACGGAGCTGATCGCCGGCGCCGGCGAAACGCCGCAGGCGCTCGAGAGTCTGCATCTCGGCTGCGTTGCGATGACCGAGAAGTATTTTCCGCGGGGGCGGATCAGCCGGCGCGGGTTCGAGAAGGCGCGGCTCGCGGCGCGCCTGGAGATCACGCCGGTGAGCCGGTTCTTCCACGAGTCGGCCCGGGAGGACGGCATAGGCACGTCCGGCACCATCCTCGCCACGGCGGCCGTCGCACGCGAGACGGGCATCGCCGAGACGGCGGACCTCGAGCGTGCCGCCGTGGAGGCCCTCGTGGCCCGGGTGCTGGAGTTCCGCAGCACGTCCGAGCTGAACCTGCCGGGATTGCCGCCGTCGCGGGCCGAAGTGTGGCCGGGCGGACTCGCGATCCTCGCGGAGCTGTTCAGCGTCCTCGGCATCGACCGGCTCCGGATCTCGGACGGCGGGTTGCGAGAGGGCCTGCTTTACGACCAGCTCGGCCGGCTGCAGCACGAGGATGCGCGGGAACGTAGCGTCCGGGCCATGGCGCTTCGCTATTCGATCGATGCGGCGCAGGCCGAACGGGTGAGAAGCACGGCGGCGGCGCTGCTGGAGCAGTGCGCGCCGGCCTGGAAGCTGGATTCCGCACTGGCGTCAAAGCTGCTCGAATGGGCGGCGCGGCTGCACGAGATCGGTCTCGACATTTCCCATGACGGCTATCAGCGTCATGGCGCCTATATCGTCGCGAACGCCGACCTGCCGGGCTTTCCGCACGCCGAACAGCAGATGCTGGCATTTCTCATCGCGAGCCAGCGGCGGGACATCGACATGCGGGCTGCCCGCAAGCTGCCGGCCGCATGGCGCACGCCGGCCTCGAGGCTCGCGGTGCTGCTGCGCCTGGCAGTGCTGCTGAACCGCAGCCGCAGCGACGGTCCGCTGGCCGCCGTCGCGCTCAGGGCCAGCAAGACGGACCTGCGGCTGAAGTTCGCTCGCGGCTGGCTCCGGAGCAATCCGCTGACCGAAGCGGAGCTGGCGCGGGAACGCGCCTACCTGCGGAAGGCGGGATTCGTGCTGCGATTCTCCTGACTGTCTCTCCGGCTGCCGATGGCGCAATCCCTGCTTCACGACTTCGCGCCGGTGGCGGCGAGCTCGTCCAGCAGCGCCGCCTGGGCCGAAATCGCTTCCGCGTCGCTGCCGGGACTGAGCTTCACGTAGCTGCCGTCGCCCTGCAGCGCCCATGCCTGGCAGTTGTCGGCGAGGAACAGTTCGAGGTCCGACCGGAGCCGAGCCGCGAGCGCACGCCGGCGGACCGGGAAGCTGGTTTCCACCCGCCGGAAGAAGTTCCGGTCCATCCAGTCGGCGCTCGAGCAGAAGTACTCGTCCTGGCCGTTGTTGCGGAAGTAATAGACGCGCGAATGTTCGAGGAAGCGGCCGACGATCGAGCGCACGCGTATGTTGTCCGACAGCCCCGGCACGCCCGGGCGCAGGGCGCAGATGCCGCGCACGATCAGGTCGATCTCGACGCCCGCCGCCGATGCCCGGTAGAGCGCGTCGCAGATCTGCGGTTCGATCAGCGCGTTGACCTTCGCGATGATGCGGCCCTCGCCGCCGGACCGGGCGACGTCGATCTCGCGGTCGACGCGGCGCACAAGCTCCTCGAACAGGTTGAACGGCGCCAGGACGATCCTGTGCAGCCCTTGCGCCTTGGTGAGGCTCGTGAGCTGCATGAAGATCCTGTGCACATCCTCGCCGAGCTGGCGGCCGGAGCTCAGGAAGCCGTAGTCGGTGTAGACGCGGGCGGTGCCGGGATGATAGTTACCGGTGCCGAGGTGCACGTAGCGGCGCAGCGTGCCCTGTTCGCGGCGGACGATGAGAGTCATCTTCGCGTGTGTCTTGTAGCCGACGAGTCCGTAGACGACGTGTGCGCCTGCCTCCTGCAGGCGGGTCGCCACCGAAATGTTGGCGGCCTCGTCGAAGCGCGCCATGAGCTCGACCACGACGGTTACTTCCTTGCCCGCCCGGGCGGCGTCCACCAGGTGTGTAACGAAGGGCGAATCCGAGCCGGTGCGGTACAGCGTCTGCTTGATCGCGAGGACGTTCGGGTCCTTCGCGGCGGTCGCGACGAAGTCGATGACCGGCCCGAAGGACTGGTAGGGGTGGTGCAAGAGCAGGTTCTGCTTCCGCAGAATGGAGAAAAGGTCCTGATCGGTCCGCAACACCGCCGGCAGGCCCGGGGTAAACGGCGGGTAGCAGAGCTCGGGGCGATTGGCCGTGTCGCAGATGGCCGCGAGCCGGTTGAGATTGACGGGCCCGTCGACGGCGTAGAGGTCATTGCCGGTGAGCGAGAAGTGGTCCAGCAGGAAATCGCACAGGTCCTGCGGGCATTCGCGGCCGATCTCGAGGCG
>CAZTAE010000250.1:0-3500 GCA_964611535.1 uncultured Woeseiaceae bacterium
CCGCCCCGGCGATCGCGAAGTACAGCAGCTTGATCGGCATCTCGTCGGCGGCCGGACCCGCCTTCGCCGCCCCCTGCATGGAACGGACGGTGCTCACGATCAGCGGGAAGGCGAGCGCGACCCCCATGAGCGCACCCCCGATCAGCATGCCGATGCCCAGCGGCCGGTACAGCAGGTCGCGCAGGCGGTCCGGGTCGTTAACGATTTCCCCGGCACGGTCCAGCGGAAAGCTGTCCGTGAGGGCGAGCATGGGCGAGAGGAACCAGTATGCCACGAACCCGCCGATGATGAATGCGACGCCGCCCCTGCCGGCAATGAAGCCGACGCCGATCGTGAGCAGGGACAGGTACCAGATGCCGTTCATGTAATCCGGCAGGCCGATGACGGCACCGAAGTTCCAGTAGACGAAGCCGGTCTGCTGCGAGACGAACTGCGCGATGGCGCTGACCGCCGCCGCGCCCAGCAGGATGACCGCCTTCCTGACGCCGGCGCCGGGGGACTTCAGGATGGTGGCCACGGCGACGCCGCCGGGATACGTCAGCCGCTCGTAGTCGATCATGTGTCGGCGCAGCGGGATGATGAATGCGATCCCGAGGTAGGCGCCGGCGATGCAACCGAAGGTCAGCAGGACGGGATCGAAGCGGTCGCCGTAGCCGAGGATGAAGATCGCCGGGACGGAGAACATCATGCCTGAAGAGGCGGCGTTGACGGCGCTCGCCACCGTCTGGACGATGTTGTTCTCGATGATGCTCTTGCGCCGCAGGATGCCGCGCAGGATGCCGAAGCCGAGTATCGCCGCGAGCTCGGAGCCCTCGATGGAAAACCCGAGGATCAGTGCCGCATAGCCGATCGAGATGGCGATGATGATGCCGAGGAGCCAGCCGAGGATGACGGCGGTCCACGTCAGCTCCGGGTAGGGCTGTATTCCGTGCGGCGGCACGGCTTCACGCACCGGCCGCGCCCTCCCTTGCAAGCTCGCCTGCCGCGGCCGCGGCGCGCGCTTCTCCGGCGGCCCGTTGCGCAGCCTCCGTCCCCGATTCCAAATTCTGCCCCGAACTTCTTCTTATCGCCGCGAGCCTAGCACAACGGCTCCAGCCGCGCCGGAAGCCGGTCGTGCTCCAGCACGTCGGCGAGATCGTCCGCCAGCTCGCTGCAGGCGTCGACGACCTCGCGCCAGGTGGCGACCCGCTGCGTCGGTTCCATGCGGACGAAGTCGGTCCGGTCCGGAATTTTGCCGCCGGGCAGGCGCGCGACGAAATCGGGCGAGGGGCAGATCAGCAGGGTCCGGTCCGTGTGCAGCGGATTGTGCCGGCGCCAGCGCAGGCTCTTGTCGAACCAGCCGGGCACGAGCTGACCGAAGAAGTGCGGAAACAGCGTGAGCCGATCCGGTTCGCTCATCGGCAGGTCCAGGTGATAGTCGATGACTCCGCCGTCGCGATAGATGCCCGGCGGCGCACCCGGGATGTCGCGCACGCCCGAGAGCACCATTGGAATCGACCCGGAGGCGATGATCGCCTCGCTCAGGTTGTCCCGGGTCAGCTCGACGCGGTCGAGCGGAAAGTCCGGCGCGTCGTAGAAAGGCGGCAGGTCGCGCGGATCGTAGAAGAGGCCGCGGGCGAAGAAGGCACCGAGCGTGCGCCGGCTGACGGCGTTGGCGACCGCGGCGGCGACGAGCCCGCAGGCGAGAAAAGGCCGGTACTCGCTGGAGGTCAGGAAGCGGCTGCGCACCGTGAGCACGTGGGAACGCAGGTGCGGATGCGCGACGATCTCGTCGGCGCCTCGGGGCCCGAGCACGTGGCTCAGGATCTCGCGGCTCTTCGTCGAGACCTCCGCGGCCGTCGGCCTCGCGCTGTAGCTCTGCTCGAGGTAGGCCGCCTCGAAACGTTCGAGCGCCGCCAGCGGGGCGCCTTGCGCGTAACAGGCGAAGCGCCAGGCGCCGATCGAGGAGCCGATCAGGTGCACCGGCCCCGTGAGCTCCGGCAGGATCCGCTCGATGATGACGCGGTCGAGCTGCGAGAGCACCAGCCACTTGGCGCCGCCGGAAGCGCCGGCAATCGTGCCGATGCGCTCCGCCGAAAAGCCCCGGGCCCGGATCTCCTCGAACGCGCCCTTCCCTGCCCGGAACAGCAACGGACCGCTGGCCTTGCGCAACTTGCCTCCCTGCCGGCGTTGTAGTGGTAATCGGGTGCGATCGAGCCGCTATCGGCGCTCTTCTGCAACTATCCCCGCCGCTGCGGGTCGATGAGTTTAATATAGAGAACGCCGTCGTTCACGGCGAGGCCATGCCGGAGACCGGCGGCGGGGGCTGCCCGATGTTCCATTTCAAGCGCGCAATCGCTGTCCTTGCCTTGCCGGCGCTGCTGACCGCCGACGCCGTGCACGCGCACAGCGGCGCCGACGACCCGCTCTACGTGGCGGAAGACGGCGTCGACCGCGGCGACTGCCTGGAGCCGGCTGCGCCCTGCGCCTCCATCGGCTACGCCCTCTCGGTGGCCGGCAAGGGCGCCGAGATCCGCGTCGCCGCCGGCACCTACCCGGTCGAGGAGCCCGAGAGCCTGTTCCTCGTCGTCAGCGGGCTGGGCGAGGTCGTCGGCGGTTTCCGCCTGCCGGGCTTCGTCGCGGACCCGGACGGCATCTCGACGCTGCTCGGCGTGCCCTCCGGGTACCGGGAGCTGCTCGCCGGACGCGGCTTCAACGTCGTGCCGGACCGCAAGTCCATGGAGGGGCCGAAAGCGGCCGAAGCAGCGAAGCTGATGGCCCTGCACGGCAAGCTGAAGAGCGGCGCCGCCGCCGCCCCCTGCAGCGGCGGCATGGCCGGGGATCTCGAATGCGAGGCGGTGGACCTGCTGGCGCACTTCGCCTTCGAAGACGTCAGCGCGCCAGCCGGCTCGGCCACGGACGTCTGGGGCTTCGTCGATCTCAATACCGGCCGCGAGTACGCGCTCGTGGGCTACGACGTCGGCACCGCCGTTATCGACGTCACCGACCCGGAAGATCCCGCCGAAGTCGGCTTCGTGGACGGTCAGACGGCGGGGTGGCGCGACATCAAGGTCTACCAGTTGCACGACGAGCAGGCCGGGCGCTGGCGCGCTTACGCCTACGTCACCACCGACGGCTCGACCGATGGCCTGTTCGTCATCGATCTGTCCGGCCTGCCGCACTCGATCCGCAAAGTGAGCCACCAGAGCGACTACTTCAGCGCGCACAACGTCTACGCCACGAACACCGATTACAGTACCGGCCTGTCGCTCAGCGGCGAGCCGCCGCTCCTGGCCATTTCCGGCTCCAACATCGGCGACGGCAGGCACCGCGGCTATTCCCTCGCCGACCCGGCCGATCCGGTCTTCGTCGCCGGCGCCTCCATCAACGGCTACATGCACGACGCCTCGTCGATCGCCATCAGCGACACGCGCAAGGACACGCAATGCATCAACGGCGGCGATCGCTGCGAGGTGCTGCTCGACTTCAACGAGGACATCGTCAACGTCTGGGACATCAGT
>CAZTAE010000251.1:0-3488 GCA_964611535.1 uncultured Woeseiaceae bacterium
TGCGGGCACAGCAGCAGTTCTCCGCCGTGCGCATCCGCGGCAAGTGGAACGGCGCGGTGGGCAATTTCAACGCGCACGTCGCGGCCTACCCCGACGTCGACTGGCCGGCACTGAGCCAGCGCTTCGTCCACTCGCTGGGCCTCGAGCCGAATCTGCACACCACGCAGATCGAGCCTCACGACTGGATCGCGGATTACGCGCACGCCCTCATGCGCTACGACACGATACTGCTCGACCTGTGTCGCGACATGTGGGGCTATATATCCCTGGGTTATTTCCGCCAGCGCGTCCACGACCGGGAAGTCGGCTCGTCGACCATGCCCCACAAGGTCAACCCGATCGACTTCGAGAACGCCGAAGGCAACGTCGGCATCTCCTCGGCGCTGCTCGGTCACTTCGCTGAAAAGCTCCCCGTGTCGCGCTGGCAACGGGACCTGAGCGATTCCACCGCCCTCAGGAACTTCGGCACGGCCATCGCGCATTCCCTCATCGCGCTCGAAGCCGCGCAACGCGGTCTGGCCAGAGTGCAGCCGGATCCTGAGGCCATCCGGCGCGACGTGGAGGACTGCTGGGAAGTGCTCGGCGAGGCGATACAGACCGTGATGCGGCGCTACGGCATCGAGCAGCCGTACGAGAAGCTGAAGGCCCTGACCCGCGGGCAGCCGGTGACGCGCGAGGTGCTGCACGGCTTCATTGCGAGCCTCGAAATCCCGGAGCAGGCCCGGCAGCGCCTGCTCGAGTTGACCCCCGCAGGCTATACCGGCGTCGCCGCTGACCTCGCAAAACGCGGCATGAATTGAGCGCCGGTGCGTCCGACCGGCACGCTCGGCAATGTCGCCGCGCAACTTTCTGCAAAGCTGGGAAAATATTCCACATTGTGAAATAAAAAGGCGGTCCCGCACGGCCTTTTCCTTTCGATGAAATACACTCTGCAAAACGTGACGCAGTTGGCAACGACGAAGTATCGCTGCCCTTAAGATGCATGACACTTCTGGCACTGGCGTTACATGCACGCGCGCGCAACGTTACCGGGAACCGTCGTTAGCAGAGGCACAAGCAGAGCAACAGTCGCCGATATTCAATCCGCGCCGTGCCATCCCGGACTGCTCCGGACACATGCGCAACAGCAGTGATCGTTCGGTAGCGACAGCACTGGAACCTGCAGGACAAGATCGAGAACGGCAAGCAATGGAACAGGCTCGGAAAAAAGGTCGGCGCTGGGTCATTTCCACTCAGGAAGAGATGCGGCAGGCCGTCGTCGAAGTCGCGAGCGAGGCGAGCCGGCGCATTTCCATCTTCACGCAGGATCTCGAGCCGGGCATATACGACGACCCCGACTTCCTCGAAGTCGTCAAGCGCCTCGTCCTGTCCCAGGGTTACGGCAGGATCAGGGTGCTGATCGCCAATCCCTCGCGTGCGGTCAAGACCGGCAACAACTTCGTCAACCTGGCACGCCGCCTGAATACCTACATCGAGTTCCGCCACGTCAGGGAAGACCTGCGCACGCACGTCGAGTCTTTCTGCATCGCCGACGAAAGCGCGCTCGTTTACCGCCTGCAGGCGGATCGCTGGGAAGGGATCGCCGATACCTACGAGCCGTCCGTGGCGAAGATATACGGCGGGCTGTTCGACGAAATCTGGCACGCCAGCGAAGTAGAAACCGAATTCCGTCAGCTCGGTATCTGACACGGTCCCATCGCTGGCGTGTTACCCACCGACCTGCTGCGCTGCCGGTGATAAAATCGTGCCGATGGGCACGACCTCCAACATGCAACCCCGCGACGTCGCCGGCGAACGCGTGATCGTCGGCCTGTCCGGCGGCGTCGACTCCGCGGTCGCCGCCCTGCTTCTCAGGGAACAGGGCGCCGAGGTCCAGGCGCTGCACATGAGCAACTGGGAGGACGACGACGGCTACTGCACGGCCGCCTCCGACCTGCAGGACGCTCGCCGGGTTGCGGAGCAGATCGGCATCCCGCTGCATCACGTCAACTTCGCGCGGGAATACCGGGACCGCGTGTTCGCGCACTTCCTCGCCGAGTACCGCGCCGGCCGCACGCCGAATCCGGACGTGCTCTGCAACCGCGAGATCAAGTTCGGCGCATTCCGCGAATATGCGAAGCGGCTGGGCGGAGCGCGCCTGGCCACCGGCCATTACGCCCGGATCCGCATCGTCGACGGCGAGCCTGCGCTCTGCAAGGCCGCGGACGAGGCGAAGGACCAGAGCTATTTCCTGAGCGCCGTCGGCGCCGACGCGCTCGCCGAGACCGTGTTTCCGCTGGGCGACCTGACGAAGACCGAGGTCCGGATGCGCGCGCGGGACCACGGGCTCGAGGTCTGCGACAAGAAAGACAGTACCGGTATCTGCTTCATCGGGGAGCGTCCCTTCCGCGAGTTCCTCGCGACGTATCTGCCGGCTCAGCCGGGCCCCATCCGGACGCCGGAGGGGCGGACCCTCGGCCAGCACCGCGGGCTCGTGTATTACACGATCGGCCAACGACAGGGACTCGGCATCGGCGGCCGGCGCGATGCCGGCGACGCGCCGTGGTACGTTGCGGCAAAGGACCCCGTCGAGAACGCGCTCATCGTCGTGCAGGGCGAGGACCCGCTGCTGTACAGCGACGGCCTGGAAGCGACCGATGTCTCCTGGATCGGCAACGAGCCGCCGGAACTCTCCCGCGGCGCGGCGCTGCGCTGTGGCGCGAAGATCCGTTACCGCCAGGCGGACCAGCCCTGCCGCGTGCGGCGAACGGGCGAAGGAAGACTAGCCGTCGCGTTCGACGCACCGCAGCGCGCCGTCGCGCCCGGGCAGTTCGTGGTCTTCTACCGGGGCGATTGCTGCCTCGGCGGCGCCGTGATCGAGCGCGCCCGGACCGCTGCGGGCGCATGCCGGGCCGCGGGCTGAGCCGCACCGCCGCCGTTTCCATCCCGCCGGAAATCGCCGGCCGGTATTCGTTATAATGCCGGCCCTCGCCGCCACGCAATCGCCGCGCAGCCTCGCTTTCGGTTGCCGCATGGCCGGCTCGAATAATCTGGTCTTTCCCGGAGAGATGCTATGAAGGACAGCTTCGGCGCTCGTTCAACGCTCGACGTTGACGGCAGGCAGTACGAGATCTACCGGCTGGACGCCGTGCGGAAGGGACACGTCGAGCGGCTGCCCTACTCGCTAAAGATCCTCCTGGAAAACCTGCTCCGCCACGAGGACGGTCGGGACGTGACGCGCGAGGACATCCTGGCGCTCGCGAGCTGGGACGCGGAGGCAGTCCCGAGCACCGAGATCTCCTTTACCCCCGCCCGCGTCATCCTGCAGGACTTCACCGGCGTGCCGGCGGTGGTCGACCTCGCCGCGATGCGCGACGCCGTGGTGAAGCTCGGCGGCAGCGCCGACAGTATCAATCCGCTTTCGCCGGCGGAGCTGGTCATCGACCACTCCGTGCAGGTGGACCGGTACGGCGCCGCCGACTCCCTCGATCTCAACAACAAGATCGAGT
>CAZTAE010000252.1:0-3484 GCA_964611535.1 uncultured Woeseiaceae bacterium
TGATGCCCAGCAAAAGCGCGCGCAAGAGAGAGTCGCTGGCGCTGCAGGCCATGGGCGAACAGCTCATCCGGCTGAAGGACTCGGAGCTCGAGCAGGTTCCTCTCGAGGAGCCGCTGCGTATGGCGGTCGGCGAGGCGCGGCGCATGCGCTCGCGCGCGGCGCTGCGCCGGCAGCGACAGCTGATCGGCAAGCTCATGCGCGCTGCGGACGCCGACGCCATCGCCTCCTCCCTCGACGCTCTGGGCCGCCGCGACCGCATTGCCACTGAAGCCTTCCATGCCGCCGAGGAGTGGCGCGATCGCATCGTCGGGGACGGAGCCGCGGGTCTGCAGGCCTTTGCCGAGCTGACAGGGCGGCCGAGCCCGACGCTCGCGCACCTGCTGCGCGACCTCGACGCGGCCCGCAGCGAGCAGGCAGCGCGCGTGGTGCGGCGGCGGATCTTCCGGGTCGTGCGTGAAGAGCTCGCAGCCGCGGCGTCGCGAGAGGAGACAGCGCTGCCCGAGGAGGCAACGCGTTGAGCGCGCTCGTCGGCGTCATCATGGGCTCGCGGTCCGACTGGGAGACCATGCGCCATGCGGCCGAGACGCTGGAGCGCCTGGGCGTTCCGCACGACATCCAGGTGGTCTCCGCGCATCGCACCCCCGATTTGCTGTTCGAGTACGCGGCGACCGCAGCAGAGCGCGGGCTCAAGGTCATCATCGCAGGCGCCGGCGGTGCCGCACACCTGCCGGGGATGGCGGCATCGAAGACGCGCCTGCCGGTCCTCGGCGTACCGGTCCGTTCGAAGGCGCTGAACGGCATGGATTCGCTGTTGTCGATCGCGCAGATGCCGGCGGGCGTTCCCGTCGGCAGCATGGCGATCGGTAAGGCCGGCGCCATAAACGCCGCGCTGCTCGCAGCGTCGATCCTCGCACTCGGTGACGCCCGCATCGCCTCGGCGCTCGAGGAATTTCGCCGGCGTCAGACCGACGAGGTGCTCGCGAAGCCGGACCCGACGTCCGACGCGTAGGTCGTGCGCAAAGTCGGCATCATCGGGGGCGGCCAGCTCGGCCAGATGCTCGGCTTCGCCGGCAGGAACATCGACGTCGAGTGTCTGTTCCAGGATCCCGCGGCCGAGCCGCCGGCGCGGGCAGCCGGCGAAGTGCTCTCCGCGCCCTTCGACTGCCGGGGTGCGCTGAACCGCCTCGCCGAATGCAGCGAAGTCGTCACCTACGAGTTCGAGAACATCCCGGTCGCATCGATCGAGACGGTGTCCGCCCGCGTGCCGGTTCGGCCACCGCCGGAAGCGCTGCGGCTGGCGCAGGACCGGCTCGAGGAAAAGATGCTGTTCGAGCGCCTCGACATTCCCGTCGCACCGTGGCGCCCGGTGGAATCGGTGAACGGCCTGCGCGCCGCCGTCGACACGCTGGGCCTGCCGCTGGTGCTGAAAACTCGGCGGCTCGGGTACGACGGCAAGGGCCAGGCGACGATCCGCAGTGATCGCGACGTCGATGAGGCGTGGCAACGGCTCGGCGTCCGCCCGTGCATCGCCGAGCAACTCGTGACTTTCAACCGCGAGCTTTCCGTCATCGGGGCGCGCGGCCCCGACGGCGAGCTGGCCGTCTATCCACTGACCGAGAACGTCCACGAGCGGGGCATCTTGAGGGTCTCCCGGGCGCCGGCGGAATCGGCGTCGCAGGCCGGTGCGGCGCGCCGGTACCTGGAGGGCCTGCTGAACGCTCTCGACTACGTGGGCGTACTGGCGCTCGAGCTGTTCGCCGTCGGCGACGCCCTCCTGGCCAACGAGTTTGCCCCGCGGGTGCACAACTCCGGCCACTGGACGATCGAGGGTGCGAAAACCAGCCAGTTCGAAAACCACCTTCGCGCCGTCCTGGGCATGCCGCTCGGCGACACGGCCTGCGTCGGCCATGCCGGGATGATCAACCTGATCGGTACCATGCCGCGGAGCGCGGAAGCACTGCTGGCGGAGGGATTCCACCTGCACGACTACGGCAAGGCGGAACGGCCGGGCCGCAAGCTCGGCCACCTGACGGTCGTGGCGCCGGATGCCGAAGCGCGCGATCGGGCGGTCGCCGAGGGCTTGAAGCTGCTGGCGTGAGGTCCCCGCCGGCGGCCGCACGTCGCCCCGGCCAGCCCCCTCGTGCGGCGTCCGAGGCCGCCTGCCTCACACGCCAGTTCGTGAACTCGCCGCTAGGCCGTGCCGTCTCAATGCGGGTACACTAGCGGTCCGGCCTCGTCTTTTCGGGGCTTGCGGCTTGATCTCAAAGGACTTTTTCTCCCGACCAGAGGATGGCCCGTACGTCAGATGTCGTACCTCGCGCATTTCAACCTCAAGGAGCAGCCGTTCCGGCTGACGCCCGATCCGGAGTTCGTCTACTGGAGCAAGCAGCACGCCCGCGCGAAGGCCTACATGGAATCGACCATCTGGCTGGCGGACGGCTTCGTCGTCATCACGGGCGAGATCGGCTCCGGCAAGACGACCCTGCTGCAGTCGTTCCTGGCCGAACTGGACGACAGCGTCGTCTACGCCATGGTCTCCCAGACCCAGCTGAGCCCGAGCCAGTTCCTGCAGGCGGTGCTGACGGAGTTCGGCTTCAAGCCCTTCCAGCAGCGCAAGGTCGAGCTGCTGGACACCCTGAACATGTTCCTGATCGACCAGTACGCCCAGGGCAAGAAGGTCGTGCTGATCGTGGACGAGGCGCAGAACCTGAGCAGCAAGGTGCTGGAAGAGATCCGGCTCATTTCCGGTATCGAAACCCACAAGGAAAAGGTGCTGCGCATCATCCTGGCGGGCCAGCCCGAGCTGAAGGAAACGCTGGATTCACCCGACCTCAAGCAGCTCGTGCAGCGTGTGCGCCTGCGCTTTCACGTCGGCCCGCTGGACCGGCGGGAGATGCGGGAGTACATCGAACACCGCCTCACGATCGCCGGCCGTAAGGCGACGGACCTGATCCGCGACGACGCCTTCGATCTCATCTACCGCTACACGGGTGGCGTGCCGCGCCTCATCAACACGCTCTGCGATACGGCGCTGTTGTGCGCGTTCGCCGAGAACGTCAAGACGATCAGCTCGCAGGAGGTCAAGTCCGCCGTGGCCGAGCTGAACTGGAAAGAACACGAACTGAGCGTGGGGGCTTTTCCGCAGACCTCCCCCGCTTCGGAGACCCGGCGTGCCGAACACCTGATGCGCATCGAGGTCCGCAACCAGGGCGAGACGGTCGCCGAACACTACTTCGGCGCCGGGCGCATCATCATCGGCCGGTCCCCCGACAACGAAATCTACATCCAGAGCAAGTTTGTCAGCCGGCACCACGCGCAGCTGATCAGCGACGAGTACGGCTGCGCGATCGAGGACCTCAACAGCACGAACGGTGTTTTCGTGGGCGACGAGCGCGTCAAGAAGTACCGGCTAAAGGACGGCGACGTGGTATCGCTGGGAATCCACGAGCTGGTCTACAGCGACCTTCGCGCGTCCGCCGATGAG
>CAZTAE010000253.1:0-3483 GCA_964611535.1 uncultured Woeseiaceae bacterium
CCACGATCGGCCGCGCCAGCAGCGCCGCCTGCAGCGCCGCCGTGCCGGAGGCCAGTAGCACGACGTCGGCTGCGGCAATGGCCCCGGCGGCATTGCCGTCCACGAGCCGGACGTGCGCGGCGACGGACGCGTCCTCGAGTTGCGTCTCGAACTGGTTGCGCACGCCGCCGGTCGCCATCGGCGCGACGAACTGCAGGTCGGCGTGGCCCCGCCGCAGTTCGCGGCAGGCGGCGGCGAACAGCGGCCCGAGCCGCGTCACCTCGTTCCGCCGGCTGCCGGGCAGCACGGCAACGACCGGGCCGGGGCCGAGCCCCAGGCGCTCGCGCTCCGCTTCCCGTGACAGCCCGGAGGGCGTGACGTCCGCCAGCGGATGGCCGACGAAATCCGCGGGGATGCCGTGCCGGTCGTAGAAGGTCTTCTCGAACGGCAGCAGGCAGAGCACCTTGTCGGCGGCCTTCGCGACCGTCCCCACCCGGCCGGGACGCCAGGCCCAGACGGTCGGGCCGACGTACTGGACCGTCGGAATGCCTCGCTTGCGCAAGGCGATCTCGAGCCCCAGGTTGAAGTCCGGCGAGTCGATGCCGACGAAGACGGCGGGCGGCCGCTCGCTCCAGCGCGCGATCAGGGAACGGCGCAGCCGGAGCAGCCGCGGTATTTCCCGCAGGGGCTCGACGAGGCCCATGACCGACAGCGCCTCCGACTCCTCCCACGCGACGCAGCCCGCCTGCTGCATCGCCGGGCCCGCGACGCCTTCGAACTCGCAGCCGGGATCGATCGCGGAGATTGCGCGTATCAGCCCGGCGCCGAGGGCATCGCCCGATGCCTCGCCTGCGACCACACCGATGCGCATCTGGCCGGCCGGCAACGTCAGCGCGCAAGGCCGCGGTCGGAGGCGCGCAGCGATTCCAGAAACAGCTCGAGCTCCGGCTGTTCGGCGGCCAGCGCCTCTATCTGCTCGATCGCTTCCGCCAGCTTCAGCCCCTTGCGGTAGACGATTCGATAGGCGTTCCGGATGTTGCGAATCTGTTCCGCGCTGAAGCCGCGCCGCTTGAGGCCTTCGCTGTTGATGCCCCGCGGCTCGGCGGGCTGGCCCTGCATCATCGTGTACGCCGGCACGTCCCGGTTGACGCCGCAGTACATCGCGAGAAAGCTGTGCGCACCGATGTGGCAGAACTGGTGCGCGCCGGAAAAGCCGGCAAAGATCGCCCAGTCGCCCACGTGCACGTGACCGGCGAGCGTCGCGTTGTTCGCGAGTATGGTCTCGCTGCCGATACGGCAGTCGTGCGCGATGTGCACGTAGGCCATGATCCAGTTGTCGTCACCAATGCGCGTCACGCCCTCGTCCTGAACGGTGCCGCGGCTGATCGTGCAGTATTCCCTGATCGTGTTCCGCTCGCCGATCTCGAGGCGGGTCGGCTCTCCCGCGTACTTCTTGTCCTGCGGATCGTCGCCGATCGACGAGAACTGATAGATGCGGTTGTCCCGGCCGATGCGCGTCGGGCCGGCGATGACCACGTGCGAGCCGATCCTGCTGCCGCTGCCGATCTCGACGTCATCCCCGATGATCGTGTAGGGACCCACTTCGACATCGTCGGCGAGGACCGCTGAGGGAGCGATGATTGCCGTCGAGTGGACCCTCACCGCCCGCGCCCGGGAGCACAGACGATCCGCGCCGTCACGGCGCACCTGTCGCCGACGTTCGCGGCGCAGGAATAGAACCACACGCCGCGCTTCACGTTGTCGACCGCCACCTCGATCTCGAGCCTGTCACCCGGTACCACGGGGGAGCGAAAGCGCGCTTCGTCGACGGCCGCGAGGTAGTAGATCGCGTGCGGGTCCTGTTCGCGGGCAGTCATGTAGGAGAGCACGCCACCGGCCTGCGCCATCGCCTCGATGATCAGGACTCCGGGCATGACGGGTCGGCCCGGAAAGTGTCCCTGAAAGCAGGGCTCGTTGATCGTGACGTTCTTCCAGGCCGACAACCGCTTGCCCGGCTCGCAGCTGGCGACGCCGTCGATCAACAGGAAGGGATACCGGTGCGGCAGCCATTCCATGATCTCCGTGATGTCCATGGCCGACCCGCCCTCGCTCATTCTCTCTCCCCGCCTTTCTCGAGCCGCGCAATGCGGTTCGCGAGATCGCCGAGCCGGCGGAACCGCGCGACCTTGCGCTTCCATTCCGCACCCTTTTCCGCCGGAAAGCTGGCGGTATAGAAGCCCGGCTCGGTGATGTCCTTCGAGACCATCGTCGCCCCCCCGATCACCACGTCGTCGCAGATCCGGATGTGCCCCACGATGCCCGACTGTCCGCCGAACATGCAGCGCTTGCCGATCACCGTGCTGCCCGATACGCCGGACAGCGATGCCATCGCTGTATGCTCGCCGATGCGCACGTTATGCGCGATCTGGATGAGATTGTCGAGCCTGACGCCGTTCTCGATCACCGTGTCCTCGATGGCGCCGCGATCGATGGTCGTGTTCGCGCCGATCTCGACGTCGTCGCCGATGCGCACCCCGCCCACCTGCGGCACCTTGATCCAGCCGGAATCGCTGCGGGCGTTGCCGAAGCCGTCGCAGCCGATGACGGCACCGGAATGAACGATGCAACGTTCGCCGAGCGTGACGTCCTCGACCAGCGTGACGTTCGCGTGCAGCCGTGTACCACTGCCGACCCGGCATCGGGGGCCGACCACGGCGCCGGGACCGATCACGACACCCTCGGCGATCACGGCATCCTCGCCGACCACGGCGTTGGCCGATACGTGCGCGCCGGAAGCGATCGACGCGGACACGGCCACGACCGCGGAAGGGTCGACACCCGGCGGGTATGCCGGGGCCGGATGCAACAGGGAGGCGACCCGCGCATAGGTCTCGTAAGGTCCGGGGCACACGAGCGCCGGGACGGGACAGGCTTCCGCGTCCTGCTCGCGCAGGATGACGGCGCCGGCGCGGGTCGACTGCAGCTCCTGCCTGTACGCCGAATTGGCCAGAAAGCTGATGGCGTCCGGATCGGCATTGGCCAGCGTAGCGACGCGGCTCACCGCCGACTCCGGATCACCGAGGAGTTCGCAGCCGAATCGCCGCGCCAGTTCACCAAGCCTCAGCTGCATGGGTGCTCCGCTCGCAGGGCATCTGTCGGCAACCCGCGGCACGCCCCGCTTCCGTCGCCGCGCGCGATGGCCGCGCCATCACCTTTCGAAGGCGTTATTCTATGAAAAGCGGTAGCGAAAATCCGGCCGCCGCGGTCGATACGGCAGCACGGGGAATATCAGGTCCTCTCCTAATTGCCGGCGGCCTGGAAATTCTGCTCCATGACGCGCAACACGCCCTCCGTGATGTTCACGGCGGAGCTCGCGTAGAGGACACCGTCGCCTACGACCAGATCGTAACCCTCGGCCTCTGCATATTCCTGAACTTCCTTCAGCAGCGAGCGTTGCAGGTTACCGAGCTCCTCGTTGCGCCGGAGATTCAGGTCCTCGCGAAA
>CAZTAE010000254.1:0-3475 GCA_964611535.1 uncultured Woeseiaceae bacterium
TTCAGCGCGCGGACCGCGTGCCGTCGCTCGACGTTACCGGCACAACGACGCGCGGCGGGGGTGGCAGCGCCAGCGCCGTCCTCTTCAGCCAGACTCACAGCGTGGAGCTGGGCGTCACTGCCTACGAGCTGGACCTGTTCGGCCGCGTGCGCAACCTGAGCGAGGCGGCCCTGCGGGCCTATTTCGCCGAGGTGGAGGCGCAGCGCAGCGTGCAGCTGGCCCTGGTCGCGGAAGTGGCCAACGCGTACCTCACGCTGCTCGCAGACCGCGAGCTCAAGCGCATCGCGGAAGCGGCGCTGGTGAACCGGCAGGAGGAGCTGGACCTGACGGAAAAGCGCTTCGAACTCGGCGCGGCGAGCAGCCTGGAGGTGAGCCAGGCCGAGATCGAGCTCGAGACGGCGCGGGCGGACGTCTGGCTTTTCGCCGGGCAGGTGGCCCAGGACATCAACGCGCTCCGCCTGCTCGTCGGCGCGCCGCTCGAGCAGGACCTGCTCTCGGCGCCGGTCGACCTCCAGGTCAGCGGACTCGACGCGCTGCCGCCGGAGCTGCCTTCACAGGTGCTGCTGCGGCGCCCCGACGTGCTGCAGGCGGAGTTCACGCTGCGTTCCGCGAACGCGAGCATCGGCGCCGCGCGCGCCGCGTTCTTCCCGTCGATTACCCTTACCGGCAGCATCGGGACGGCGAGCGAGGAGCTCTCCGAGCTTTTTTCGGGCGGCACGGACTTCTGGACCTTCATTCCGCAGATCAACCTGCCGATCTTCCAGGGCGGGCGGCTGCGCGGCAACCTGGCGGTCACGGAAGCCGAACGGGACATCGCGCTGGCGCAGTACGAGCGGGCGATTCAGGCGGGCTTCCGTGAGGCGGCGGACGCGCTTGCGCTGACCGATACGCTCGCGGAAGAAAGGGCGTCGCGGGAGCGGCTGCTGGCCGCGGCTGAACGCGCGGACGAGCTGTCGCGAATCCGTTACGAGGCGGGCAGCGACAGCTACCTCGTCCGGCTGGATGCGCAACGCACCCTCTACACGGCCGAGCAGGCCCTCATCAGCACGATTCTCGCCCAGCAGACGAACCGCGTGACGCTGTACAAGGCGCTGGGCGGCGGGTGGAACTGACGTGACCGAACCGCAAACAGCGAAGGCGCAGGCGCGCACGCGGGCGCAACGCGGGCGCATTCTGGCGGCCGCGAAGACCTGCTTCGTCAACAGCGGCTTTCACGCCGCAAGCATGGCGCAAATCGCGGAAACCGCGGGCATGAGCCCCGGCCTCATCTACCGCTACTTCGAGAACAAGAGCGCGATCATTCTCGCCATCATCGAGGACCAGCTGGAGCTGACGCGAAAGCGGATCCGCGGGTTGCGCGCCGATCGCGACCTGGCGGCGGGCATACTCGACCATCTCAAGGGACGCGGCGAAGACGCGGAGGAGGCCATGAGCCCCGCGCTGTTTCTCGAGATGTCGGCGGAGGCGACCCGCGACCCGCAGATCGGGGCGGCGCTCAGGAAGTTCGACGCGACGGTGCGGGCCGAGGTCGGCGGCTGGCTTGCGCAGAGCCGCGACAAGGGAGGCTATGGCCTGCCGCCGGCAGCTGCCGAGGCGCGGGCGCTGATGCTGGTGTGCCTGATCGGGGGGCTGAAGGTCCGCGAGGCGCACGATCCGGGGTTCGACATCGAGCTGCTGCGGCGAGCGCTCGACGAGATGGTGGCTGCGCTCGTGGCGCCGCCCGGCGCGGCACGCTGATTCGGGCCCCGGCCGCTATACTGGCGGCCGATGGAGATCGACAGACAATGAGCGGGCCGCTGGCCGGGTTGCGCGTGATCGAGATCGCCGGCCTGGGCCCGGCGCCCTTCTGCGGCATGATGCTCGGCGACATGGGCGCCGAGGTCGTCCGGATCGAGCGCGAGGGCGCTCCGGGTCTGCCGGCCCCGCGAGGCGACCCGCTGCTGCGCAACCGGCGATCCGTCCGCCTGAACCTCAAGCGCGCGGCCGGCGTCGCGGTGTTGCTGCGGCTGGTGGAAGATTCGGCGGCGCTCATCGAAGGCATGCGGCCGGGCGCCGCGGAGCGGCTGGGCATCGGACCCGACGTCTGCCTGGAGCGGAACCCGCGCCTGGTCTACGGCCGCATGACCGGCTGGGGCCAGAACGGGCCGCTGGCGCACGCGGCCGGCCACGACATCAACTACATCGCGTTGTCGGGTGTCCTGCACCTCATCGGCTCTCCCGGCGGCAGGCCCGTCCCGCCACTCAACCTGGTCGGCGATTTCGGGGGCGGGGGCATGCTGCTGCTTGCAGGCGTCCTCGCGGCACTGATCGAGGCCGGCCGCTCCGGGCGCGGCCAGATCGTGGACGCGGCAATGGTCGACGGCTCAGTGGCGCTGCTGGCGATGTTCTTCGGCTTGCGCGCGCAGGGGCTGTTCACGGATGCGACGGGGGAAAACTTTCTGGCCGGCGCGGCGCCTTTCTATGACACGTATGAAACCCGCGACGGCAAGTACGTCGCCATCGGGTCGCTGGAGCCGGCGTTCTTCGCGCTGCTGCTGAAGAAGCTCGGGCTGGACCCGGACGAGTTCGGCGACGCCGGGCTCGCGGGAGTCGCGGATCCGCAGTCGAGACGAAAATGGCCGCAGCTTCGTGCCGCGCTGGCCGAGGCGTTTCGCAGCCGCAGCCGGGACGAATGGCGAGAGCTCCTCGAAGGCAGTGACGTCTGCTTCGCGCCCGTGCTGACGCTCGGGGAAGCGGCCGGGCATCCGCACAACGCGGCGCGCGGGACCTTCGTCGACGTCGACGGCATCGTGCAGAACGCGCCCGCCCCGCGCTTCAGCCGCACGGCACCGGCCAGACCGGGGGGCCCGCGCCCGCCCGGCGCCGATACGCTCGCGGTGCTCGAGGAAGCCGGCTACAGCGCCTCCGAAATCGCGAGCCTCAGGAGGGACAATGCCATCGGCTGATCGTCCGCAGCGTGGCCCCACGTGAGAAGGGCGGCGGAATTCAGCGGCACGACGGCAGTCCGCGAGGCCCATCGCTTCGATGAGGCGCGCCTGCACGGGTGGCTGCGCGCGAACGTGCCCGGATACGCGGGCCCGCTCACGGTCGAGCAGTTCCGCGGCGGGCAGTCGAATCCGACCTACAGGCTGGTGACGCCGTCGAAGAGCTACGTCCTGCGCCGCAAGCCGCCCGGCAGGCTGCTGAAGGGCGCGCACGCGGTGGAGCGTGAGGCGCGCGTGCTGCAGGCGCTCGAAACAGTGTCCTATCCGGTTGCCCACGTCTACGGCCTGTGCACCGACGAGAGCGTCATCGGCACCTGGTTCTACGTCATGGATTACGTGGATGGGCGCATCTTCTGGGACGGCACCCTGCCGGACGTGGCGCCTGCCGAACGGCCGCGTTACTTCGATTCGATGAACGAGACGATCGCGCGGCTGCACTGCATCGATCACGAGGCCATCGGCCTCGGCGACTACGGCCGTCCCGGCAACTA
>CAZTAE010000255.1:0-3465 GCA_964611535.1 uncultured Woeseiaceae bacterium
GGCGACGTGCCGGTCGAGAAATACGCCGCCGGCGCGGTGCTCGGCGGCATGCTGTCCGCCGTCCTCGGCGGCCTCGGCATCACCGTGGGCCTGGGCTTCTACCTGCCCTTCAGCATCATTCTCACCTATTCCCTCGGCACGCTGGGGCGGGTGCTGGCCGATCGCTACGTCGGGAAGTCCTGGAGTGACGACGTCGGCATACCCATCGCCGCGGGACTCATCGTCGGCGAGGCGCTCGTCGGCGTCGGCTATGCGATGAACTACGTGCTGTCGGCGGCCTGACGTGAACGCGCGGGCGAAACGGGGAGACGGGCCGGCATGAAGCCACTCGGTTATCTGCTGTTGATCGGCGGCTTTCTGGCGGCGGCGTACGCGACCGCGCTCGACACGCAGGCAACGGACTGGGTGCTGTTCATCCCCGCTGCGGTTGCCGGGATCGCCGGCGTCGCGGCCATCAAGCGCTCGTCCCGCGGCGCGGCGCGGGACGAAGCGGTGCTCACGGCTAACCGCGCCGAGTTGCGGGACTCGCTCGAGCGAATCGCGGCGGAGACGGAGGACATCGCCGCGACTGCGGCCGGCATGGGCGTCGATCGGGTGCGCGCCGAAATCGACGAGCGCCTGCGCGAATCGCTGCGGCGTTTCGCCGAGGTGCGCGAAAGCCTGGTCCACCTCTACGGCCTGCAGGCCTACGCGGACATCATGAGCCGTTTCGCGGCCGGCGAGCGCGCGCTCAACCGCGCGTGGTCGGCATCGGCCGACGGCTACGCCGACGAGTCCCTGGCCAGCCTCGACAGGGCGACGGAGCGCTTTCGCGAAGCGCTCCGCCTGCTGCAGGCGGCCGCCGCCAGGGCAGCGTAGCGCCCGGGCGCCGGGACCGCGGCCGGTTATTCCGCTTTCGCCGCGCCGGCGCGGCGGCAGCGGCTGGTGAGCAGGTTGTGCAGCGCCTCCACGTCCTCGTTCAGCAGATAGTCCTGCCGGTCTTTCCAGCCACGGATCATGACCAGGTTCTGCTCGTTGACGAGGAGGCAATGCTCGCCCGACTGCTCCTCGATCTCCCAGCCGGGCACCGCCACGACGGTGCGGACGCGGACCTTCTGCTTCAGGGCTTTCCTGAGCTGGGCCGCCAGGCGATCGGAACGTGCCACGAAGGGTGCCACCGATACCGCGTGACGGCCGGGCGCGAAAGCCAGCCGGTCTGCGCGCAGCCGTACCGTGTTCCGTTTCCCCGGCCGTCTGGCGAGCACGTAGACGGCGTACACGCCATGCAGGCCAACCAGGACATGGTCGATGACCTCACGGCCGGAGGGCACGTCGTGAAACACGCGGTTCAGGTTGCCGCGGATCTTCTGCAGGCCGTGCCCGATCGCGATGTTCGCGTCGCGCAGGTAGGCAAGCCGCCGGAGGGTGACGGTGTTACGAGCGGCGCGGTACGCGGCGAATCCGCCGGCGATGCCGAGCGCTGCCAGCACGATCGCCAGTTGCCACCGCGGAAGGCCGTCGAACAGGTCGGACGGCACGAGTGCCAGCGCGCCGAAAGCGAGCAGGAACACGAGTCCCGAGGCCAACCATGTCGACAGGCGGCGCCTCTCCTGCTCGTGCTGCGCGCGGAACCTCTCGGCCGCCTCCGCGAGGATGCAGTCGGCGAAATTGCCTTCGCCCGACGTGCGGCGGTCCAGCGCCTGCCAGGATCGGGCAACCAGCGCGAACAGGGCGGCGCCGGTCAGCGAAAGGGTCGCCGCGGCGGTCAGGGACTCGATGCTCATGCGGGCACACCGACCAGGGAAGTCGAACGGGCAGACTAGCGGCTGCGCCACGGCCGTCTCTGTGACGCAGTTCACACGGGGCCGCAGCCGGCGGCTGCCCGTCTGTGAGCGCGGTCACGGCCGTTGCCGCGCCGCTGCTGCTAACCTCCTTGCGCCTGAGGGCCAGGGGCTGGATGCCGGCCGCGTACGCGCGGCCTCTTTGTGGAGAGATTTATGAAGAAGGCTGCGAGCGGAACCGCTGGAATAGCCGCACTGGTGCTGACCGGCTGCGCTTCGATGAGCGGCGACGAGTGCATCACCGGCGACTGGCACGCCATCGGCTTCGAGGACGGCTCGCGCGGATACGCCGCCGACCGTCTCGGCGATCATCGCAAGGCCTGCGCCCGGCACGGTGTCTCACCGGACTTCGCCGCCTGGCGCGACGGGCACGAGGAAGGCCTGCGGCTGTATTGTCAGCCCTCCCGTGGCTTCAATGTCGGCGCCGGCGGCGGCTCGTACAACGGCGCCTGTGCGCCGGACCTGGAACCGGCTTTCCTCGACGGCTGGCGCACGGGGAATCACCTCTACACGCTGCGCTCGAACGTCGATTCCGCGAACAGCGCCATTTACGCGCGCAAGCGCGAGCTCGAGGAGACGCAGGAGCGGATGCGCGAAACCGAGGCGGGGCTCCTGGCCCCGGAGACCACGGCCGGTGACCGCATACTGCTGCTGGCCGACCTCAAGGAGCTGGCCGAGAAGACGGGCGAGATCGAGTCCGAGATCGACGCGCTCATCGACGAGCGGGCGCGTCACGAGGAACGCCTCGCGGCCTACCAGACCGTGCTTGCCGATTCGGGTTACTAACCTCCGACGGCGCGGCTTCCGCCGCGGCCTGTGTAAGCCCGCAGCCCGAAATGCCGCCCTCGCCGGGAGCGGCTCCCGCGCATGACGCCGTGATAGCATCGGCTGCCGCTGCATCGTGGAGTCACCTGGAGCATGGGCATGGAGTGGATAAGCTCGCCTGAGGCCTGGATTGCGCTCACCACCCTGACGGTGCTCGAGATCATCCTCGGCATCGACAACATCATCTTCATTTCCATCCTGGTAGGCCGCCTGCCGGAATCGCAGCGCCAGCGGGCGCGCGTCGTCGGGCTCGGCCTCGCCATGTTGATGCGCATCCTGCTCCTGCTCCTGATCACCTGGATCATGCAGTTGCAGCGGACCCTCTTCGCCGTGCTGGGGCAGGACATCTCCGGGCGCGACCTCATCCTGCTCGGCGGCGGACTCTTTCTCATCGCGAAGGCGACGCTCGAAATCCACGATGCGGTCGAGGGGACGAAGGAGGATGGCCGCAAAGCCGCGGCGGCGAGCTTCGCGGGCATCATCGCGCAGATCGCCGTCATCGACCTCGTGTTTTCGCTCGATTCGGTGATCACCGCCGTCGGCATGGCGGACGAGCTGGCGGTCATGGTGATCGCGGTCGTGATCGCCGTGCTGGTGATGATGGTTTCGGCGCGCGCGATCGGCGAGTTCGTCGACGAGCATCCGACGGTCAAGATGCTGGCACTCAGTTTCCTCGTGCTCATCGGCTTCGCCCTGGTGGCGGAAAGCATCGACCGGCACATTCCGAAGGGGTACATCTATTTCGCCATGGCCTTCTCCGTCATCGTGGAGATGCTCAACCTGCGGATACGCGGCCGGAGCAGGCCGGTGGCCCTGCACC
>CAZTAE010000256.1:0-2133 GCA_964611535.1 uncultured Woeseiaceae bacterium
GTGGCGGAAGTTTAACGAACAGCAGAAAAAGGATGGCGACGTTATTGATTACAAGATACACAGAAACGTTGCCGCGCGGGAAGGTGAGCCGGACATAATTCTTACCGTCACCTACAAGAACTTTGCAGCGTTCGACCGCGATACCGAGTACTTCGAAAACCTCTCCGGGAAGTTGATGGGATCGCTCGGCAATATGCGCAAGGTTCCCCGCCAGGCACTCACCGTAAGCAAGCATCCTCTTATTATGCCAATTCGGGCTAAAGCAACAGCCGGATACATTTTGCTGACCCGCCATTTGTGAATCCGCCGCTATTCGGTTAATTTGCCCTTTGCGGCCGCGACACCTCGGCTTGGCCTCCATGTCACGGCAAGGACTGCGCGCATGACAGACGGCGATCAACAATGGGCTCGCATCGAAGAAATTTTTCACGGTGCGACCGGCCTGTCGGGCGACGAGCTTGCGGCCTGGCTCGATGACACTTGCGCGGGCGATGCAACGCTTCGGCGAGAAGTTGAAGCGTTGCTGCGCCATGCAGCGGAAACCCGGGATCAGTTCGACGCGTCGCTCAGCGCGGCACGCGAACGGCTGGCCGGCGGCGAGCTCGCGGATAGCGCGGAAGCCTCCCTGACAGGTCAGCGGTTCGGGCCCTATCGCATCGTTCGCGAACTCGGCCGTGGTGGTATGGGGCGGGTCTTCCTTGCAGAGCGCGACGATGCGCAGTATCACAGCCAGGTCGCCATCAAGCTGATTGCCACCGCCGCCAGCGACTCACTGCAGCAGCGGTTCCGCACCGAGCGCCAGGTGCAGGCCGACCTCCAGCACCCCGGCATCGCGCGACTGCTCGACGCGGGCATCAATGAAGCGGGCGAATCGTACCTGGTCATGGAATACGTCGATGGCAAGCCCATCGACGTTTACTGTCGGCAGCACCGTCTCTCGGTGCCCGAACGGCTGCGCCTTGTGGTAAAGCTCTGCGACGCCGTGCACCATGCCCACCGCAACCTCGTCGTGCATCGTGACATCAAGTCATCCAACGTACTGGTCACGGCCGAGGGCGAGCCCAAGCTGTTGGATTTCGGCATCGCCAAGCTCATCGATCCGCAACGCGCCAGCGCCCTGGCACTGCACCAGACCGCCGAACTCTCGCGCATCGTCACACTCGACACCGCGAGTCCCGAGCAGCTGCGCGGCGAACCGGCCACCACCGCCACCGACGTGTATGCGCTCGGCGCCCTGCTGTATCGCCTGCTGACCGGGCACGGCGCCTTTTCGTCTGGCCGGTCAGACCCGGTCACGGTCGCAGAGGCGATACTCGAACGCGAGCCGCCAAGGCCATCGAAGGCAGTGCTGGAGTGCGAAGATGATGACCCGGACGCCGACAGCGCCGAGCACTACCCGGGGCAACTGGGCAGCACGCCCGAGAAGCTCTCGCGAGCGCTTCGCGGCGATCTCGACACCATCATCCTCAAGGCGCTGCGCAAGGAGTCCGAGCGTCGCTACGACAGCGCCGCCGAGCTCGCCGCGGATCTCGAGCGTCACCTGCAGCGGCGACCCGTTGTTGCGCGCGGGGATTCCGCCGGCTATGTCCTGCGGCGCTTCCTGGTGCGCCACCGCAAGGTGGTCGCGAGCGCAGCCGCTGGCCTGCTGGCCATGATCTCCCTGGCCGGCTTCTACACGGCGGAACTAGCCACCGAGCGGGATCGCGCGCAGCGTGAGGCGCGGCGCGCCGAGGAAGTCTCGACCTTCCTTACCGAGTTGTTCGAGAGCGCCACACCGGAGCGCAGCTTCGGCGAGTGGGTCAGCGCGCGCGAGCTGCTGGATCTCGGCGCCGAACGCATCGAGCTCGAGCTTGCCAGCGAGCCGGCCGTGCAGGCGTCGCTGATGCGCGTGATCGGCTCCGCCTATGCAGCGCTCGGATTCATCGAACAGGCCACCGAGCTGACCGAGCACGCGCTGGCCGTCCGCGAAGCGCTCGGTGGTCCGCCCAATGCGCTGCTGGGCGATGCGCTCTTTGGACTCGGCAACCTCCGGCGGTCAGCGGGCCGCTACGAGGAAAGCGCGGCGCTGCTCGATCAGGCTCTTGCGACGCGACTGGAGATCCACGGCCAGGTTCATGGCGAAATCGCCGAGAC
>CAZTAE010000256.1:2233-3464 GCA_964611535.1 uncultured Woeseiaceae bacterium
AGGAGTCCGAGGCGATGAATCGCGAACTCCTCGAGACGCGTCGTCGGGTGCTTCCCGACGGGCATCCGGCCATCGCCGTGACCCTGTCCGCGCTTGCGACTGCCCTGAAGGCACAGGGCCGTTCCGCCGAGGCCGAGCCCTATGAAGCCGAGTCCTTGTCGATCCAGCGCGCCGCTCACGGTGGCGATCATCCGGAGATCGTAATCGCACTGAACAACCTCGCCAATATCCGCCACGACCTGCGCGATCTGGAGGGCGCCTACGCGCTGCACCAGGAGGCACTGGCCATGAACCTGCGCATCCACGGCGACGACCACCCGATTCTGGCGAACAACTACACCAACCTGGCCGCCCTGGCATCCGATATGGAGGACCATGAGAAGGCCCTCGCCCTCTACCGCCGGACGCTGGCGCTCGATCGGGCAGCATTCGGCGACGACCATCCGTTCATCAGCCATGACATGAATGGTATCGGTAACGCGCTCAGCCGGCTTGGACGCGCGGCAGAGGCGGAGGAAACGCTGCGCGAGGCGCTGGAACTGTCGACCAGGTCGCCAGGCCCGGACCATTCGCAGACGGCGCAGTTGCGACGCGACCTTGGGATCGCACTGGCGCGCCAGGGGCGCTGCGACGAGGCCGAAAGCCTGCTGCGCGACGCCCTCGAGCGTCTCGAGCAGGCGTTTCCCGCCGATGCGTGGCAAACGTTGCTGGCCCGCGCGAACCTCGGGGGCTGCCTGATCGCACTGGGCTCACCCGACGTGGGAGAGCCGCTCCTGACGTCAGCCTATGAGGGCCTGGTCGAGACGCGTGGGCCCGACGACGGCATGAGCCGCCGGGTCCGGGCGCTGTGGCCGGAGGACCAGCGTCCTCCACAATGACCCTGTTCATCTCCAGCCACTTACCATAAGGAAGCCTGTGTTCCGGTGACAATCAGAGAGGATATATTTTGCTGTCCCGCCATTTGTGAATCCGGCGACCAGTTCGGCCGGGCGCTCGAGATACGCGAGGCGTCGAGGGGCGAAGATACCGTGCCCGACATACGGCCACCCACCGCGATCGCGCGCATTGCTCTGACACGCGGCGACCTGGCGGAGGCACGCGCGCAGCTGACCGACGTGCTGGAGGCACCGCTGATGATCGTGCGAAAGACCAGAACCGGAGTCGGCAAACAGAAAAGGGGATAGCGCGTGACGCTCTTTAACCCTGCGATTCAAATGCGCGCCCGGAGAGA
>CAZTAE010000257.1:0-1360 GCA_964611535.1 uncultured Woeseiaceae bacterium
GCCGTCACGAGGGCACGAATGGCGCCGAGCCAGGCGGTGCCGTAAAGCTCCGCCCAGAGCGCGCCCGAGGTAGCGGCCGAGAATCCCAGCACGAAGCCGATGACCGTCATGACAACGAACAGCGTCGACGGCTCCCTGGCCACTGCGAGCGTCAGCGTCGCGAGGCCGAGGGCCGTCAGGTAAACCGGCGCCAGGCGGCGCGAACCGAAGCGGTCGATCAGCCAGCCCGCGATCAGCGCCATCACGACGTGCGCCCCCGCGAGCACCGGGAAGGTCGCGGCGAACCAGCCGAGCGTCCAGCCCTTGCTTTCGACCAGCGTGACCTGGTTGAAGAAGATCGCGGTAACGACGAAAGACGGGGCGAGCAGGCCGGGCAACAGCGCGTAGAACAACGGGTGGCGCAGCACTTCGCTCCGGGTCCACTGATGCCGCCCGTCAGCGGTGCCGGCATCGGCGGCCGGCGTCGGTCCCAGAGTCGGGTGCCGTTCATGCTTCAGCATGACGGCGAACAGCGGCGCCGCGACGACGAGGAGCAACGCCGCCGCCGCGAGCCAGGTTTCGCGCCAGCCGACCAGCGCGACCACCGCCACTGCGAGCGGCGGCATCAGTCCTTCGCTGGCCGGCAGGCCGAGGCCCGCGATGGACACGGCCCGTCCACGCTTGCGATTGAACCAGCGGCCCATCGCCGTCATCGCCGTGTGCGTCAGCATGCCCTGGCCGAAGAAGCGCAGCCCGAACAGCACGAAGACGAGCATCAGCGGAGAGCTGACCGCAGCCATGCTGGCGGAGGTCAGGGCGAGGCCGGCAATGACGCCGGCACCCAGCCAGCGGATGGAGACCGTGTCGGCGAGCTTGCCGGCAACGGCCAGCAATGCCGCGCTCGCCAGCGTGCCGATCGTGTAAAGGCTACCGAATTGGCCGTCCGTGAGGTCGAGCTCCGACTTCAGCTGACCGGCAAAGAGCGCGATGAAGTACGTCTGGCCGAAGCCGGAGTACAGAGTCAACAGAAAGCCGCTGGAGAGCCAGCGGATCTCCGCGCGCAAGTCGGCGGCAAGCATGGTGCGGTCCTTTGAAACGCTCCCGCGCGCGGAGTCTCCGGAGGGCGGCCCGAGCGCGGCACCTCGCTGCCCGGACGCGTCGGGAAGTCACGCAGTCCGGCTGAGGGTCCCGAAGCGGGATCTGCCCGCCCGGCGACAAACGTGGCAATTGTACAGGTATCGCTGCGGCCGTCACGGCAGCCGGCGCCATGCCCGGCGTCGCTGGCACGGTTGTTGCTTCCCGGACAGGAGAACGAGCGAATCCGGAGGACTTATGGCAAAGCAGCACGACGACGTCCAGGTGCTCGAGAAGGGTCACATCT
>CAZTAE010000257.1:1460-3454 GCA_964611535.1 uncultured Woeseiaceae bacterium
TTGACGGACTGCTGCACCAGCTCCTCCAGGACTGCGAGATCGACGTCGGCAAGTCGCTTGACGTACAGGCAGGATTTCCCCGTCCTGTGCTTGCCGAGCTTCTCCAGCAGGGTGTCGTAGCGCTCGAAGCCGGCCATGATGTAAAGCGAGAGCTCGTTCTTCCGCGGCGAAAAGCCGGTGAGGAACCAGTCCCCCTCGCGCCCTGACTCGTACTTGTAGTGATAATCGCCGAAGCCGACGATGCCGGGCCCCCACATTTTCGGCTCGGCGCCCGTCGCGCGCCGCATGATGGCCGCGATCGTCCGGCAGTCCTCGCGTCGCGCGTCGTCGGCGACAGCGTCGATGAATGCAGCGACGCTTCTTTCGGTCTTGCGCGTCTTCAGTTCAGCCATATTCCCGCACCTCCCGCCGGGGATTATCGCCCGTCCTGGCCTGCGCCGCGAACGCCCGGGGAGGCCACCGCCTCGTGCCTGTGGCACACTTCGGACCCTGGCCCGTAATTCATCCGGAGATGTGACGATGACGACGAAACTGGCTCTCACGACCCTGGTGCTCTTCGGCGCGGCGGCCGTGGCGCAGGCAGCGCCGGCCGACCCGCTCCGCGCGGCCGTCGAGGATCCGGGCCGGACGGCAGCCGAGCGCCAGCGCGATCGGTATCGCAACCCCCACGAAACGCTGTCGTTCTTCGGCATCGAGCCGGACATGACGGTGGTCGAGCTCTACCCCGGCGGCGGCTGGTACTCGGCCATCCTGGCGCCCTACCTGGCCGGGGAAGGCCAGCTCGTCGCGGCGCATTTCAACCTCGAGCGCGAGAACGCCCCGCCATACTACGAGCGCCTCTACAACGAGTACGTCGAGCGCTTCGCCGATCGCGAGCGCTACGGCGACATCGAAATCGTCGCGTACGACCCGCCGGCCCGGGCCGAACTGGGTCCGCCGGGCAGCGCCGACAGAGTGCTGACGTTCCGCAACATCCATTCCTGGCTGGGGTCGGACCAGCTCGATGCCGTGTTCGCTTCGGCCTACGACGTCCTGAGCCCGGGCGGCGTTTTCGGCGTGGTCGGTCATCGCCTGCCGGAAGATCGCGAACAGGATCCCGCGGCCGAGAGCGGTTACGTGAAGGAAAGCGTCGTCATCGATGCCGCAGAGAAAGCAGGCTTCACGCTGGCGGAAAAGTCGGAAATAAACGCCAATCCCGAGGACGATGCGGACCACCCCAACGGCGTGTGGACGCTGCCGCCGGGTCTCAACGTTCCCGAAGGCGAAAGCGAAGAGGACTGGCGCCGCATCGGCGAGAGCGACCGCTTCACCCTTAAGTTCGTCAAGTAATCCATGGCCGCACGGCGCGGGTGCATCGCGCTGGCCGGTGCGGCCGGGCTGCTGTGCGGCTGGCTTGCGACTGCGCCCGCGTTTGCCGGTACGGCTTACGAGATCGTTGCGGCCGAGAGCGAGCTCAGGGTGCTCGTCTTTCGCGCGGGAGCGCTGGCGCGTTTAGGCCACAACCATGTCATTTCGACGACGGACATAACGGGTACGGTTGTCGTCAGTTCGCCGCCCGGCGACAGCAGCCTCGAAATGACGGTGCCGGTGCAAGGCTTCGTGGTGGACGACCCGGCCGTACTGGAAGAGGAGGGGAGCGCCTTCGCCGGCGAGAGGAGCGAAGACGAGGTCGAGGACACCCGGCGGAACATGCTGGGCCCGGATTTGCTGCACGCCGAAGAGCATGAAGAGGTGCGACTGACGTCGGAACGTATCAGCGGCGAATTGCCGGAGGTGACGATACATGCGCGAGTTACGATCAGGGGCGTCGAGCACGCGTTGGCCCTGCCGGCGTTCGTAACGTTCCGGGATGGCGGACTCGTCGCTTCCGGTACCCGTGAAGTCTCCCACGCGGAGCTCGGCCTGTCGCCGTTCGAAGCGGCCTTCGGTGCCGTGCGGGTCGCCGAAGACATGATCTTTCGCTACCGGATCGTGGCGCGCGAGGCGTCGGAGGC
>CAZTAE010000258.1:0-3449 GCA_964611535.1 uncultured Woeseiaceae bacterium
TTCTCGTCGTCCTCCTCGACGATGTAGAAATCGCCCTGGATTCGCCGCTTGAGATCGACCAGTACTTCGCTGACCTGTTCACGGGACAGCTCGGGTACGGCCAGGGCCGCCTTGTAGTCGTCGTTGATGCCGTCGCCGACGCGCTGCCCCACGACACTGATGAAGCCGGCCGCTTCGTCCAACCCGACGACGTCCTCAAGCGTCCCCGTAAGTTCGCGTATCAGGGAGCGCAGGAAGACGTCTCGTTCGAGGGGAACCGCGAGCTCGGCCACGGGTGCAGGATGTTTTTTTTCGGCAGTATCTCGGGTCATTGGGTTCTCCGTTGCTGGATGGTGCGCAGCCGAGGGAAAGCGGGTGCCGCCGGAGGGCTATCGACGTCGCGCGCGACCGCGCCCGGAACGCTGTAAGGATCTGATGGCGAAGTCAGGGGTCTTGTACGGCTCGCCACCCGAAGGATGGAGACGTGCAGCGCGCCCTGTGGCCGCCGCACGAACCACAGCGATTATCCAGCCGGCATACAGCGAGTCAAGGCTCAAATCCGGCCGCGCGAGATCGCGCCCGCTGCCGCACCGGATGCTCCACCGCTGCGGCAGCATCCGCGAACGCATGACCGGCCCCCGCAGTGCAGCAAAACGGCTTCCGTTACTTCGAAGCCTCCGTGTTTTCGCCTGATCCTTCGGTACGTCGCCCGTAGAGCTCATCCGCCGCCAGCACGAGGAACATGTAATTCGTGCCTCCGCCGCCCATGACATACTCCGTCTGTTGCCAGAAGAACGGCCAGATCTTCAACTCGGGCAGATCGGGTCGTATGAGCGCGGTCCCGGAGATGACCCCGCCGGGAATGAATGACCAGTCCGCGCGGTTCACGCCATAGGCGACGAGCGCCGAGCGCGAGCCCACGCCGGACGCGAACGACATCGTGTTCTCGCCCGGATGCACGCCCAGGATGAAATTCAGCGCATTGACGGAAAACGCGGGCGAGGTGTGCTCCGGCCAGGCCTTGCGGAAGAAGTACTGCCGCACGCCGAACTCCTGGATGCCCCAGCCCGCACCCCAGATGTGCGGGCGGTACGGCACGCCGTACGGCGTCTCGCGCGCCTGCTCACGCAAGTCCTCCTGGTACACCTCAACGGCGTCCGCGACCGCGGCACGAAAAGCGGCATCGTCGATCTGGCGCACGGCCTTGGCCAGCGCCCAGCCGGTTTCGCCGATCGCGGCGACGATCTCGCCCTCCAGCCCGACCAGCCGCCCGACCAGCGCGTCGTCGCCGGTGGCCTGCACCAGCTCGGACAGCGCGAAGACCCGCGGGCCGATGCTGTCGGTCCTGTCGATGGCCGCTTCGGCCAGCGCGCGCGCCGCCTGCAGCGCCTCCGCCGAGAGCTCCGGATTGAAGTCGCGCAGGACGCGGGATGCCGCGGCCAGCCCACCGGCGACCTGCAGCTCGCGCTCCGGGTTCTCCTCCGTGAACACCCAGCGGTCGTCGCGGTTGCCGGAGCGGTCGCCCTGCACTTCCCCTTCCGCCAGCGAGGCGTCGTAGACCAGACCGTCCGTCTGCACCGAGGCATCCCCGAGGAGGACGTACTGGCGCAGCGTCGGGACGATGATGCCGCGATACAGCCGGCCGAGCGAACGGTAGCCGCCGAGCACGCTCAACAGCCCGTGCTCGACCTGCTGGTGCGCGTCCGACAGGCCGTCCGGCTGGTGTATCTCGACCCGCTTGCGCGCCTGGTCGATCAGCGTCGCGTCGTAATCGAGGCCGAACTCCTCGATCATCTGCGCGAGCAGCCAGACGGTGCCGATCTGCGACTCGACCCGCAGGTCGTAGTCGCCGGCGTCGTGCCAGCCGCCGGCGTTCAGGCCCGGAACCGGCTCGAGCGGCTCGTAGTCGGTCAGCGTGGAGGGGCCCTGGATGTAACCGTCGAAGTGGTTGTGATCCACCGGCGCCATCAGGGCATCGTCGGCATGGTCGTGGCCGTGCCAGACGCGATACTTCTCGCTGACCCGCATGTGGCACATCTGCACCGGCAGGTAGTACTCGAGGGTCGGCTGCCACGCATGGCGTGCATAGACGGCGGCATCGATCCTGAAGGGGTGCGATCGCTTGCCACGGTACTCGACGACGTACATGCCGGGTTCGTCGACGTCGGAGAAATCCCAGGTCAGGTACGCATAGCGCAGGAACTCGCCGTCCCAGCGGTCGGGCCGCCCGCTCCGCACGGCCGCGGGTCCGTCCGCGCCGAGGCGATAAAGCGTCACTGCGCTCGCCTCCGTATCGCGCGCGTCCTGCTCGATCACGACCCGCTTCGGCTGTTCCGGGGCATAGCCGAGCTGGGACACCTGGATAACGGGCTCGTACTGCCAGCCGGCGATCACGTGCGGCGTCACGATCCACTCGACGGCGTCCTCCGTCGCGCCGGCCGGCACCGCCGTCCGCACGATGTACCAGCCGTTGTTGTGGTTGGTGCGTCCGTCGAGCAGCTCGAGCTCGCCGGTCAGGCTTTCGATCGTCAGGCGTTGCGCAGCGGTGCCCGGCGCCACCACCAGCGTGCGGCCGCGGGCGAGCGGCCGGGCGAGATGCTCGCCATCGACGTTCTCGATCGGCCCGTTCGGCTGCGTCGGAAAGTGGCCGGTCTCCTCGTCCATCAGCCAGGCCTTGCCGAACAGGCTGCCGGGGAAAAGCTCGAAGTTGAAGCCGACCTGCCCCGCCCACTCGTCCGGCAAGGGCTCGTCGAGGTCGACCGAGATCCTGAAAGCATTGCCCTCCGCCGGCTCGACGCGCACCTGATAGGTGAGCTCGAGGTCCGGGTAGACGATCGGGTTGAAGCCCTTGCGGTCCCGCGAGGGGTCGGGATACGAAAGCGTCTGGGCGATGCGCTGCGCCTCGTCGTCGACCGTCCGTTCGCCGGCCACCGGCACCGGCGACCATTGCCCCGGGGAGGCCTCCAGCCGCAGGTCGCCGTTGGCCGCGACGCGGACGCCGTGCTGGACCACCGTGACGCCGGTCTGGTGACCCTCCGGATAGATGTCGCTGAAGACGATGACGTTAAGGCCCGGCGTCTCGAAGTAGCCCCGGTCGTTGAGGGCGAGCTCCGCGCCGGCGGGACCGGCCGAGAGCAGGCCTGCTGCAAGCGCAGCCGACAGGCGCGCGAGCCGGGCGACGGTATGGGCCCCGGCGCTGCGGTCCGTCATCAATCTTCCGCTCACCACCCGTAACGCACCATCAGGCTGACCTGCCGGCCGACGGCCGGCGTGCCGGGGAACTGCTGGTAGTCGTCGTCGGTGAGATTGTCGGCCGTCAGCGTCACGCCCGGTCCCTTGCCGTTCGCCGCCTCCCACGCGACCCCGAGCGAGACGATGGCGGCGGTGTCGCCGCTCGTGCGCAGCGGATTGCCTTCCTGCACGCGGTACTCGCTGTCCAGCCGCCACTCCAGCCGCTCGCTCATGCGCCA
>CAZTAE010000259.1:0-3448 GCA_964611535.1 uncultured Woeseiaceae bacterium
TCCTTCTTCGGCATGCCGGCATCGCGGACGCAGATCTGCATGACCTGCCGCTCCTGCGTGCGAATGACCGAGACCGAGGAGCGCAGGTTCTTCACCAGCGCGTCGGTCAGCTTCGGCGCAAGCTTGAGTTCCATCACCTTGTCCGCGAGCTCGGCGCGGATCTTCGCGGTCTTCTTGTCCTTGCTGCCGTGCTTCTCGAGCGCGGTGAGCGTGCGCTTGTACAGCCGGCGGATCGCCTTGACGCGTGCGGCGACTTCCTCCGGGTCCGGTCCGGTATCGACGACCTCGTCGTCGTCGTCGTCGCTCTCCGACTTCGTCACCGGCGACTTGATCTCGTCCGGCGCGTTCGGATCGATGAAGCCGACCACGAAATCCTGCATGCGCGTCTCGCCCGCCGCCACGGAATCGTACACCTCGAGCAGGCGCTCGAGCGTCGGCGGAAAGTGCGACATGTGGTACTTGACCTGGTTGAGTCCGTCCTCGATGCGCTTCGCGATCTCGATTTCGCCCTGCCGGGTGAGGAGCTCCACGGTACCCATCTCCCGCATGTACATGCGGACGGGATCGGTCGTGCGGCCGAACTCCGCGTCGACACTCGCCAGCGCGGCCTCGGCCTCTTCAGCGGCGTCATCGTCGTCGTTGGAAACGGCGGCGTCGGAAAGCAGCAGCGACTCGGCATCCGGGGCCTTCTCGTGCACCGTGATGCCCATGTCGTTAATCATGTTCACGATGTCCTCGATCTGCTCCGGATCGACGATACCGCTCGGCAGGTGGTCGTTGACTTCCGCGTACGTGAGATAGCCCTGTTCTTTGCCTCGGGCGATGAGATCCTTCAGCTGCTGTGTCTGCTTGTCCCCGCTAATCAGTGCGCGCTTCTCGCTCAAACCCCGGACCTCCAAGTAAAAAATGCAAACGAGTAAGTATAACTATTGGACAGAGTCTAATCCAGATTTATCCGCCAATCTGCGAGCCGCGTCCGAGTCTGCGCAGCTCGTTGCGCTCCGCCTCCGACAGGGCTCCAAGTCTTTCTTTTTCTATCAGTAACTGCACGCGCTCGCGGGCCCCGGCGGCGGCCAGCTGGCGCAGACATTCGGAAAGCTCGGCGGCCGGATCGAATTCCCCGGGCGGCGGCATTTCGACCGCCGCGAGCTTGCCCAGGTGGCGGCCCTCGTCGCGGTTCCGCCAGCGCTCCAGCAGACCGGCCGTCGTCATATGGGGTTCCGCCTGTGCCGTTGCAATGAGATCCCGCAGCAGGTCGGCCCCTGCCCGCGTCACGCCGGCCAGCCGCTCCACGTCGACCTGCGCCGCGGCGTCCGGATGGTGCAGCACCAGCGTGATCGCGCGCCGGACGACGGAAGGCTGGGACGCGGAGACACGCCGATGGGTGCGGTGCATGCGGGCCGTCCCCGGCCGCCGGGCTGCATCGCCGCCGGACCCGTCGACCGACAGCATGGCCCCGAACTTGCGGGGCGGGAGCCCCGCCGTTTCCGCAAGCTCTGTCGTCAAGAGCTCCCGGTAAATCCCCGGCGGAATCCGGCCGACGAGCGGACGCGCGAGCTCCGCAAACCGGGCCCGGCCGTCCACCGACTGCATCTCGACCTGGCTTGCGAGCTCCTCGATGAGGAAAGTCGCGAGCGGGATGCTGGCGCCGAGCACCTCCTCGAAGGCCCGCGTTCCCCGTGCCTGCACGAAAGAATCCGGGTCCTGGCCTTCGGGCAGGAAGACGAACCGGATCTGTCGTCCCTCCTTGAGTTCCGGCAGGGCGTTCTCCAGCGCGCGCCACGCGGCGGCGCGCCCCGCGCGGTCGCCATCGAAGCAGAAAAGGATTTCGTCGGTCAGACGGAAGAGCCGGCGCAGGTGCTCGTCCGTCGTGGCCGTTCCCAGCGTCGCCACGGCGAAGTCGATGCCGTGCCGCGCGAGGCCCACGACGTCCATGTATCCCTCCACCACCAGCAGCCGGTCGATGCTGCGCAGCGCCTGACGCGCCTCATGCAGGCCGTACAGCTCCCGTCCCTTGTGAAACAGCACGGTTTCCGGCGAATTGAGGTACTTCGGTTCCTCATCGCCCATCACGCGCCCGCCGAAACCGACGGTGCGGCCGCGCGCGTCGTGGATCGGGAACATGATGCGGTTGCGGAAGCGGTCGTAGTGACCGCCGTTGTCCCTCCGGATGATGAGGCCTGCAGCCAGCAGGCGTTCGATCGCTTCGCGGGTCTTGCCGAATTCGTCCAGCACGTGGCTCCACGAATCGCGCGCGTAGCCGAGTCCGAAACGGCCGGCCGTGGCGCCATCGATGCCGCGAGACTTGAGATAGGCAATGGCCGGCTCGTGCTGCTTCAGTTCCGCCTGGAAATGCTTCTCGACCTTGCGCATCAACTCCAGCAGGTCGTCATGCCGGCGCGCCGGGCGCTGCCCCTCCCCGCGTGGCACCGGTACGCCCATGATATGCGCGAGCGCCTCGACAGCTTCGGGAAAGGTGAGGTGGTCGTATTCCATGAGAAAGCCGAGCGCCGTGCCGTGAGCGCCGCAGCCGAAGCAATGGTAAAAGCCCTTTGCCGGGCTGACCGTGAAGGAGGGCGTCTTCTCGTCGTGAAAAGGACACACGGCCTTGTACTCGCGGCCGGCCTTCTTCAGTGGCATCCGCGTGCCCAGCACCTCGACGATGTCGGCTCGCGCGATCAGGTCGTCGATGAAGTGCTGAGGTATCAAACCGGACATTATTGTTGGCGTCGCAGGGCCCGCTCCGGGCCTGACTAAAGGATAGTCGTTGTCGGCGGAACTGCCAGTCTTTTTTCCGGGGCTGGCGGGCACCGGGCGGAGCGGTTCAGCCGAGGCGCTCCTTCACTTTGGCGCCGACGGCACTCATGTCGGCCCGGCCCTGGACCTGCGGCTTGAGCCGGCCCATGACCTTGCCCATGTCGCGGATGCCCTGCGCGCCGCATTCGGCAATGGTCCGGTCGATGAGCGCGTTCAGCTCTTCTTCCGCAAGCGGTTCCGGCAGATACTGCTCGAGCACGGCGATCTCGGCGTGCTCCAGGTCGGCAAGATCGGCTCGTCCCGCCTCGCGGAACTGCCGGACGGAATCCCGCCGCTGCTTGACCATTTTTTCCAGAACGGAGAGGACGCGCGCGTCGTCCACTTCGCGGCGCTCGTCGATCTCGATTTGCTTGATGCCCGCCAGCAGCATGCGCAGTACCTTGAGGCGCTCCCTGTCACCGGCCTTCAGCGCCTCCCGCATGTCGTTCTGAACACGGCTCTTTAGCGTCATGGCTGGCGTGCCGGCGGCGATGACCGCCAGGAGAGATCAGTACAGCCGTTTGCGGCGGGAAGCCTCCCGGGAAACGCGCTTCAGGTGACGTTTCACGGCGGCGGCCTTCTTCCGCTTGCGCTCCTGGGTGGGCTTTTCGTAGAACTCGCGGCGGCGGAGCTCGGTCAGGACGCCGGCCTT
>CAZTAE010000260.1:0-3445 GCA_964611535.1 uncultured Woeseiaceae bacterium
GGCAGGGTGCAGGTGCTCCTGTTTCGGCGATACACGCCCCGGGCGCGCAGCTTCAGGGACAGGATTTTCTCAGCTCCCGATTCGTCGATGTAGCTGAAAGTGCCGTCGAGGTACTCGGTGTCGCTGCGCTTGCGCATGAGCGTCGTGAGCGGCGCCGTTATCCGTACCTGCAGCGCGCTCTCGCTGGCAAACAGCGGCTGCCCATCGCTGTCCGCCCGCGCGGAGAACGTTACCGCCAGCACCGCGAAAAGAGCACCGACACACGATTTCGAGAGCTCGAGGTGCATCGTTCATCCGCCAGACGTCAGGATCTGCCAAGCATAATGCGGACCCGGCCACAATGGCGAGCGGTTCTGCCCGGTCCGCCAGGGCACATACCATCCCGGTCGGAATACCGGCAGAATTGCCGCGAACCGGGTACCGCGAAGAGGAATCGGCATTGAGGACCATAGCGAACGTCCTGGACCACCTGCGGGGGAGCCTGGTGCTCGTCGCCGCAGCACTGGCGTGGTCGGCGGCTGCGCCAGCAGAGGCGTGGCGCTGGGACGACGTCGAGCGCATCGTGGCCATCAGCGACGTCCACGGTGCGGCCGGGCCCATGCTCGAAGTCCTCAGGAATGCGCAGGTCATCGACGAGCACGATGCCTGGAGCGGGGGCAAGGCGCACCTCGTCGTCACGGGCGATCTCCTGGACCGCGGCCCGGAGTCGCGGCTCGCGATGGACCTCCTGATGCGCCTGGAGCGCGAGGCCCTCGCTGCCGGCGGCCGTGTTCACGTGCTGCTGGGCAACCACGAGGCCATGAACCTCGTGGGCGATCTTCGCTACGTCTCGGCGGCGGAATATGCAGCGTTCGCGGAAGAGGAATCCCCGCGCGACCGCGAGCGGGCGTACGCCGCCTTTCGGGCCTTCCGGGGTTCCGGGCTGGACGAGGCGGCGCTCGAGCGCGAGTTCGCGCTACGCGCGCCGCCGGGATTCGTTGCGCACCGCCGGGCATTCGCGCCGGACGGCCGCTACGGCAGCTGGCTGCTGGAGAAGCCCCTGATCGTAATAATCAACGACACCGCCTTCGTCCACGGCGGCCTGTCACCCCTGGTGACCCAGCTCGGGCTGGAAGCGGTCAACCGCGAGCTGAAACTCCCGTTGAGCGAGTACGCCGCTCACCTGGCGACACTGACGGCAGCGGGAGTCCTCGATGCGACGGTAAACTTTCATCGCCATCCCGAGGTTCTCGGGGCACTGCCGGACGACCCGGAGCGACCGCAGGAAATCCGAGCGGCGATCGAGGCAGCCCGGGAGCTGACCGACGCCGCCATACACGACGCGACGAGTCCGTTGTGGTACCGGGGGAACGTGGGCTGCAGTCCGTTGATCGAGGCCGACAAGCTTTCGGCTGCACTCGATAAGCTCGACGCCCGACGCGTCGTGGTCGGGCATACTCCGACGCCTGGCCGGCACGTCCTGCAGCGGCTGGACGGCCGCGTGGTGGAGATCGACACCGGCATGCTGAACGCCGCCTACGGCGGTCGCGCCCATGCGCTGATCATCGATGGCGGCCGGGTTGCCGTCGTGGACCAGAGTGGCATGGAAGAGACATCGCCCCTGCCTCACCCGCCGCAGTCCGCGATCCATTCCGATCCGGGATCCGCCGGTGCGGTCGAGGCAATCCTGGAAGCAGGCGAGATCGCGTCATCGAGAGAAGACGAGCAAGGCGGGAAAATCATCCAGGTCACTGACGGCGTCGACCGGCTTACGGCCACGTTCCACAAGCACACGCGCAAAGGCATCGCGCCGGAGCTTGCCGCCTATCGCCTCGATCGGCTCCTGGGCCTCGATATGGTCCCGGTGACGGTCGCCCGGACCGTCGACGGCCAGGCCGGGGCCCTGCAGCTGATGCCGGCTGCCGCGGAAACCGAGGCGGGCCGCGCGACCCGCGGCGGTGGCTCGGCGGCGTGGTGTCCGTTACCGGAACAGTGGCATGCGATGTACCTGTTCGACGCCCTCACCGGAAACGAGCGAAGCCCGCACAGCATGTCGTACAGCACGGGAAGCTGGCACCTGATGCTCACCGGTCACGGCAGTGCCTTCGGCACCGGCAGCGCGCTGCCGCGCTACCTGAGGGGCGTTGATCTGCAGCCCGGCCCGGCGTGGACAACAGCGCTATCGGCATTGAGCGACGAGCGGCTGCAAAGCGAGTTGGGCGACGTTCTCGATCGCCGGCGGCTGCGCGCGCTCGGCAAGCGTCGCGACCAACTCCTGGCGGCCGTCGATTAGTGCGGGCGCTTCAGGATGAACCTGTACGGGAGATGCGCGTCCTCGCCGGCGTAGTCGATGCCGATGCGCGGTCCGACGGTGACCGACTGCTCGTCAATCGCGATTCCTCCGTCCTCGATCCAGACTTTGTCGCCGAGCAGATCAGCGCCGGTAAGACGGGTCTTGATGCCGAGCGCCTGCGACAGGGAGCCCGGGCCACCGAGCAGCGTGCGATCGGCAGTCCTTTTGCGGCGGCGCCTGAGCATGAGCGGCAGGCCGTCCACGGGCTCGGCCGCGCGTACCAGCACCGCATGCGGCGTACCGGCGGGCGCCGTGACGACGTTGAAGAGATGGTGGAGGCCGTAGCAGAGGTAGACGTACGCGGTCCCGCCGTCTGCAAACATCGGCTCGGTCCGGCGTGTCCGCCGGCCACCGTACGCATGGCTGGCGCGGTCGCCGACGCCGGCATAGGCCTCCGTCTCGGTGATCACGGCACGGGTGATGGCGCCTTGCACCCGGCTGCACAGCACCTTGCCGAGCAGGTCGCGGCTCACCTGCAGGACATCGTCACGCAGGTAAAAGGAGCGCGGCAGCTTGCCGCGGCGGTCGTTGACCGGGAGCTCGCGGCGCAGGGAGGTCGCGCCACTGCCGCGCGCGGACGTAGCAACCGTCCGGGCTGCCTGCCACCGTTCGCTTCCGCCGTCGGTCATCCGCCGCTCGCGCGCGGCAGGATCTCCTGCAGCGCCGATAACAGGCTGTCGAGCTCGGCCACGGTGTTGTAGTGCACCGGCCCGATGCGGACCGCGCCGCCGCGGTCGTGGATGCCGAGTGCGATTGCGGCCTCGACGGCGTAGTTGTGACCGCTCCACACGAAGATGTTCCTCGCCGCCAGCGCCTTCGCGACATCGGGCGCCGGGAGACCGTCCGCGGTGAAGGAGACCGTGGGCACGCGCCGCGCCATCGCGTCCGGCGCCGCGATCCCCTGCACCTTCACGCCCGGCAGTTCCCGCAATCCCTCGATCAGGTGGCGAGCCAGCGTCGTCTCGTAAGCGAAGAGGCAATCGAGCGCGGCGTGCGCGTTGCGGCGGCGGCCTTCGGCGTAGCGCGCGTTCTGCTCCTGATGGCTGCCGGCCATCGTCTCGCCGATCCAGGCGAAATAGTCGACGGCCGCCGCGACGCCCGCCATGCCCTCGT
>CAZTAE010000261.1:0-3408 GCA_964611535.1 uncultured Woeseiaceae bacterium
GCATGCCGCAATGCGACTCCCTGATCCTCCCCCGCTGGTGCGTGCCGGTCGAGCCGGCGAACGTCGTGCTGACGCAACACGCGGTCGCGGTGACCGACGGGCGGATCCTCGAAGTGCTGCCCGCGGCCGAGGCAAGGAAGAAGTATCGTCCCGGCGCGGTGGTCGACCGCCCCAACCACGTGCTGATTCCGGGGCTCGTCAACGCCCACACGCATGCGGCCATGACGGTGTTCCGCGGCATTGCCGACGACCTGCCGCTGGAGCGCTGGCTGACCGACGGCGTCTGGCCCGCGGAGAAGCGGTGGGTGGGCGCGGAGATGGTGCGCGACGGCACGCGCCACGCCATCGCCGAGATGCTGCTCTCCGGCGTCACCTGCTTCGCCGACCAGTACTTCTTTCCGGAGATCGTGGCGAAAACGGCGGTCGACCTGCAGATGCGCGCGGTGGTCGGCACGCCGGTGTTCGACTTCGCCACCGCCTGGGCGGCGGATGCCTCCGAGTGCATCGACAAGGGCGTCGAGCTGGTGCACGACCCTTACGCCGACGACCCTCTGGTCACCGCCTGCTTCGCGCCGCATTCGACCTACGCCGTTTCCGACGACGCCTTCCGCAAGCTGCGCGTGGTGGCCGACCAGCTGGATGCGCGCGTGCAGATCCACCTGCACGAGACGGCACGCGAGGTCGAGGACTCCGTCACCGCGACCGGCATGAGGCCGCTCGAGCGCCTCGCGAAGCTCGGTCTGATGAATTCGTCGCTGCTCGCCGTGCACGCCGTGCACCTGACGGAGGCGGAGATCGCGACGCTCGCCGAAGCCGGCGCGGCGGTCGCGCACTGCCCGCGCTCGAACCTGAAGCTCGCGAGCGGCATCGCCGACGTGCCCGCGCTCCGCGCCGCCGGCATCGCCGTCGGCATCGGCACCGACGGCGCGGCGAGCAACAACGTGCTGGATCTGCTGGGCGAAATGCGCACGATGGCATTGCTCGCGAAGGTGGTCGCCGGCAACGCCGCGGCGCTGACCGCCGGCGAGGCGCTGCGCATGGCCACGTTCGAGGGCGCACGCGCGCTCGGCCTGGCCGACAGCATCGGCACGATCGAACCCGGCAAGTGGGCGGACCTCGCCTGCATCGACCTGCAGACGATCAACAGCCAGCCGGTGTACGACCCGGTCTCGCAACTCGTATACACTAGCCACCCGGAACAGGTCCGCGACGTCTGGGTCGCCGGCCGGCACCACGTCGACAACCGCCGCCTGACGCAGATCAACGAGGCCGACGTGCTGCAGCGCAGCTTCGAATGGCAGCAGCGCATCGCGGCGGAAACTGACATCGGAAAGTGACGGAAGCGACATCACAGGAGAGGCCGGGGGCGAAGGCGGGAGCGAACGTCGATCCCGCCGAGATCGCGAAATTCGACGCGCTGGCCGCGCGCTGGTGGGACCCGGACGGCGATTTCCGCACGCTGCACGAGATCAATCCCCTGCGCCTGGACTACATCCGGCAGCGCTCGCAGCTCGCCGGCCGCCGGGTGGTCGACGTCGGCTGCGGCGGCGGCATCCTGAGCGAGTCGCTGGCCGCGGCCGATGCGCAGGTGACCGGCATCGACATGGCGGATGCGCCGCTCGCGGTCGCGGGCCTGCACCAGGCAGCGTCGGGCACCAACGTGGAGTACCTGCTGACGGATGCGGAAACGCTCGCCGCGGAGCGCCCGGGCGAGTACGACGTCGTCACCTGCCTGGAGCTCCTCGAGCACGTGCCGCGGCCTGCCAAAGTCGTGGCGGCCTGCGCGGCGCTCGTCCGTCCCGGCGGCGATGTCTACTTCTCCACGATCAACCGCAATCCGAAGTCGTTCATGCTGGCGATCGTCGGCGCGGAATACCTGATGCGCCTGCTGCCGGCCGGCACGCACGAGTACCGCAAGTTCATCCGCCCCTCGGAGCTCGAGTCCTGGGCGCGCCACGCGGGGCTGGAGCTGAAGGACAGCATCGGCCTGCACTACAACCCGCTCCTGCGCCGCTACTCGTTCGGGCCGAACGTGGACGTGAACTACCTCATGCACTTCGAGCGTCCTGCGGCCGAATGAAGGATTCCGGCACCGCCCGCAAGGCACCTGTTCGCGCAATCTTCTTCGATCTCGACGGCACCCTGGTCGACACCGCGCCCGACATGGTGGCGGTGCTGACGGGCCTGCAGAAGGACGAGGGCTGCGAGCCCCTGCCCTTCGAGACGGCCAGGGCCAGCGTGTCGAACGGCGCGCTGGGCCTCATCAGGCTCGCGTTTCCGGACGCCGACGAGGCGAGGCGCAAGCGGCTGCACGGCGAGTACCTGACACGCTACGAGCAGGCCGTCTGCGTCGGCTCGACGCTGTTCCCGGGATTGACGGAGCTCATCGACGCGCTGGACAATCACGGCACGCCGTGGGGCGTGATAACGAACAAGCCGCAACGGATGACCGAGCCGTTGCTGCGGAAACTGGGGCTCAGCGAGAGAGTCTGCTGCATCGTGAGCGGCGACACACTGCCGCAGCGCAAGCCCGATCCCGCCCCGTTGCTGCACGCCTGCGAGCTGGCAGGCGTGGCGCCGGCGGCGAGTGTGTACGTCGGCGACGCCGAACGCGACATACGCGCGGGACGGGACGCGGGCATGCAGACGGTGGCGGCGGCCTACGGCTACATCGTCGAGGGCGACGACCCGGCCCGCTGGAATGCCGACCGGATAGCACGCGATACGCGGGAGCTGGGCAGAATCCTGCTCGAGGCGATAAAGGCCTGATGCCGACAATCACAATAGAGCCCCTCTACCTGCAGATCGGCGCGCCCGCGCTGGCCGCCGGGCTGCTGCTGGGGGCGCTCATCGTGTGGCTCATCGCGCGCGGCCGGGAGCGACGGCTTCGCCAGGCGCTCGACGTGCTGGAAGTACAGGTGAAGGACCAGGAGTTGTTACAGCGGGAGCGCGAATCCGCGTTCGAGCTGGCGAAGGCGCAGCTCACCTCGGCGTTCTCGGAAATGGCGAACCAGTCGCTCAAGTCCCACAGCGAGAACTTTCTGAGGATGGCTGAGCAGAACCTGGGCTCGCACCAGGAGAAGGCCAAGCGCGAGCTGTCCGAGCGCGAGCAGGCCGTGGAGAATCTCGTGAAGCCGATCCGCGAGGCGCTCAGGCAATCCCAGCAGCAGATCGCGGAGCTCGAGAAGGCGCGCAGCGAGGCCTACGGCAGCATCAGGAGCCAGCTCGAGCAGATGCAGACCAGCCAGAAGTTCCTGGCGCAGGAAACGCAGAACCTCGTGAACGCCCTGCGCCGCCCGCAGGTCCGCGGCCGCTGGGGCGAAATCACATTGAGGCGGCTGGTGGAGCTCGCCGGCATGGTCGAGCACTGCGACTTCCAGGAGCAGGTGCACACCCCGAGCGAGGACG
>CAZTAE010000262.1:0-3390 GCA_964611535.1 uncultured Woeseiaceae bacterium
GGACGGGTTCCGGATCGACGTGCTCTGGCACCTGATCAAGGATGAACGGTTCCGGGACAATCCCCCCAATCCGGACTGGACGCCGGGACGTGCTCTAGAAAAAGCCGTGGATCTCGGCAAAGAACTCGTCGCGATTCCGGAAACTGTCCTGCGGCGGGGCATCGTAGAGGCGAGCACCGATCCGCAACTGCAGGAACTGCATCGGGAAGTACTCCCAAAGCAGGCTCCACCTGACGATGTGATCCTCGTCCCGGTCGTCGTCCGGGTCGAAATAGTCGTACGCGATCTTCAGATTGTGCCCGTTGCGAAATAACCAGTTGGCTTCGACGTATCCGGCTATCGCGTCCCGCTCATCGCCGCCGGGCAGGTCGTCCCGGATGAGGTCGACCTCCGCCAGCCAGGCGACCTGGCCGGTACGCACACCGACAAACAGGTTCTGCATCTGCCGGTCGCCGGCGTCCGCATCGTTGAAGTTGACACTGGCGCCCGCACGCCAGCCCTGCCTGACGTACTGCGCCACCCAGCTCGCCTGTTTTCCGGTGTCGGTCTCGGTGCCGCCGCCGGTGCCGTTGGTCACCGACAGCTGCGTGGACCACGGTCCGGATTCGTAGATCAGCTGCAATCCCCGGTCCGGATTGTTGAAGTTCGTTCCGGTAACCTGCCGGACGAAAGCCGTGTCATCCTGAAATCGCAAGCCGTAGGGGAGGAAGAACTGGCCTGCCACCAGGCCGAATTTTCCGTTGGCGCTGCCGAGGCGCACATACGCTTCCCGATTGAACGTGGAGCCCGGCGCGAATTGCTGATCGACATACACGGACAACCGGTTCGGCACCAGTTCCGCTTCGAGGTAGGCGGTACCGCGGCGAACGGCAAACTCCGACTGCGCCTCATTATCCGGGATGTCGGCATAGCGATAGTCCGCACGCAGGTTCGCGCCGACCGAGAGCCACTCCGCGACTTCGCCGGTCCACGGCTCCGCGTCGGCCGGTCCGATGCGCCGCTCGGCCAGCTCCGTCTGGGCAAAGGCATTGCCGAAGACGTTCCGTTTGCCGCCGCCCGCGGGATGGCTGTGGCAGCTCGAGCACTGCATCCCCTTGTACACCGCCAGGTACGGCTCGGCCAAGGCGGCGTTGCCGGCAAGTCCGAGCCCTGCGACTGCGAGCAGGCAGGGGAATACGAAGTGCCTGGAATGCACGGCCGATTTCAGCATGATGAGACTCCCTCAGCGTTAAGCGCCATCGGTCCACTGCCGGACGTCATCGGTGGTGGCCTTGTCCAGTGAGCGGCCCATGCCGACGGCTGGTGTGATCGTGAACTCGGCCTCGAAGTCGCCGCCCTCCGTGCCGTCGCCGGACGGGAACGTGCCGCTGAACTCGCCGTCCAGCGCGTTCGCGTCCAGATCCATGATGATCGAAGCACCGCTGCCGAACAGTCGAACGCGATACGTGTCCGCAGCCAGGGTGATGACGCCCAGGTCGAAAGACGCGCTCCTGCCGTTATCGGAGGTCGTAATCGCCGCCGCGGCAATTTGCTCCTCGTTGCCGTCACCGAACGTGCCGTCGCCCCCGCTGGCCTCCAGAAGGAACGTATTGACGTTCACGGTCGAGACGTCCAGTTCGCGATCGAACATCGCGACGATTTCGGCCGGGGCGGCGTCGAGCTCGCTGCCCGGGACCGGCGACAGGGACGATACGCGGACCGGACCGCTCGAGGGCGCCCGGTCGTCGATGGCCCCGTCGGCTATCCATTGCCGGATCACGTCGATGGTGGCCTGCGCCAGCGGCTGCCGGCCGAGCGGCATCCGCTCGCCCACCGCGGCCGTGCCTTCGAGCTTCTGAATCAGGTAACTGCCGTCCGGATCGCCGGGTGCGACGCGGAGGACCGACGGCACCTCGCTGCTGGGCACGTTCACCAGCAGGCCGTAGCTGTTGGCCGCATCGAGACGCAAGCCCTGCGGCGCTCCGGCGCCGGCGTGACAACCCGCCGTTGCACAGGTCGGCGTGAAGACATTGGACTGGATCTCGGAGAAGACCGGGCTGAGGCTGCCGGGCGGCGTCGTGTCGTCCAGGCCCTCCCCGCTGCCGCCGCTGCAGGCGCCGAATCCGGCAGCAAGAACCGGAAGCGCGATGCGGAGCAACGTTCCTGTCCAGCTCGTGCCCATGACCGTCGATGACTCGCTCAGGAGGTATACACTGAGTGTTCTTCCCGACCGCAAAGGGTTTAACCGGGCACGGATGCAGGTCGGGGGGTCTCCGGCCCGCAGCAGCTGCGATTTTTCCGGCGGGATTGAACCGGTCCGGCCCCTGGACGCCACTCACGTCAGGAGGAAGCGTTTCCGCCCCATGTGGTCAGAAAAATGGCTGCCGTAACGCCTATGAAGGAGCAGACAGACTTGAGCGCCCCCGGCGACGACGCGCACGAGCGGGCCTTGTTGCGCCGCGTGGTTGCCAGGGAGCGCGATGCGCTGACGGAACTGTATCGGATTTACCACGCGCGCCTGTTCAAGTTCACTTTTCGGCTGACGCGTTCCTACTCCGAAGCGGACGAGCTCGTGAACGACATCCTGTTGGCCGTGTGGCAAGACGCGGCGAGCTTCCGCGGAGAGTCCCGGGTTTCGACCTGGCTTTTCGGCATTGCCTACCGCAAGTCGATTCGTCGGTTGGGCCGCAAGAGTCTGAAGCTCGTCTCCGGTACCCGGCTGGAGGAAGTGTCGGCGGACGAGATGGCCGCAGCGGAACGGGAGGACTGGATACGCCGGGGCCTCGATACCCTCCCGGCCGCGCAACGGTTGACCGTGATGCTGGTATTTTACCTGGGCCTCTCGTATCCCGAAGTTGCGGAAGCGACCGACTGTCCGGTGAACACGGTCAAATCCCGCATGTTTCACGCCCGCCGGAAGCTGCGCGACTTCCTCACGGAGTCAGCGGGTGCGGAGGCGCCGGCAGGTGAGAGCAGAGATGAACGAGAACGACGATAACGGCCAACACACCTCGGTCGAGCAACTCCTGCCCTGGTATGTGAATGGGACACTGACACCGCAGGAGCATGCGCAGGTCCGGCGACACCTCGACGTCTGCGAGGCGTGTCGCGGCGGCGTGGATCTGCTCTCGAGGATGCAATCTGCCGTGAGGCATCCGGAGACGTCGCCCATCGTGCCGGTGCCGCGGCCGGAACGTTTGCTCGACGCGATCGATGGCCGGGCGGCGCGCGACAGGAGGTTGCGCCTGGCAGGCGTCGTTGCGGGCGTGTCAATGCTCGCCGTCGGGACGTTCGTCGCGGGCCTCGTCGTTTCCGGTCGCGATGGCGCGTCACCCGCTCCTGCGCCTTACCGGACCCTGACGTCCGACTCGAGTCCCGCAGCCATGGACTATGTTCTGGACCTGCGCTTCG
>CAZTAE010000263.1:0-3383 GCA_964611535.1 uncultured Woeseiaceae bacterium
ACGGCCGCCAGGTGGTCTACGTGCGCCGCTGGAACGACATCATGAGCGACAAGACTCGCGGCAACCTTTGGATCGTGGACAGCGACGGCGAGCGTCACCGCCCGCTCCTGTCCGGCCGTATCGCCGGACGGACGGCTGATCGCTTACGTCGGCTTCGACGAGCAACGGACGGGCTACGAGAACAGCGTGCTGTACGTGATGAACCGAGACGGCTCGAACGTCCGCGCCCTGACGGAAGACCTCGACCGCTCCGTGGCCGACCCGCAGTGGAACGGCCGCGGCAACGGCATCTTCGTGCGCTATGACGACCGCGGCATGGGCAGACTCGCGCTCGTCACGCTGGACGGACGCGTCACGACCTGGGAACACAATCTGAGCGGCGAGTCGCTGGGCCGGCCCTACACGAGCGGCAGCTTCACCGTAGCGGAAAACGATACCTACGCCTGGACCGAGGGGGACGCCTCGAGACCGGCCGATGTCGCAAGCTCGCGCGGCGGGCGCCCGGGCCGCCGACTCACGGCGTTGAACGCCGACCTGCTGTCGCAGCGGGAAATGACGCACATCGAGCGCGTGTCCTGGGAATCCTCGCACGACGGTCTCGAGATCGACGGCTGGGTCGCGTACCCGCCCGGCTACGAGGAAGGCCGGGAATACCCGCTGATCCTGGAGATCCACGGCGGGCCCTATGCGGCCTACGGCCCCAACTTCTCCCCCGAGGTGCAGCGCTATGCGGCGGAAGGCTACGTCGTGCTCTACGCCAACCCGCGCGGCAGCACGAGCTACGGCAAGGCGTTCGCGCAGGAGATCCAGTACGCCTATCCCGGGAACGACTACGACGACCTGATGTCCGGCGTCGACGCGCTCGTCGAGCAGGGCATGGCCGATCCCGAGCGCCTGTTCGTCACCGGCGGCTCCGGCGGCGGCGTTCTGACGGCGTGGATCGTCGGCAAGACCGACCGCTTCCGGGCGGCGGTCGTGGCGAAGCCCGTCATCAACTGGCTGAGCTTCGTGCTCACGGCCGACCTGTATCCCTTCTTCCGCATGGCCTGGTTCTCCGAGGACCCCTGGAACGATCCGGACCAGTACTGGGAGGTGTCGCCGCCGTCCCTGGTCGGTGACGTGGTGACTCCGACGGCACTGATCACCGGCGAGGAGGACTACCGGACCCCCATCTCCGAATCCGAGCAGTTCTACCAGGCGCTGAAGCTCCGCAAGGTCGACACTGCGCTCATCCGCGTGCCCGGCTCGCCGCACCTGATCGCCGGCCGGCCATCGAACCTGATCGCGAAGACCGACAACATCATGGCGTGGTTTCGACGCTACGACGCCGACTGATTGCCGCTCCGGAGAACCGGCGAGGGCCGCCGGGGGTCAGCGGGTGCGATGGCGGCACGGATACGGTAAACTGCCCGCCGTTGACAGTGGGGGGCTGTGCCTGAGCGAAGCTGGCGACTGAAAACTGTGCGTTTTCGGCAACAGCAGCAAGATCCGGAACTCGCGACGATTCGTCGGCCATTTATCCACAACAGCCCGCCAGGCCCGGCCGAGCCCGCTCTTAACGCTGTTTCGTGCCCAAAAACGATTGTTTGACACCCTGATGCGACAGCTGGTTGATTTGCGTTTGCGTTTTTGGTCTCAATTCATATAGTCGGAAAGGAATCTTCGAACATCAGAGCAGCAATTCTTTCCGCTAACCCAATTCGTAATGCCAAGAAAAGGGGGAGATGAATGTCCCGCAGAATCACACCGACGAAGACTGCCATATCCGCCGCGATCGCTGCGGCACTGGCAGGCAGCGGAGCCGCACACGCGCAACGCGCGATCGAAGAGATCACCGTTACCGCCACCAAGCGCGCGGAGCCCATGCAGGATATTCCGGTATCCATCCAGGCGCTCACCGGCGACAGCCTCGAGGAACTGGGAATCACCAACTTCGACGAGTATGTCGAGTATCTTCCCAATGTCGTGCGCAGCGGCCGCGGGCCCGGGCAGAGCGAGCTGTACATCCGCGGGGCCGCCACTGAGCAGTCGTCGATCACGATCACGTCCGTCCAGGGTTCCGCGCCGAGCGTCGCGCTGTACCAGGACGAGCAACCCGTCTCTTTTGCCGGCCGTAACCTCGACGTATACGCGACGGATCTCGAGCGCATCGAGGTGCTTCCCGGCCCCCAGGGAACGCTGTTCGGCGCAAGCTCCCAGACGGGAACGGTGCGCCTGATCACCAACAAGCCGCAGCACGGCACCTTCCAGGCCGGCTTCGATACGAGCCTCAGCACCACCAAGGACGGCGAGAACAGCACTTCGGTGCAGGCGTACGTCAACGTCCCGCTGATGGACTCGCTGGCCGTGCGCGGCGCGTTCTACACGGACAGTCAGGGCGGCTGGATCGATAACGTGCCCGGTACCTATACCGGCGACATCGAAGTCATGAACCGCAACCAGATCTCCCCGGCAGCGCACATCTGCACCGGTGACCCGGCGGTCGACGGCCCCATCAGCGGCGGCGCCTGCGGCGGCGTCCGCGCCACGATGGAAACGGCCGACAACAGCCACCTCGTGGAAGAGGACTTCAATGAGGCCGTGTACCGCGGCGCCCGCCTGGGTCTGTCCTACGACATCAACGACGAATGGAATCTGCTGGTGCAGCACACCACGCAGACCCTGAAGACCGAAGGCGTGTTCGAGTACGACCCGAACATTTCAGGCGAAGAGTCCGTTCATCGCTTCAATCCGACCCGCAACCAGGACGAGTTCGGCCTGACGACCTGGACCGTCGACGGCCGCATGCAGGCCCTCGATATCGTTTACACGGGCGGCTTCCTGGACCGCGACGTTTTCTACCAGCAGGACTACAGCGGCTACACGAACGGCGGCGGCTACCAGGCCTACTACCTCTGCACGGGCGGCTATTCCAGCGCCACCGAGTGCTTCGACCCGACCAAGCAGTACCTCGGCGAGACGACGAACGAGCGCTTCACCAACGAAGTGCGCATCAACACCGACCAGGCCAATCGCTGGCGCGTGACTGCAGGCATCTTCATTGACGAGCAGGAAAGCACCTCGGACGGCGAGTTCCAGTACTTCGGCACGATCGGCGCCGGGTTCAACCATGCGCAGGCGCCGGGTACCATCACCGATCCGCCGAACCAGCCGCCAACGCCCGGCAACATCGTCAGCACCGTGGACGGCGTCACCGACCCCTTTTCGCGCGGCCCAGCCACGACGTTCGTCAACAGCTTCACCCGCAAGGAAAGCCAGATCGCCTTTTTCGGCGAGTTCGCCTTCGACATTACGGATAACCTGACGGCCAGCATCGGCGCGCGCATGTACGATCTCGATTACGAGTTCATCGGCTCCACCGGCTCGTCGTTCGGCTGCAAGGG
>CAZTAE010000264.1:0-3369 GCA_964611535.1 uncultured Woeseiaceae bacterium
CGGACGAGAACCCCGACCTGTTCTGGGGCGTGCGCGGCGGCGGGGGCAATTTCGGCGTCGTCACGAACTTCACGTTTCGGCTGCACCCGATGGAGCGCCAGGTCATTGGCGGCGCCATCGCATTTCCGATGTCGGAGGCCCGGGAGGTGATGAAGTTCTTCGCGGAGTACGTGGCCGAGGCACCGGACGAGCTTTACCTCGACGCGGGCATCTCGAGCCGTCCCGGGCAGGGAGCCGGCGCCCGGATGAGCGTCTGCTGGGCGGGACCTCCGGCCGAGGCGGACAAATGGATCGGCCCGCTCCGCCGCGCCGGGACGCCCGTGTTCGACCGCATCGGGCCGATCGACTATGTCGAGCTGCAGAAATCCAGCGACGTCTCGGATCCGCGCGCCCGCGCCGCCTACGTCAAGTCCGGCTTTACGACGGGTGTTACGCCGGAACTGATCGACGATATCTTCGCGGGCTTTGAGGAACACCCGGACCGGGCGATGGGGGTCGGATTCGCGCACATCGGCGGCGCCGTCAACCGCGTGCCGGCCGCCGCCACGGCCTTCGCCCACCGCTATGCAAAGCACGACCTGCTCGCGATCCTCGACTGGCCGGTCGAGATCGATCCGGCGGACCATATCAAATGGCTGAAGCAGTACTGGGCAACCCTGGAGCCGCACACGCACGGCTTCTACGTCAACGACCCGTCGTTTGACGCCTCCCGGGAGCGCGTGCACGCGAATTACCAGGGCAACTTCCCGCGCCTGGTCGAGGTTAAAAATCGTTACGACCCGACGAACCTGTTCCGCCTGAACGCGAACGTGCAACCCTCAGTGTGAGCGGCTAAGATCGCTTCATGGTCGTAATGAACCAGAAGGAAGCCGGGAGCCACGCCAGCCCCGGGCGACACAGAGCGCCAGCCATCCTCGGGCTTCTGGGCTGCGCCGCCCTCCTCGCCGCCTGCGGTGGCGGCGGCGGAGGTGACGACGACGGCGGGGGCGGCGGATCCGGCGGCACGGGCGGCTGGACGCCGGGCGTCTTCCTCCCCTCCTCGTCCTTCGCGGCCCAGTGCGAGAACCCGCGCTCGGGAATCGACCCGGAGACGGGCCAGCCGTACCCGGACGTGCAGGGCACGGTTCTCGACGAGAACAACTTCCTCCGCTCCTACAGCGACGAAACCTATCTCTGGTACGACGAGATCGTCGATCAGAACCCGGCCAACTTCAGTGACCCGCTCGTCTACTTCGACGAGCTGAAGACGAATGCCACGACGCCTTCCGGCGCGCCGAAGGACAGGTTCCACTTTACGGTGCCGACGGACGAATGGCAGCAGCTGTCGCAGTCCGGCGTCTCGGCCGGCTACGGCGCGGCGTGGGTCCTTCTGTCGAGCGTGCCCCCGCGCGAGGTCGTCGTCGCGTACACCGAGCCCGGCTCACCGGCGACCGAGCCGGGCGTGGACCTCGCCCGCGGTGCCCGCATACTTGCCGTCGACGGCGTATCGGTGCTGGACGGTCCGCCCGACCCCCTCAACGCGGGCCTCTTCCCCGCCGACGCGGGTGAAACGCACACGTTCACGGTGGAAGACCCGAACGCGGGAGGCAACACGCGCGAGATCCAGATGACGTCGGAGAACGTCGTCGCGACGCCGGTACAGAACGTCAGGACCGTGGACACTCCGATGGGCACCGTCGGCTACCTGCTCTTCAACGATCACATCGCCACGGCCGAGACCGGCCTGATCGACGCGATCGAGCAACTGGCGGGCGTGCACGAGCTCGTCCTCGACATCCGTTACAACGGCGGCGGCTTCCTGGCCATCGCGAGCCAGCTCGCCTACATGATCGCGGGCGACGTGCCGACGGCGGGGCAAATCTTCGAGGAGATGCAGTTCAACGACAAGCATCCGAGCACGAATCCGATCACGGGCAATCCGCTGCAGCCGATGCCGTTTTTCACCACGACGCTCGGTCCGCCGTTTCCGGAACCGGAGGGCCAGCCGCTGCCGACGCTGGACCTGCAGCGCGTCTTCGTGCTCACCGGCCCCAACACCTGCTCGGCGAGCGAGTCCATCATGAACGGCCTCGCCGGCGTCGACGTGCAAGTGATCCAGGTCGGCGCCACCACCTGCGGCAAACCCTACGGGTTCTTCCCCACCGACAACTGCGGCACGACGTATTTCACCATCCAGTTCCGCGGCGCGAACGCGAAAGACTTCGGCGATTACGCCGACGGCTTCATGCCGGTCGAGGGCGGCGGCAGCATGGCAGCCGAGCTGCCGGGATGCGCGGTCGCGGACGACTTCGAGCACGCGCTGGGCGACCCGCTGGAGGCGCGGTTTCAGGCCGCGCTCGGCCTGATCGACGGCCAGGGGTGCCCGGCGCCGGCGGCCGCGGCGGCGACGGAGGAGCCTGCCAAGGCCCGCGCAGCGTTGTCCGCCGTGGACGGGCTCATGCCGAAGTCACCGTGGCGGGAGAATCGCATCCTGAGGCAGGACCGGTGAAGTCCTACGCCGGCCTCGTCGTCTCCGCCGCGCTGCTGGCGGCCGGCTGCCGGGCCGCGCCGTCTGCGGACGGCGTGCCGCCGGGCAGCGAGTTGCCCGCGCGCATCGTCAATCCCAGCGACGCGAGCCGGGCGGAGCTCGAACGCGCCGTCGGCGACATGCTGTTCGGCGCGGAGGTCACGCTGGCGGAGGACGCCCTGACCGAATCGAGCGTGCTCATCCTGGAACGCGGCCGTGTGCGCAGCCTGGGCAACCCGCCGCTGTCCGGGCGCGAGATGCGTGAACCCGAGCGGTTTCAGCTCGTAACGGACGGCGAGCGCTGTTTTCTGGTCCACGGCGAGGAACGCGCACGCTACGAGCTCCGCGACACGGACTGCGTCGCCGAGGAACAGCCCTGACCGTGCGGAAACTCCTGCGAGGCTACGCCGCCGGCAGCGCCTCGACGTACTCGATCATCCGCTGCTGCATCGCCTCGTCCGGCAAGCGTCCGACGGCGCCGCCGATGTTGTCCAGCATGTGTTCGGGCTTGCTGGTCGCCGGCGTAATGACGGTCACGGCGGGATGCGCCGCGACGAACTTCAGGAAGAACTGCGCCCAGCTCGTGGCGTCGAACTCGGCGGCCCACCCGGGCACGTCGCGCCCCGCCGTCCTGTTCCACAGGCGCGTGCGGCCGAACGGCACGTACCCCAGCACGGCGATGCCGCGATCCTGCGCCAGCGGCAGGATCGTCTTTGCCGCCTCCCGGTTGTCCACCGCGTAATCGACGCCGATGAAGTCGAGCGGCTCCTCGCGCATCACCTGTTCGAGGTAGTCGTAGTCGGCCGCGCGGGTGCAGGTCGTGCCGATGTAGCGCACGCGGCCCTCATCCTTCAGTGCCTTCA
>CAZTAE010000265.1:0-3367 GCA_964611535.1 uncultured Woeseiaceae bacterium
GCGAGCATGTCGTCGAGGTCGTGCTGGCCGAGCACCGAGCGCAGCGTGGTCTGCGAAAGCTGGCTCGTCGCCTCGAACGCGTTTGCCACGCGGATGACGGCCTTCTCCGGGTCCACGATGCGGAAGTAGATGACCGCGTTGACCTTCACGGACACGTTGTCCTTCGAGATGACGTCCTGCGTCGGCACGTCCAGCACGATGACGCGGAGGTCGACCTTGGTCATCGTCTGGATCACGGGGAACAGGAGGATGAGGCCCGGACCCTTCACGCGCTGGAAGCGGCCGAGAAAGAAGACGACGCCGCGCTCGTACTCCTTCAGTATCTTGATCGTGTTGTACAGAAGGATGATGACCAGCGCTGCGATCAGTCCCAGTGTTGCTAATGGCATGGGGAGACCTCGATTGTTTCAGGTGGGTATTTCTGCCTCGCGTTCGCTCTGTTGCGGCAGCGGTTCTACATGCAGGGTGAGGCCGTCGATGGCACGCACGACGACCTGCTGATTCTTCGCCACGGGCCGGTCGCTGATCGCGTACCAGGACTCGCCCTCGAGCCAGACCTTGCCCTGTCCGGTAAAGTCTTCCATCGCCACCGCCGTTCCGCCGACGATCGAGCCGCGGCCGCTGACGGCGCCGCGGCGCTGCAGCCGGACGAGATAACTGACCAGCAGCAGGAGCAGGCCGCCGGTGACGAGAGCGAACACGACGACAAACGTTATCGAGATCCCGAAACCGGGGATGCCGCTGTCGAACATCATGATGGCTCCGAAAATGAACGCGGCGATGCCGCCGAAACCGAGCGCGCCGAAGCTCGGCACGAACGCTTCGGCGACGATCATGACGATACCGACGATCATCAGCGCCAGTCCGGCGTAGTTCACCGGGATCACCTGCAGCGCGTAAGCCGCAAGCAGGAGTGAAATAACGCCGATGACGCCGGGGACGATCGCGCCGGGGTTGTAGCCCTCGAAGATAAGGCCGTAGATGCCGATCAGCACCAGCAGCAGGGCGATCTCCGGGCTCGCGATCGTGCTCAGCACCTTGGTGCGCCAGCCGGGCTCCACGACCTCGACTTCCAGCCCTTCGGTGTCCAGGACGACCGCCTCGTTGTTGATCATCACCTCGCGGCCGTGTATGGCCGAGAGCAGCTCGGCCTGGTCGCGGGCGATGAGGTCGATGACGTTCTCGTCGAGCGCTTCCGGCGCGGTCAGCGTCGCGGCGTCGCGGACCGCGCGCTCCGCCCATTCCGCGTTGCGCCCGTGACGCTCCGCGAGCGCGCGGATGTAGGCGACGGCATCGTTCATCACCTTGCGCTCCATGGCCGAGCCGGGCGCGGGTTGCGTTCCCTCCTGGCCGGGCGGGGATTCGCCGTCTTCGCCGTCTTCGCCTTCTCCGCCGCCCGCGGGTTCCTCGGCCGGCGGCTGGCCGGGCGGCGCGCCGGGGCCCTCGCCGCCGAGCGACACCGGCGTCGCGGCACCCAGATGGGTCGTCGGCGCCATGGCGGCGATGTGACAGGCGAGCAGGATGTAGGTGCCGGCGCTGTCGGCCCTGGCCCCGCCGGGCGACACGAAGGTCGCTACCGGCACCGGCGAGGCGAGGATGGTCTGGATGATGTCCCGCATCGGTTCGACGAGGCCGCCGGGCGTGTCCATCCGGATGATGACGAGGCTGGCGCCCTGTTCCTGGGCGTCCTCGATGCCGTCGATGATGTACTCGGCCGTGGCGACGCCGAGCGCGCCCTCCAGGTCCAGGTGCACGGCGAAGCGCCGTTCCTGCGCGTCGAGAACCGTCGACGAGACGAGGACCAGCGCGACCAGCACGCCGAACGCGCTCCGGAAAAGTCCTGTCCCAGCAGGCCTCGCGGTGGTCCTCATGCGGCCAATAATAGCAGGGCATCTCCCGCGTGGGACAAAAGCGGGCCCCCACGCGCTTTGTGGCACCGGCCGGAAGTGGCAAACTGCGCCCATTCGGTCGGGGCGGCCAGCCATGTTCATCCGATTCATAACCACCGGCGGAACCATAGACAAGATCTATTTCGACGCCATGAGCCGGTTTGAAGTGGGGGAACCCCTGCTCAAGCATATCCTGAGCGACGGGCTCGTCGGCTTCGATTACGACATCGTCCCGTTGTTCCGGAAGGACAGCCTCGAGCTTACCGACAGCGATCGTACGGAGATCCGGCGCTACGTCGAGAAGGACGACGCGCGGCGCATCGTCATCACCCATGGCACCGATACCATGGCGGAGACCGCGGCCGAGCTGAAAGGGATACCCGACAAGTCGATCGTCCTGACGGGCGCGTTGAGCCCGGCCCGCTTTCGCAGCACCGATGCGGTGTTCAACGTCGGCATGGCGGTCGCCGCCGTGCAGCTCGTCGAGCCCGGCGTCTACATCGCCATGAACGGCCGGATATTCGCGGCAGGCGACGTGCGGAAGAACCGCGACACCAACCGTTTCGAGGCGACGACGCCGGCTCCTACAGCTCGAAATTGATGCCCTGGGCGAGGGGCAGGTCGCTGCCCCAGTTGATCGTGTTCGTCTGGCGGCGCATGTAGGCCTTCCAGGCGTCCGAGCCGGACTCGCGCCCGCCGCCGGTTTCCTTTTCGCCGCCGAAAGCGCCGCCGATCTCGGCGCCGGACGTCCCGATGTTCACGTTCGCGATGCCGCAATCCGATCCCAGGTGCGAAAGATAGTATTCGGCATGCTGCAGTCGATCGGTGAAGATGGCGGACGACAGGCCCTGGCCGACGCTGTTCTGCACCTCGACCGCTTCCTCGAGGCTGCCGACCGGCACGAGATACAGGAGGGGCCCGAAAGTCTCCGTCTGCACGATGTCCCACGCGTTCTCCGCAATCGCGATCGCGGGCTCCACGAAGAAGCCGGGCCGGTTCAGGCGCTTTCCGCCGCACAGTACCTCGCCGCCCGCCTTCGTTACCGTGTCGAGCGCCTGCTCGAACCGCTGCACCGCCGTCTCGTCGATCATCGGGCCCATCAGCGTCTTGTCGTCGAGCGGATCGCCGATGCGTACCTGGCCGTAGGCGCTCACGAGCCGCTCCTTCAATTCGTCCATGCGCGATGCGTGCACGATCACGCGGCGTGTGGTCGTGCAGCGCTGCCCGGCGGTGCCGACGGCGCCGAAGACGATGGCGGGCACGGCGAGGTCGAGATCGGCGAACTCGTCCACGATGATGGCGTTGTTGCCGCCGAGCTCGAGCAGGCTCCTGCCGAGGCGCGCCGCGACCCGCTCGCCCACGCGGCGCCCGACGGCGGTCGAGCCGGTGAAGGACAGGAGGTCGATGCGCGGGTCGTCGACGAAATGCTCCGCCAGTGCGTTGGTGTCGTCGTTGAACAGGTGGAATATCTCGGGCAG
>CAZTAE010000266.1:0-3351 GCA_964611535.1 uncultured Woeseiaceae bacterium
GTCTCGGCCAGGAACACGATCGGGGGGATGCCGACGCCGCCGCCGATCAGCAGCGTCCGCGGCCGCTCGCGCGAGAGCGCAAAGCCGTTGCCGATCGGCCCCAGCAGGCTCATGGCGTCGCCGGGCTTCTTGCTGCCCAGGGAGCGCAGGCCGTTGCCGACGATCTTGAACAGGATCTCGATCCAGCCCTCGTCCGGGTCCGCGCGCATGATCGACAGGGGACGCCGCATCGGTATGGCGGCATCGCAGCGCAAGTGCACGAAAGAGCCGGCCACGGCGTGGCGCGCCGTCTCCGGCGAGAACAGTCGCAGGATGTACTGGTTGCCGGGGAAAGTGCGGACGTCGGTGACCCTGGCATCCTCGACAAAGATTGTGCCGCGGTTCCCTTGAGCCGCGGCGCGTGCGGAATTCACCGCAGTCACTTGCCGTCCAGAGTCTCGATGACGGTGGAGAGGACCGCCATCCGCACGGCGACCCCGTTGGTGACCTGCCGGGTGATGACGGACTGCGGGCTGTCCGCGAGGCTCGACTCGATCTCGATGCCACGGTTCATTGGGCCGGGGTGCATGACGATGGCGTCCGGTGCGGCAAGCTTCATGCGTTCATGGCTGACGCCGTAGTTGGCGAAGTACTCGTCGATACCCGGTATGCCGTCGAGATTGCCGATGCGTTCGCGCTGAATCCTGAGCGCCATGACCACGTCGACCCCGCGGATGCCCTCATCCAGCCGGTGCACCACGCGGGCGATCGGCATCTCGTCCGGATCGGGCGCAAGGGCGCGCGGCGAGACGAGCCGCAGGTCCGTCACGCCCATGGTCGTGAGGCCGTGATACGCGGAGCGCGCGACCCTCGAGTGCGCGATGTCGCCGACGATCGTCACGGCGAGGTTCTCGAAATCGGGCTTGTACTGCCGGATCGTCAGGAGGTCGAGCAGGCCCTGCGTCGGGTGCGATACGTCCGATTCGCCCGCATTCAGGATGCTGACAAAGTCGTTCACGTGCCGCGCGATGTACGCCGGAACCCCGGCGCTTGCGTCGCGGACGACGAAGACGTCGATCTGCATCGCCTGCAGCGTGTAGATCATGTCGAGAATGCTCTCGCCTTTCTTGCGCGACGAGGTATTGACGTCGAGGTTCAGCACGTCCGCGCCAAGCCGTTTGGCCGCGAGATCGAACGAGGCCCGCGTCCGGGTGCTGGCTTCGAAGAACAGGTTGGCGACCGTGCGGCCGGCGAGGGAACCGCCCCGTACCGCCGGCTGCCCGCAGCGGCTCAAAAAGGATTCCGAGCGATCGAGCAGGTCCGTGAGTTGTTGCCTGCCGAGCCCCGCCAGCGTTAACAGGTGGCGAAGCCGGCCGTCCGGCGTGATCTGCAGCGCCGTTTCGTCGTCGATCGGGGGCCGTTCGAACAGCTCGGTTACTGACATGGCGTCGGCAGTTTACTCTGAATCGACGGTCGATTTCTCGTCACGCTGTCGGAGCCAGCGCTCGGCAATGAGCGCCGCGGCCGTCGAATCCACCGCCTCCCGGTCGATCCTGCCGCGCAGGCCGAGGCGCCGCGCGGCGATGAGCTGCTCGCCGGCCTCCAGCGAGGAGTACCGCTCGTCGATTGCCGTGACTGGCAGCGAGTAGCGCTCCAGCGCGCGCATGAAATCGGCCGCGCGGGCGCCGATGGCGCCTGGCGAGCCATCGGCCGCGAGCGGCATGCCCACCACCAGACGAGCCGGCTTCCAATCCTCGATGAGCCCGCGGATCCGGGGCCAGTCGGGTCCCGTTTCGCTGTTGGTGACGACGCCGAGGGGGGTTGCGGAGCCGGTCACCGTCTGGCCGACCGCGATGCCTATGCGCCGCAGCCCGAAGTCGAATGCAAGAATGGTCTCGGGCGGCGAACGGCTGTCAGGCGTGGCCGGCATGCGGGGAGACGCGGCTGATGTCGATCCCGAGGACGTCAGCCGCCGTCATCCAGCGCTCGGAAAAAGGCACGTCGAAGATGATTTCCGGGGTTGCGGGCACGCTGAGCCAGGTGTTTGCCAGCATTTCGGCCTCCAGCTGGCCGGGCTGCCAGCCGGCGTAGCCCAGCGCGATCAGCGATTTCTCCGGGCCTTTCCCGGCGGCGATCGCGTCCAGGATGTCGCGTGAGAGTGTGAGCTGTATGTCCGACGAGACCGCCACGGAGCTCTCGAACTCCCCGTACGGGTTGTGCAGCACGAAGCCGCGCTCGCGCGCCACGGGACCGCCGTCCAGCACCGGGATCTGCGCCGCATGCGAATCGGCATGCTCGACCTCGAGCTGCTCGAACAGGCCGCCGAGCTTCAGGTCCGTCGGCCGGTTGATGACGATGCCGAGCGCGCCCTCGGCGTTGTGCTCGCAGATGAGGGTGACGGTGCTGCTGAAGTTGGGATCGGCCATTCCGGGCATGGCAATCAGCAGCTGATTGTTGAAGGATCCCTCGATTCGCATAAGCCAGGGCCTGAACAGGCCGCGTAAGAGTAACGGTCGACAGCCCTAGTATCGGACTTGTCCGCCTGCCAGACAACCGCTTTTGGCGCTGCCGTTGCGCATTATGGCATGCCGCCGGAAGGCGTCCGCACCTCGCTGAACTGCCATTTGTAAGCGAATCGCAGCTGGTCGTAGTCGACCCGGATGGCCTCCGGGAACGGGTCGAAAGGCGACGCGCGGCGCAGGATGTCCAGCGCCGCGTGGTCCAGGATGCTGGAGCCGGAGGAGCGGCGCAGCACGACCTCCTCCAGCTCGCCGGATGCGTTGATGGTGACCTCCAGTGTCGGGCTGCCGGTGATTCCCTGCGCCAGCGCCTGCTCGGGGAAGTACTTGACGCCCATGGTCTCGATCTTCCGCTTCCACTCGTGCAGGTAGCCCGCGACGACGGATTCGCGCGTATCGACACTCGTGAGCAGCTGCCGCGGCTCATCGTCATGGATCCGGAGCTCGACCTCGCCCTCCTGAGGCAGCGGCAAGGTCACCTCGGCGCCCGCCTCGAGTGCGAGTGCGCTGGCGTCCTCCCGCGACGGTGCCTGGCGCGGATCCTCCGCGACCCGCAGGTCCTGCTCACGGCGGCTCGTCAGGAGCTCATCGGCCGATTGCTCGAGGGTCCGGGTATCCACCAGCGCGGTGCCGTCCCGCTCGCCGGGATTGTCGAGGGGGATGCTGCTCTCGTCCGGCGAGCTCGGGCGAACCTGCTCGCGCGTATTGCCGCTGCCCTCCTGGCTGGCCTGCGCCAGATAGTCGGCGTCCTCGGGCTCCGGGACCGGCCGCCCGGGGTCTGCCACGATCGTGACTTCCAGCGAAATGGCGTCCGACGCCGCCTCGCCCAGGGCGGCGTTGAACGTGATGCCGA
>CAZTAE010000267.1:0-3324 GCA_964611535.1 uncultured Woeseiaceae bacterium
CCCGCAAGCCTGCCGATTATCCACAAAAGCTGTGGACAACTTTGTGGAACAAAATTGAGTCTGTGGGCTAAGTCGGGATTTTTAAAGCCCCGTTGTTAGAATGTCTATTTTATGTCCAAATTATTAATTGCTTGGATATCAGGGCTTTGGGCTGACTTTGCCACAGTACGGCTGAATTACGAAGCTTATTGCGCGGATATTACAGTGTAAGTGGCCGGCTTGTGCATAAATCGCCTCCGGCGGGTGGCGCAGAAGCGGCGCCGCGGCCTCTCCGGCGGGGCGCCGGGTACCCCCGCGGGCTGCTCGCGCCGGTCAGTTGGCGTCAGGCCTCTGCTGCCGCACCGGCAGCGGCCGGCTCCGGCGGCATTGCCGGCAGGAACAATCCCTGCAGGTCGTTCAGGAACAGCCTGCCCCGCGCCGTCGGCCGCCATCGGCCGCTGCCCGCCGCTTCCATCAGCCCCAGGGCGAGCGCCTGTTCCATTCCGGCGGCCACCGAGCTCCAGGCGAGCCCGGAGCGCGCGGTGAAGTCCGCTTCGCGAAAGCCTCCGGGAAGGCGCAGCGCATTCAGCAGGTACTCGAAGGCGACTTCCGCCGGCGCCAGCAGCCGCTCGTTGCGAGGGATCGCTCCCGTCTCGCAGGCCTGCATGTAGGCCAGCGGATGCGCGGGCTTCGCGTATCGGCGGATACTGCCGTCGGGGGCGGTGAGCTTGCCGTGCGCGCCGGCGCCGACGGCCAGGTAGTCGCCGAACTCCCAGTAGTTGAGGTTGTGCCGGCAACGATGCCCCGGCAGGGCGAACGCCGATACCTCGTACTGCCCGTAACCCGCGCCGGCGAGCAGATGCCGTCCGGCCTCCTCGATCTCGATCACGGTGTCCTCGTCCGGCAGGTCCGCGGGCGGCGAGGCATGGAACACGGTGTTCGGCTCGAGCGTCAGGTGATACCACGAGATGTGTTGCGGCGAGAGCGCGAGCGCCTGCCGGAGATCCTCGAGGGCGTCGGGCACCGCCTGCCCGGGCAGCGCGTACATGAGGTCGAGATTGACGCTGTCGAAGGCCGCCTGCTCCGCATCGCGCCATGCGGCGAACACTTCCGCCGGGCCGTGTATGCGGCCGAGCCGCCGCAACGATCGGGCGTCGAAGCTCTGCACGCCGAGCGACAGCCGGTTCACGCCGGCGAGCCGGTAGTCGGCGAGCCTGCCGCGTTCCACGGTGCCGGGATTCGCCTCCAGGGTGATCTCCGCGTCGCGAGCGACCGGCATCAGCGACCGCGCGGCCTCGATGATCGCGGCAATCTCGTCCGCGCCGAAGAGGCTGGGGGTGCCGCCGCCGAAGAAGACGGTCTCGACCCGCCGGCCTGCCGCGCGCACGGCTTCCTGCGCGAGGTCCACCCGCAGGGCTTCCACGTAGCGCCGGTCGGGCAGGCTGGCCCCGGCCGTGTGCGAGTTGAAATCGCAGTACGGACACTTGCGGACGCACCAGGGCAGGTGCACGTAGAGCGAGAGCGGCGGCGGCGTCACGATCCGGCCTCGCGTTTCGCCATCAGCCGCCCCAGTTCCCGGAAGGCGATGCCGCGATGGCTGACCCGGTTCTTTTCGTCCGGGCGGAGCTCGGCAGCCGCCCTGCCGAGCCGCGGATCGAAGAACACGGGATCGTAGCCGAAGCCGCCGCTGCCACGGCGCTCCGTCAGGATCACGCCCCGCCATTCGCCTTCGGCCAGGAGCGGATTCGCGCCGGCGGCGTCGACGAGCACTGCGACGCAGCGAAACCGCGCCTGCCGATCGGCGGGCCGTACCCCCTCGAGCTCCGCAAGCAGGCGATCCACGTTGTCGCCGTCGGTCGCATCTTCGCCCGCGTACCGCGCCGACCGTACGCCCGGCCGGCCGCCCAGCGCCTCGACCTCCAGCCCCGAGTCGTCCGCGATGGCGGGGAGTCCGGCCGCGCGGACTGCCTGCCGCGCCTTGATGAGCGCATTCTCCTCGAAGCTCGCGCCGGTCTCCGCGGCCGGCACGATGCCCAGCGCCGACTGGGGTATGCACTCGATACCGGCTCCGGCGAGCACGGCCCGGATCTCGGCCAGCTTGCCCGGATTGCCGCTGGCCACGACGACCTGCTTCATGTCACTGCCCGCGAATCGCGTGAGAGGTAATGCGGAGCACGCTACGCGCGGCTCGACGCCGCGATCGCGCGGTTCTGTGCCTCGATAATGGAGGCCACGCCGCTCGTCGCGAGAGCCAGCAGCGCGTGAAGCTCCTCGAGGCTGAATGCGTGTCCTTCGGCGGTGCCCTGCACCTCGACGAAGCGGCCGGCCTCGTTCATGACGACGTTCATGTCCGTCTCGGCCTCGGAGTCCTCGTCGTAGTCCAGATCGAGCACCGGCACGCCGCGATAGATACCGACGGAAACGGCGGCGATACAGCCGTGCACCGGGTTGGTCTTCAGCTGCCTCCGCTCCAGGAGCCGCTGCACTGCCAGCAGCATGGCGACGTAGGCGCCCGAAATCGCCGCCGTGCGCGTGCCGCCGTCCGCCTGCAGCACGTCGCAATCGAGCGTCACGGTGCGCTCGCCGAGCGCGGCGAGGTCCGTCGCCGCGCGCAGCGAACGGCCGATCAGCCGCTGGATCTCCAGCGTCCGGCCACCCTGACGGCCCTGCGCCGCCTCCCGCCCGGTGCGGGTATGCGTCGCCCTCGGCAGCATGCCGTACTCGCCGCTCACCCAGCCCCTGCCGGCGCCGCGCAGCCAGGCGGGCACCCGATTCTCCACGCTCGCGGTGCACAGGACGCGCGTGTCGCCGAACTCGGCGAGCACGCTGCCCTCCGCGTGGCGAGTGTACTCGGTGGCGAAGCGCACCGGCCGCATCTCGTCCGGCGCACGGCCGCTGGGTCGCATCACGCCTTTCCCTGGTCGAGCCAGCGCAATGCGGTACCCGTCGTGTTGTCGCTATAGGGCGAGTTGGCCACCAGGGCCCTCGCGCTCAACGCCTTCAGGTTGTCGGCGAGGCTCTCCGACGGCCGTGCGCCGATCTCCGCGATCTCGGCATCCCGCAGCCCCGACCACAGACCGTCGGTGCAGGCCAGCAGGATATCCCCGGCCTCGAGCGGCATCTTGCGGGTCAGGCTCATGTCCGGCACCGGCGCATCGCCGCCGATGCAACATTCGACGAAATTCCGCATCGGGTGGTCCAGCGCCTCCTCTTCAGTGATCGCCCCTTCCTGGATCAGCACCTCGACGTGGCTGTGATCCCGCGAGCGCGCGAGCACCCCGCCGTCGCGAATCTGGTAGATCCGGCTGTCGCCGATGTGCGCCCAGAACGAGCCGTTCTCCTGCA
>CAZTAE010000268.1:0-2072 GCA_964611535.1 uncultured Woeseiaceae bacterium
TCGCCAGCGAGATGAACGAGCCGCCGAAACCGATGACGAGGGACAGGATGAGGAGCGCCTGGTAGTCGATGCCGGTGCCGGACTCGTCGAGTATCCGGTCCACGCCGAGCAGGCGCAGCACCACGCTCAGAACCAGGATGACGGCCAGGTTCGTGGCAACGAAGAGTACGACGCGCTTGAACATTCAGCTCCTCCGGAAACGTCGGCTATCCGGGGCCCCATGTGGTGCCTGAAGGCTCGTTTTTCAAGAGCTTGCCGGCGACTGCCGCACGTTCCGATCAAGAAGCGGCTGCGGGGCAGGGCGGGCAGCCGCGTCCAGGCGATGCGCAGATCCTGGAGTTAGCGCATCGACGGCGATGGCGACGCAGCCGCGGAGCCGTCAGGGCCCCGCGGCTACTGCCGCCGCTCAGGCGGATTTCACCGTGGCGGGCCTTTCCACGTCGTAGCCGCCCTCGAGCCAGCTTTGCCAGCCGCCTTCCACCTCGACGGCCCGGTAGCCGGCGGCCGCGAGCTTCCTGGCCGCCTGTGCCGCCAGGTGGCAGGTGGGCGAGTAGCAGTAGAGATAGAGGGTGGCGTCCTTCCGCAAGTGCGCCTCCAGATACCGGCGGTTGTCCCACTTCGGCATCGGCAGGTTGATGGCGCCCGGGACGTGCTCCTTCGCGAAGTCGTCCGGGAAGCGGACGTCGAGGATCTGGTAGTCCTCGGCATTGCTCTGGTCCGTGATCAGCACGTTGAGCTCGTGAGTCCCGGTGGTGAAGTCGAGCCGGTCCTGGAAGTACGCCTCGGCGCGGGCGAAATCGTAGGTTTTGCGGGTCATGGTTGCGTCTCCTTTCAGTGTCGGTGAGGCCGGATTCGGCTCGCGCCGGCTCCGGCGACAGGAGAAGACTACTCGTCTACTGCGAAGAGATAATCTAGGCTGTTGGAACAGGATTGTTTACACTGAGAAACAATACTCACGAAATGGGAGGGTCCACATGGACCGCGGTTCGGACACGGCGGTATTCGTGCGGGTGGTGGAGGAGGGGAGCTTCACCGCCGCCGCCGATTCGCTGGACTTGTCGAAGGGCGCGGTCAGCAAGTACGTGACTCGCCTGGAGCGCCGGTTGGGCGTCCGCCTGCTGAACCGCACCACGCGGCGGCTGACGCTGACGGAAGCCGGCGAGGGGTTCTACCGCCGAACGTCGCAGGCGCTCGCCGCGATCCGCGAGGCCGAGCTCGAGGTTGCCGAGTCCGCCGCGAAGCCCCGCGGTCACCTTCGCGTGAGCGCGCCGACGCTCTATGGCGCGGAAGTCCTGTCGCGCCATCTCGGCACGTTCCGGCGTCGCTATCCTGACATCAGTCTCGAGCTCGCACTCGAGAACCGGATCGTGGACCTGGTGCGCGAGCGGATCGACGTCGGGGTCCGCATGTCGGCGCCGAAGGACTCGTCCCTGGTCATGCGCCGGATCGCCGATATCCCCATCGTTACCTGCGCATCGCCGCAATACGTAAACAGTCACGGCCGCCCGCGCGTACCCGCCGATCTGCGCGAGCACGACTGCGTGATCTACACCCTCGCATCGCGGATGCACGAGTGGATCTACTACGACGAGAACCGGCAGCCGTACGCCGTGCCCGTGCGTGGCCCGTTCCATACGAACGACGACCTGGCGATGCGCCAGGCGGGCCTCGACGGCTTCGGGATCCTGCGGATGCCGAAGCTGTTCGTTCAGGAAGCCCTGGACGCGGGACGCCTGATCCAGCTCTGGCCGGACGACGCGGGGCCGGGTGTTCCGCTCGCCGCCGTGTATCCGTCCCGGCGCGAATTGCCGGCGAAGGTGCGCGTTTTCGTCGATTTTGTCGCCGGCCTCGCCGGCGTCCGCGGCACGCGTGAACCGATTGAACCGGTTTGATCCGATACATCGGCCACGGCCTGGCCGATATGGCTGAGGACGGCGCACGGCCATCACACCTCCGCGGAAACAATTCCTCGAAGCAAGATCAGAGAACACTCCCAAGTGTCTGTTTTCTCTTAAGCACACAGCACTGCAATCGCCATCCAGCCGTTACGGCATTAGACTCTCCACGTGCAT
>CAZTAE010000268.1:2172-3322 GCA_964611535.1 uncultured Woeseiaceae bacterium
ACCATAAAGGCGGGCTCGCTGGACGAGCCTGTGGACTTCTCGAGTGCCACTCACATCTGGACAGCGAGCAAGCTGCCCGGGCTCGAGCTGCCCGAGAATGCCCGCCAGGTTCCCGGCGAACCGGATTGATCCCGGGTCAAGCCCGGAAGAATTCGCGGATATTCATCCGTATTCGTCTGGTTATGCCGAAATGAATACCGAAGAATGGGGGCATCGCCAAAGACAGGAGCCAAGGGGATGAACTTCGGTGAAAAGCTGCGGCAACTTCGACTGGACAAAAAGCTCACGCAGCCGGAACTGGCTCATGCGATGGGCATCGAGCAGTCGTATCTGTCGAAGCTCGAGAACGGCAAGTCGTTGCCATCCAACGACGTTCTCCATCGTATCCTGGACGTCTTCAACCTCGATCTGGGCGCCCTGGTCGACGATCTGGATCAGGGCATGCGCAATCAGCTGCGCCAGATCCCGTCCGTAGCTGATCATTTCAATCGTCAGAAGCAGCAGATCATCGGCAACCGGCGGCGCTGGTTGCTGGCTTCAGCAGCGTTGCTTTCCCTGGGTGCGGCTCTCGTCTACGGCGGAAGCGTCCAGCTGTTCGCGTCCAATGTCGTGTATCAATACACATCTCACGGTGTGGTGCTGGACGGCGAGTCGAAAGAACTGTTTCGAATGCTGTCGTCGCAAAGAGAGCCGTTCGGATCGCTGGCACGGGGGGAGTTCGAGACACTGAAGGCGAAGTTGGAGTCGCTGAAGGCGAGGGCAGATGAGGAGTTTCTGCATACCCGTGAGTTCCGGGGAAACATCTTCAACATACCCGTCGAGGGAGGTTCCCGGACGTACTATCTTGAAGCCCGGAACGCGATCGACGCGTGGCAGAATAAGGCAGCGGCATTTCTCGGCATCCTCATGATGGCTCTGGGCGTAACCGGGATCGCTCTGGAAAAGAAGCTGTCGCGCTACCAGTGAAGCAGTACTATAGAAGACCTGACGCCAACACCATCGTTGTTGAAGAATCGTTCGGAATGTAGCTATGTCAACCGAGATTGCCGCTCTCAAGATTCTGAAAGCGGAACCCGAACAGACATCAAAGGAGCGTCCGCTCCTCTTCGTTCACGGCATGTGGGAGGGTGCCTGGTTCTGGAAGGGCTAC
>CAZTAE010000269.1:0-3314 GCA_964611535.1 uncultured Woeseiaceae bacterium
CTGACGTCCGACTCGAGTCCCGCAGCCATGGACTATGTTCTGGACCTGCGCTTCGAATCCGGCCTGGAGGCGGTCGATCGGGACCGGGTGCTGGACGGCCTGGCCGCGAAGCAGGTCGATCCCGGCGCACCGGACGGCTGGTATCGGGTCACCGTCAGCCTGCCCGCAGCGTCGCTGCAGGAAGTGGAGCAATTTACCCGCCACGTCGAGTCGATGCCGGAAGTCCGCTCGGCACGCGTCGTTGCCATGCAGCTGCCGATGCAGCCGCGCGAATGAGCGGGCGTGTAGCCTTTTTGGCATCGCTCGCCGTGCTGGCGGCGACGGACCTGTGGGCGCAGGAGCGCCGGCCGGATCCCGAGCGCGATATCCTGGTTATGCTGGAAAGCGCCGAAGCCGCGCCGGTCAGCGGCGGGATGGGTCCTCCGTATCGCAAACGCAAGCGGTATGCCGTGCCCCTGGATACGCAGCTGCTCGCCGCGGAGATAGCCGAGGAATACGGTCTGCTGGAAATCGGCCGCTGGCCGATGCGCTCCCTGTCCGTCCTGTGCATCGTGTTTCGGGCGGCCGATGCCGGTGAACGGGACGCGCTCGTCAGCCGGCTCCGCACCGATCCGCGCATCGAGTCGGCTCAGAGACTTCAGCAGTTCGACACCCGTACGCTGGCGTTCCTCGACTACGACGACACCTATATCGGCATGCAACGAAGCCTCGCCATCATGGGCGTACCGGCGGCGCACCGCTACTCACGCGGGCAGGGCATCCGCATCGCGGTCGTCGACAGCGCGGTGGACGTGCAGCACGAGGATCTGCAGGGCCGCATCACGGCGATCCGCGACTTTACCGGTCCCCACGACCGGGAACAACCCGAGCACGGGACCGCGGTGACCAGCGTGATCGGGGCCAGCGCCAACAACGCGCGGGGCATTGTCGGCGTGGCGCCTGAAGCCGAGATCGAGTTGTACGTCGCGTGCTGGGCCGAGCGCGAGCAGGATCACGCAGTCTGCGACAGCTTCACGCTGGCCAAGGCACTGGATGCGCTGGCTGCGGGAGCGGCGGACGTCGTCAACCTCAGCCTGTCGGGACCTCACGACCCGCTGCTGGAGCGGCTGCTTGCCGAGATCGGACGAGGCGGCGCAATCATCGTTGCGCCGCGCCCGGCGCCCGACGCCGAGGGTTCACCCTTCCCGGCGAGTCTCGAGGGCATCGTCAGTGTGACGAGTGGGGACGAGGCCGTCCCGGCGGCGTCGGCTTCGCTGCGCAGCATCCTTCATTCGCGTGACCTGCATGCTCCCGCAGAACGCATCGTCGTGGCGCTGCCCAGCGACAACTACGGCTTTCGCTCGGGCAGCTCCCTCGCTGCGGCGCATGCGAGCGGCGTTGCGGCGCTGTTACTGTCGGTATCGCCGGAGCTCACGCGGGAAACCCTCGTCGGTTACCTCCGCGATTCGCAGCACGGTTCCCCGGATGGGGTCCGGTCCATCAATGCGTGCGCCGCGTTGCGGCTGGCGGACGCCTCCAGAATCTGTCCCTGATAACGTCAGTTGCCGGCGATCGCGAACGGAATCCGGAAGCTCAACGCAACCCGCGATTCCGCGCGTTCGGGGCTGCTGACGATGGGCACGTAACGATTGGTGTCGTGATAGCGCAAGTCTATCGAGAAGCGGTTGAACGGCCGCGTGATACCCACCTGCCAGTAACCGTAACCCACGCCCGCCAGTGCCGAGACGTCGTAATAGCCGGCTCCGAGACCCAACAGCAGCTTTCGCGGTAACGGCCACTCGCCATAGATTTCGAGGTTGTGGGTGTGGCGCGACGTATTGAAAAGATCGGGTGAATACGAGTACTCGAGCCAGGCGCGGTCGCGAAAGTTGGCGATGACCGAGTATTCGCGATAATCATAGTCGATCGGTCCTTCAGTGCCCGGAAAGCTGAAGGCGACGATATTGGCGCCGATGGTCCAGTCCGCAGCCAGGTCATGGGTGTAACCGGCGTAGTAGTTCATTTCGAGCTCGCGGTGTGTCGGGCCGCTGCGGACGTCTACCGTCGTTCCCCAGAGGCCGGCATACAGCCCGTTGTCCAGCGAAACGTCGACGCCCAGCTGCAGCGCCGGGTGATTGTCGCTGTAGCCCACGCCGCGAAACACGTAGTCGGACGTCAGCACCGCGTAACCCGTGGCCTCGGCCGCGTCGACAGCCACAGGCGGCAGCGCCGCAGTCAGGCACGCAGCAGCCGTCATCGAGCGGCCGATCACCGTCATCGAAGTCTCCCGTTTCGCAGCGCCGCGACCTCTGCCCGTCGGCAGCCGCCGATCGTCCCGGCAATCGCTGTTTCTTCATTGTCCTGCGCCCTCGGGGACAGAACAACCGGCGGCGAGCGCCGCGGGCGAATTGCGCGCCCGATTGAACCATTCGGCGCGCATGCGGCTACCTACGGAATAGCAGCGCTGAGCGTCGAGCTCGGCATCCGAAGCAACCGACGGGAATCCTTCCTATGAAGATCGACGGCGGAATACTGACCAGTGGGTTTCTCCTTCTCGTTCTGGGCGCCACCGGCGGCTGCGGCGGGGGCAGCGGTGACGGCGACTCCGATCCGCCGCCGGCGGAGGACACGACGGCACCGACCGTGTCCGCGGTGGAGACGCCGTCCGGCACGGTCAATCGCACCGTGACGCTGACCGTGACGGCCAGCGACGACGTCGGCGTCACCGAAGTGCGGTTCTTCGTCGACGGCGAGCTGCTCGGCAGCGCTGATGCGGAGCCGTACAGCATCGACTGGGACACGTCGGAGGCGACGGAAGGCGAGCACATGCTGACCGCCGAGGCCGAGGACGCCGCGGGCAACGTCGCCCAGTCCGACGAGGTGACCGTGACGGTGCGCAACATGGCGGAGTTCGACGTCGCGTTGAGCGGTGAGGAGGAAGTCCCTCCGGTCGAGACACAGGCGACGGCCCAGGCTGCTCTGTCGGTCGACCTGGTGACCGGCGAAGTGTCGGGTGAACTGACCGTCGACGGGCTCACCGCGAATGCGGCTCACATCCATGACGCCTTTGCCGGCACGAACGGTCCCGTGCTCGTGCCGCTGGACCAGGATCCCGACGATGCCGCGCGCTTCACGGTACCGGACGATGCGATGCTCGATGAGGCGGGGATCGAGCGGCTGCTCGCCGGCGCTCTCTACCTCAACGTCCATACGGAGGCGCAGCCGGACGGCGCGCTGCGCGGGCAGATCCTGCCGGAGGACGTCGTACTGCATTTCACCGATCTCACCGGCCGCGAGGAGGTGCCGCAGGTCGAGACGCTGGCTCGGGGCCGCGC
>CAZTAE010000270.1:0-3313 GCA_964611535.1 uncultured Woeseiaceae bacterium
TAGTCGAGCCAGTCGAGCGGTGTGGCCGGGTTGAACACGAGACCGGCCTTGCAGCCGCTGTCGTGGATCAGCCCCAGCGTCCGATCGACGTGACGGGTCGCCTCGGGATGCACGCTGATGTACGCGGCACCGGCCTTCGCAAAATCGGGGATGAGGCGGTCGACCGGCTCGACCATCAGGTGCACGTCGATCGGCGCCCGGACGCCGTAGTCGCGCAGCGCCTCGCACACGACCGGCCCCACGGTCAGATTCGGCACGTAGTGATTGTCCATGACGTCGAAGTGCACCATGTCCGCACCCGCTGCCAGCACGGCGTCGACCTCTTCACCCAGCCGCGCGAAATTGGCGGACAGTATGGATGGCGCGATCAGTGGCTTCATGAAGGTCCCGGAGGCTGCCCGAAAAGCGCAGCATAACGTGTTTTCGCCCGATGCTGGAGTTGCCCCCGAAGCCGTCAGCGGATGCTGCGGCGGGCCTTCAGCATGTCGTAGGCGCCCCGGATTTCACGGGTGCGCTGCTCGGCCACCCGCAGCGTGGCCGGATCCAGCGCGCGGGACAGCTTGTCGGGGTGATACCTGTTCATCAGGCGGCGGTAGGCCTGCTTGATCTCGTCATTCGTCGACTGCTCCCGTATGCCGAGGACGGCATAGGCGCCGCTGACCCGCTCGGCATCGGCGCTGCCCGCCGCGGAACGGCGAAACGCCTTCTGCGCGCGCAGCATTGCCTCGAGCTGTGCGAGCTCGACGCGGCTGATGTCGAGCCCGCTGCAGATCGTCCAGATCACCGCCCGCTCGCGCTTGTGCAACGACTTCTTGCTGAGCGCCACCTCCAGCAGCAGCCTGACGAACAGCGGCCTGGCCTCCGGCTGGCGCGCCGTCGCCTCGCGCAGGCGGCGCAGTGTCGAGGCCAGTGGATAGTCGGGCTGCTTGCCGCGCTCGAAACGCTCCATCGCGTCGCGGATGTCCGCGGGCCCCAGCCCCAGGCGATGCATCAGCGCGCGGGTCGCCCGGATCTCTTCTTCGGTGACGCGGCCGTCCGCCTTGGCCAGGCGACCCGCGATCTCGAACAGGGACTGTTGAAAAACAGCCGGCAGCCTGCCGGAGCCGGCGTCCCGGCGATGCCGGGCGCTGGCGAAGCCGCGGTCGAACTGGTGTCCCAGGATCAACCCGAGAAGCACCAGTATCGCCTTGCCCGTGGCCAGGCCCGACACGAGCCCGACCACTTTCCCCCAGTAGGGCATACGTTGCTCTTGCTGTCGTCGTACGCGCCAATGCTAACGTGGGAACGGCACGATTCCTATCTGCGGTTGCGGTAGCAGCCTCGCCGCGGCGGGCCGGTCGACCACGCTTGCCCGCGCGCGGCGGAAAAGCGATGATCCGGTGGACGTCCGGCACCGCGCCGTCGAAAAGACCAGGTCGTCCCGTGGCATGAACTCACCGGATCCGTTGTTCGAATCCTCTATCCCGACCTTGCCGTTGCTCGGGCGCGGCAAGGTGCGCGACATCTACGGAGTCGATGACCATCACCTCCTGATCGTCACCACCGACAGGCTTTCGGCCTACGACGTCGTCTTGCCCGACGCCGTTCCCGGCAAGGGCCGGGTACTGACCGAGCTCTCCAACTTCTGGTTCGGCATGATGCACGACATCATCCCGAATCATTTGACGTCGCGAACGCCGGCCTCCGTCGTCGGCGAGAGCGAGGCGCGGATGCTCGATGGCCGCGCCATCGTCGTGCGGCGGCTGAAGCCGCTGCCGATAGAAGCGGTGGTGCGCGGCTACCTGGCCGGCTCGGGCTGGCGCGACTACCGGGCGACCGGGAAGCTCTGCGGTATCCGCCTGCCGGAGGGCCTGGTGCAGGCGGAGAAGCTGCCGCGAACGCTTTATACCCCGGCGACCAAGGCGGAAGCCGGACTGCATGACGAGAACATCGACTTCGACGCGACCGTCGAACGGGTCGGCGAACGCGTTGCCGCGCGTGTCCGCGACCTCTCCGTGCAGATCTACGAAAAGGCGGCCGCATTCGCGCTCGAGCGCGGCATCATCATCGCCGACACCAAATTCGAGTTCGGGCTGGATACCGAGGGCCGCCTCTACCTGATCGACGAGCTGCTGACGCCCGATTCGTCACGCTTCTGGCCGACCTCCCAATACGCAGTCGGCACGAGTCCGCCCAGCTTCGACAAGCAGTACGTGCGCGACTACCTCGACACGCTGGACTGGGACAGGACGCCGCCCGGCCCGTCGCTGCCGCCGGACGTGATCGCGCGCACGGCGGAGAAATACCGCGAGGCGCTCACGCTGCTCACCAATCGCCGCTGATCCACTCCCGGCGCCTTCAGGCGCGCGCGGCGGACCAGCCGCCGATGATTCTCCGGAGCTCGTCCAGGCCGTCGCTGAGCGCGGCCGGCCCGGGCTGCAGGATCAGTGACGACTTGATCTCGTGCAGCTCGCCGTTCGCGACCGCCGGGACGTCCTCCCAGCCGGGACGGGCCGCAACCTTCTCCGGCCGGAACTTCTTGCCGCACCAGGAGCCGATCACGATATCCGGCTGCCGGCGAACGATCTCGCCCGGATCGGCGATGATGCGATCCTTGCCGAGCGGCTGCGCCGCAAGCTCCGGGAAGCAGTCGTCGCCGCCCGCGATCCCGATGAGCTCGGAGACCCAGCGTATGCCGCTGATGTTCGGGTCGTCCCATTCCTCGAAGTACACGCGCGGACGCCTGCCGCCTGTCCCCTGCTCGCGCGCCGCCGCCAGCTTCGCCTCCAGCGTCGCCACGTAGCCCGCGGTCTTCTGCTGCTGCCCGATCATGCCGCCCAGCGTCCTGATCATCGTCAGAATCCGGGCGACCGAGCGCTGGTTGAACACGTGCACCGGGACGCCGTGCCGAATCAGCTCGGCCGCGATCTCCGCCTGCAGGTCCGAGAAGCCCAGCACCAGGTCGGGCTCCAGCGCCAATATCCTGTCGATCTTCGCGCTGGTGAAAGCCGAGACCCTGGGCTTCTCCCTGCGTGCCCGCGCGGGCCGCACCGTGAAGCCGGAAATCCCGACGATCCGCCAGTCCTCCCCGAGCGCATACAGCGTCTCAGTGGTTTCTTCGGTCATGCAGACTATGCGTTCGGGATATTCTCCGCTCATCTTCGCCCGGTCCGTCGTAAAGAAGGGAATATCGGCAGCGTCACAATATCACGGGCACGCGTGCCGTCACCTCGCCGGCGTCAGGTACAATCCCGGCGTCGCCAAGCGCTCCGCGGAAGCAATGGTTCCGGAACTCATAGCAAACGCCGACAGGCTCATCTGGGGCAACACGCTG
>CAZTAE010000271.1:0-3310 GCA_964611535.1 uncultured Woeseiaceae bacterium
AGCTCGAGTGCCTCGATCATGTAGGCGACGATGTAGGGTTGCGAAATGGTCTGGCCGGCCGCGATCGGGAGCGGGGAGTCCTCGTAGGCCATGTCCCGCAGACCCGGCGGAACGAAGGCTTCCCGGGGCACGGTCCGCATGGCGTCCAGCACCGCCGGCGAGCGCACGCCGCGCAGGGCGATCTGGTGGCGGACCATTTCGTTGCGCCTCGCGGCGGCGTCGTCCATTGCAGACTCTCCCGTGCACGGGCCGCCGGCGCGGAGCCGGCGGTTGCTACACCGGAATTTGCAATTTGCATGCCGGAACCGGTCGCGCCATGGCCCGGAAATTGCTGCATGGGGAGACGAGGAGCGGCCGATGAACGAGACCACGAGCGCAGGCGCGGCAGAGTTCGTGCCGCGGCAGCGGAGCAAGCGGGCCCTGGAGGCCGCCGTCCAGTCCTGCCGCGGCTGCGGCCTGTATCGTCACGCGACGCAGGCCGTGTTCGGGGAAGGCCTGAAGCGCGCGCGGTTGATGCTCGTCGGGGAGATGCCGGGCAACGACGAAGACATGGCCGGAGCGCCTTTCGTCGGTCCCGCCGGGCGCCTGCTCGACGAGGCGCTCGTCGAGGCGGGGATCGACCGCAGCGACGCCTGGGTCACCAACGTGGTCAAGCACTTCAAATGGGAGCCGCGTGGCAAGCGCCGCTTGCACAAGCGGCCCAACGCCAGCGAGGTCAGCGCCTGCCGGCCCTGGTTCGACGCGGAACTGGAACTGGTGCAGCCGAGGGTGCTCGTCTGCCTCGGCGCCACCGCGGCGCGGGCGTTACTGGGCCCGCGCTTTCGCGTCAGCAGGGAGCGGGGGCGCTTCGTGGAGTCGGATCTGGCTCCCTACGTCGGCGCCACGGGACACCCGTCGGCGGTGCTGCGCGCCCGCGACTCCGCCGCACGGCAGCGCCTGATGCAGGAGCTCATCGACGACCTGGCCCGCATCGGCCGCGTGCTGGACGGCTGAGCGGCTTCGGCGGCCGCCCGGCCGCGCACTCAGTGGTTCCGCAGCGAGCGGATCAGGTCCTGCTTGCTCATCTGCGAGCGGCCCGAGATCCCCACCTGCCGGGCCTTGTCGTAGAGATCGTCCTTGTTCCAGTCCTCGTACTTCGCCGACTTGCCGCCGCGCTTGCCGGCGGTCTTGCGGGATGTGTTGGCGATGCGCGCGGCCTTTTCCTTGCTCATGCCCCGCTTGCGCAGTTCCTCGTATTGCGCATCGTCCTTGACGCTGGTGCCGTGACTCTTTGCCATGATCGCCTCCTCCTGGTTGCCGTGGCGACGACCGGGAGCGATGCAATTTCCGGACCACCGCAGGGGCGGTGTCAGCTCCCGGCGAAAGCCGCCTTCCGGCGCGGCGGCCGGTACCGGGAAGCGGCCGCGGCGGGTCTGCCCACGCTGTCGTAGCCGACGTCGCCGAAGATGCGCCGCGAGAGGTCGCGCACTTCGCGGTCGAACAGCGCGGCGTAAGCCCGATCGTCGGCGAAGTGCTTCCAGCGCTCCAGGGTCTTCATGCGCGTTGCGGCGCCGTGATAGCGCCGGCCGTCGAACGAGCTGCCGTTGCCGGCGGCGGGCACGTCGGCGATGCTGTCGTCGCCGAACGGGATGCCCAGCTCGGCGGCGATGCGCCGCCGGTAGTCGCGGTCGGCGGCCCAGCGGTTGTAGCTGATCAGGACGCGCCGCTGCTTCAGGTAGCGCCTGTCCCCGGTGAACTCGCGGGCGTGCTGCTTCCAGATGCGCATCGCGATGGTGTCGGACACGTCGCCGAAGCCGCCGTGCCGGCGGCTCGCGAACAGGTTGTAGGGATCCCTCAGTATCAGTACGTCGGTACGCTGCCGCGAGGGGCCGACCATGGCGTCGTGGTTCTGCTCGAACGCGCCCCGGACCATGGTGCCGAGAAAGCAGTCCTCGTGGCTGTAGACCAGCAGATCCTTGCGGGAGAAGTTGCCGCGCAGTTCCGCCGCCAGATCGAAATCCGCGTAGTTCGCGATGATCGACCGGCCATCGTCCAGCGGCCGGGCGGTTTCGAAGGGATTGAATTTGGGTTCGGCGCAGTTGATGAAGCAGGTGCGGCCGGCGGCCTGGGCGAGGATCCAGTTGATGACGGCGTGGTTGCCGCTCCTCGACATGCCTATGATTCGCAGTTCCTGTTTGTTCACTTCGATAGGGATGTTGACCGGATTGTAAGAAACAGGGGCGAGTATACCGGCCCGAAAAGGAGCGGAGGCTGAAAATTGCTTGTGGCAGAAGTAGCTGCGGAGGCCCGGCAGCGGCCGCTACCAGAGTGGCACGCCTGCGGCACGGGGGACGACGGGGAACGCGCGATCCAGCCGGGCGACCGCCTCCCGGGGCAGCACCAGCTCGGCGGCCCCGGCGTTTTCCTCGACATGCTCGATGCGCGCTGCCTTCGGGATCGTGAAGCCGCCGGATTTCTCGAGCAGAAAAGCCAGCGCGACCTGCCGCGGCGTTGCCCGGGTGCAGGCCGCCACCTCCCGGAGCACCTGCCTGCCTTCTGCGCCGGGCGGCGGGAACGCGCCCGCGCCGAAGGGGCTGTAGCCGACGACGGCGATGCGCTGCTCCCGGCAGCAGGGGACGAGGGCGTGCTCGATCGAGCGTTCCCCGAGATGATGCATCACCTGGTTGCAGCAGACGCGGCCGTCACCGGCCGCGGCGACGAACCGCGAAAGCGCGGCCGCGTCGAGGTTGCTGACGCCCCAGTAGCGGATCTTGCCGGCCTCCACGAGCTGTTCGAAGGCGTCCACGGTTTCGGCGACAGGATGCGGCGACAGCCAGTGCAGCAGGTAGACGTCGAGGTAATCCGTCCGCAGTCGTTTGAGCGACGCTTCGCAGGCAGCCGGTAGTCCTCGGCGTGACGCATGGGTGGGGTCGGCCTTCGAGACCAGCACGACCCGGTGCCGCAGCCCTGCGAGCGCACGCCCGACCAGCGCCTCGACGCGGCCGTCGCCGTAGATCCGGGCGGTATCGACGTGGGTGAGCCCCAGCTCGATGCCGCGGCGCAGCGCGGCAGTGGCCAGCCGCGGCTCGCGTTCCATGTTCCAGGTGCCCTGGCCGACCGGCGGTACCGCCAGGTCGGTCGGGCCGAAGGGCCTCGCTCGAGCGGTGGTCAACGCGTCCGCCCGTCCATCGCCGCACGAAGCTCGGCACCCACGGCGGGGTCGACCTCCTTCGTCTCGCACCACCAGGTTTCGGGATCAGGCCGCGCGAGGACCTCGAAGCCGCTGCTGCGCAGCATCGCCTCGGCGCCCGCGGCGTTGGCCGCCCACCAG
>CAZTAE010000272.1:0-3308 GCA_964611535.1 uncultured Woeseiaceae bacterium
GACAGCGTTCCGCCTCGTCCATGTAGTGGGTCGAGACCAGGATGGTCGTGCCCGCATCGGACAGCTCGAACAGCCTGGCCCAGAAGTCGCGCCGGCTGCGGGGATCGACGGCGCTGGTGGGCTCGTCGAGCAGGAGGAGCTCCGGCCGGTGCAGCACGGCGGCGGCAAGTGCCAGCCGCTGGCGCTCGCCGCCGCTCATGGTGCCGGCGAGCTGGTCCCGCTGTCCCGCGAGATCGTAAGCGCGCAGCAATTCGTCGATGCGCGCCTTCCGGTCATTGCGGCGATACGAATAGATGGCGGCCATGAATTCGAGGTTCTCGCGGACGGTGAGGTCGCCGTACAGTGAAAACCGCTGCGTCATGTAGCCGATCCGCGGCTTCAGCAGCGCCGCATCGCCCGGCACCTCGATGCCGAGCACGGTGGCGCGGCCGTCCGTCGGCGTCAGCAGGCCGCACAGCATGCGGATCGTCGTGGATTTGCCGGAGCCGTTGGGCCCGAGGAATCCGTAGATCCGGCCCCGCGGAACGTCGAGATCGAGTTTGTCGACGGCGAGCAGATCGCCGAAGCGCTTGCTCAAGTTCCGCGCGCGGATGGCGACATCCCCGGCCACCTCAGTCTCCCGCCGCTTGCGGCAGGAACTCCACTTCCACCGGCACACCGTCCGGCAGCCTCCGGTCCGCGGGCAGACCGGCGACGAGGTCGACCTTGGCGGCATAGCTGAGGCGCCCCCGGTCCCGCTCCGTCAGCGCAAAGTACGGCGTGAACGCGGCGTCGCTGGCGACCCAGCGCACGCGCCCCTCGATGGGCTCCGCGAGGCCGTCGACGTGCACCTGCGCCTGCGTCCCCGGCACGACGGTGGCACGCATCGACTCCGGCACGTAGACGCGCGCATAGGGCTGGTCTCCGGCCAGGAACACCATGACCGGCTGTCCCGGCGACGGCCGCTCGCCGCGCTCGAAGAGCCGGCTGTCGACGATGCCGTCCGCGGGGGCGAACGCCCGGTGCCGGCGCGCATCGACCTCCAGGAGCGAAATCCCGGCCTCGGCCTGGCGCACCGCATTTTCGGCCTGCCGCAGTTCCTCGACGGTCGTGCCTTCCAGCAGCTCCTGCAGGCGCGCCTCCCGTACCTCGAGCTCGGCCTCGGCCGTGTCGAGTGCGGCACGGGCGACGTCGACCGACTCCGGCGACGCCAGTTGCCGCTCGAGGACCCGTTCCGCGCGCTCGAGCTCGCGGCGTCGAAAGGCGACCTGCCGCCGTGCTCCCTCCAGGCTGGCTCGTGCCGCCGCGATCTGTTCCTCCCGGGGACCCCGCACGAGCTCGTCGAGGCGCGCCCGAGCCTGCGCCAGCATCGCCCGTGCCTCCTCGAGCCTTGCCTCGATCCGGGACGGGTCCTGGACCAGGAGCAGGGCGCCTTTCGCGACCGTCTCACCCTCGGCGACGGGGATCTCGACGATCGGTTCGCCGACGTCCGCCGCAATCTCGATCCGCTCGGATTCCAGCTGTCCCACGATCCGGCGTGTGCCGTCGCGTTCGCCGCAGCCGACGAGCAGCACCAGCGCGATGGCGAGTACGGCGCCGCGGCTCATGCGGCACCGCCTGCGGCCACGTCGGGCCGGGCGCTGATCGCCTGCAGCACGAGCTCGACATAGCCTTCGATCAGCCGGTCGGTATCCAGCCGCTCGTGCCGATCGAAGACGAGCGTCCAGATCACGGAAAACAGCACCGGTGCCACCAGCAGGTGGGGGAACTCGTCCAGTGCCGACTCCCGCAACTCGCCGGTCTTCACGCCGCGCTCGATCAGGTGGCGCAGCGCCGCCAGCCCGTGCGCGATGACGTTGTCCCGGTACCACGCCGTGAGCTCCGGGTAGCGCGCGCCCTCGACGATCATCAGGCGCACCAGCACCCGGGCCGGGGAACGCGGCAGTTTCTTCGCGAACGCCAGGAAAGGGCCCCGCAGGTATTCCTCGGCGGAGAGATCCGTGCTCTCGATCTCCTGCCTGAGCGCCTCGATGCGCGGCGAGATGAAACTCCGCACGACGGCCTTGAAGAGCTCCTCCTTGGTCCGGAAATAGCGGTAGAGCAGCCCCTTGCTGACGCCTGCACGCCTGGCCACGTCGGTGACGCGGGTGCCGGCAAACCCCTTGTCGGCGAACGCCGCGAGTGCGGCGCTGGTGATCTCTCGGGGGCGATCCGCCTTGCGGCGCCTGAATCGGGGTCGGGCCACGGGTCCGGCTCCTAACTGACCGTCTGGTCAACAAGTATAGTAAATGACCCCTGGGTCATCAAGCTTGGCGACCGCGGCGGACGGGGCGTCCCGGCACGGTGCCGGCGGCCGCTTTCCGGCCGATCGACGTCCCCGGCTTCCGTGGTAGGCTCCCCCGCCATGTTCACCTACATCGATCCGACGGTCAGGGAGCGTCTGCTGGAGCAGGGGAAGCTCGTGCGCATCGATGCAAACGGCGCCGTCCTGCCGCAGGACGAACCGCTGGTGCCCGGCGAGAAGACGATCAGCATGCTCGGCCCGATACCGCTGCCGATCGAGCGCCACGGCAGGCGCTACACCGTCGACTGGTACGCCACCGTCCGGCACACGGAGCTCAGCAAGGTGGAAGAGCTTGCCGAGGAACTGCGCGAGCGGGACGGGCAGCAGTCGTTTGCGATCCTCGCCTCGTCGATGGCCGTCAACAGCGTGCTGCTCTTCGGCAATCCGTCCGAGTGGCAGGATCCGCTCGTGCGGGTGCACTCGAGCTGTCTCACCGGGGACGTGTTCGGTTCCGCACGTTGCGAATGCGGCCCGCAGCTCATCTCGGCACTGGAGCGAATCGCCGCCGACCCGGCCGGCGGCATGGTTGTCTACATGTCCGGCCACGAGGGCAGGGGCATCGGCCTCTGGGCCAAGGCGGCCACCTACGTGCTGCAGGATGCCGGCGAGAACACCTACCAGGCCAACCGCAGCCTCGGGCTGCCCGACGACTCGCGCGACTTCAGCGATGCCGCGGCGCTCCTCAAGTACTTCAACGGTGATCGGCCCTTCCGGCTCCTGACCAACAACCCGAAGAAGATACTCGATCTCAACAACTACGGCGTGCGCGGCATCGCGCCCGTGAAGCACGTCTGCGGGGTCAACGAGCTCAACCGCAGCTATCTCGCGGCGAAGCGGAACTGGGGGCACGACCTCGACACCGACGACTTGCTCTGACGCTGAGCTGCCTGCCTGACTGGTATAGCTGTGCGCTGGCCATGTCGCAAAGCGGAGTCTCGTCCGGGGGGAGTCCCTTTCAGGAACGCCGTGAACCCGTCCATGGGGG
>CAZTAE010000273.1:0-3282 GCA_964611535.1 uncultured Woeseiaceae bacterium
GCAGAATGGTCGCGCTCGTCAGCGGGCGTCAGTTGCCGGCGCTGGATTAAGCGATGTTCTGCCGCGACCCGAACCCCCGAGTATAAGACAGACGACCTTCATTGGAACAGGCGGAGAGGCGGCGGGCATGGGCGCGGTCGCCGGAACGGCGGGCGCGATTGCCCGCTCGCGTCCGCACGCCGGTACCCGAACGGCCCTTTCGCGTCAGTGGCTTAGGCGCGCCTGCGCGAGGTGCGCAGAAGCGTCTGGCGCCGCGCCGGTAGCGGCTCGGGCGGCGGGTCCGGAATGCCGCTATGCCGGCGGATTCGCGGCCGTCACGTTAGTTGCCCGCGTAACAAAGCCCTCACAACGCGCCGGCGGCGAGGTCCAGCCGCCCGGAAGTCGAGAAAGCCACCGGCGGCGCGAACGGAAGGTCGACGGAGAGACTGCCGAACAGTTCGTATTCCACCGGTTGCTTCAGCATGCCGAATCCCAGGCGCGAGATGGAATCCACGAGGTCGAGCTCGACGTCGATGGCGAACTCGCCGGTGCCCTCCGCACCGACGACGAAGCGATCGGCCGTTTCGCCGCGAGCGACCTTCCGGTCGCCGAGGCGCAGCTCGTAGCGGATTGCCCTGACGGGCAGCGGAAACGGGTTCGGGTTGCTCACGGAAAAGGCCAGGGTGAGCGACTGCGTGGCGACGCTCAGGCGCTCCACCTCGACGCCGTCCAGCGTCACCTCGGCCGGCTTGACGGCAGGACCGCCGGTGGCGCAGCCCGAAAGCACCACCGCGGCCAGCAACAGCGGGACAGAGTACCCGGCGAATGGTCGCATCAATCTGCCTCGTGCGCCTGTTGGCATGGCGTCAGTACGGCCGCTCGCCGAGACCGCTCCAGCGCGCGCCGATCAGGAGCCAGTCGTCGCCGTCTTTTTCGAGCTCGAGCTCGAGGTTCCAGGCATCGGCGCGGAAGCCGAAGGTGCCGCCGTCGTCGCCCACCATGCCGGCGGTAAGCGAAACGCCGGCCGCCGTGTCGGCGATGATCGTCACGTCGTCGATCTTCGCCGCTACCGTCGGCTCCGGATTGCGCAGGAAATGAAGACGCAGCAGCCGGTCGATATCGTCGCGCTCGTGCCCGCGGGAATCGGCATAGTTGCCGGAGATCATTCCGAGCAGCTTGCGCCTGTCACCGGCTTCGAATGCCGCGGCGGCATCGTTGACCCGTGCCCGGACGGCCTGTTCGGGCGCCGGCGGCGGTGTGCAGGACGTGGCAGTGAGCGCGGCAAAGCAGACGAACGCGGCGCTTCGCCGGCTGCGGCTACCCGCCTGGCGGTCGCGGTGATCCGGATGCAGCATCAGGGCGCCCTCGCTCACCTCGTGATCCGCGGCCCCCACGGGACCGGCGGATGGTCACCTTGCTTCCCTGCCGTAACATCGGCCGGCGCGTCCTGCCTCCTGCCGCTTGCGTGCGCCGGACGTCCCGGACCCACGCGCTTTCCAGACTATGAGCGGAGCGGCCTTCGGCGTTCTGTGACGCAGTTCGCACATCCATCGCCCCACGGTGGCGGGTAGCGCGCGGAAACCGCAGGGCCCGGTGGGCTACTATAATGGCTCATCCCTTGCTGCCGGGCGGCCGACATGCCAGTCAAACTTCTGAGCGAAAGCATGGATGCGACCATTACGGATGACGACCACGTCCGCATCGAGCGCATCCTCTCGTTCTGGTTCAGGGAACAGGAACTTTCGGCGCCGCAGATCGACCGCCGGATGGACGTCTGGTTCGGGGAGGATCCGACCTTCGATCAGGAGATCGAGAGGGAGTTTGCCGACGACGTCGAGGCGGCCTCCCGCGGAGTCCTCGACCACTGGGCACGCCATCCCGCCGGCCGGCTGGCCCTGATCCTGCTGCTCGACCAGTTTCGCCGGAACATCTACAGAAACAGCGCCGAGGCGTTCGCGAAAGACAGCGTCGCGCTGAAGCTCTGCGTGCAGGGCGCCATGGAAAAGAAGGACAAGGGGCTGACACCGATACAGCGGGTATTCTTCTACATGCCGCTGCAGCATGCGGAGTCGCGCAAGGTGCAGGCGAAGTCGGTCGAGATCTATCAACGGCTGGCCGATGCGGTCTCGCCGACCTACCGCGAGACTTTCGAGACCATCGCCCAGTTCGCCGAGCTGCACCGCGACATCATCGAGCGCTTCGGCCGCTTCCCCCACCGGAACAAGGTGCTGAACCGCAAGAACACGCCGGAGGAGGAAGAATTCCTCGCCGGCGGCACCGAAACCTTCGGCCAGGGCGGCTGACCCCCACAGCGCCGCCCGACTTTTGACGAACCTGCGAACAGGCAGGACGCGGAGTCTCGTCGGGGGACTCCCCCCGGATGAGACTCCGCCTGCGACTAACTTGCCGGTTCACGAACAATCGGCGCTCGCGAAACGATGCGATAACGGACAGTGAGCAAAACGGCGGCGACTGACAGGCCGAGCACGAAACCCGCCCAGATCCAGGACGGCGGCAAACGCCACACGAGCGCGGCCAGGTAAGCCAGCGGAAAGGCGAGCACCCAGTAGGCGAACGTGTTGATCACCATGGGGATCCGCGTGTCCTTGTAGCCCCGCAGCGCCCCCGCGGCACCGATCTGGATGCCGTCGGCGATCTGGAAGATCGCCGCCATCAGGAGCAGCCCTATGGCGATCTCCGTCACCGCGGGATCGCTGGTGTAGAGCCTCACCACCGCATCCCGGAACAGCAGCATGAAAACGGCCGAACAGGTCATGAACGCGGCGCACAGCGAGATCCCGGCAGTGCCGCTGAATTTCGCGGCCGCGGCATTCCCCGCGCCCAGCGCGTGGCCGACGCGTACGGTCGTGGCGGCGCTCAGGGCCAGCGGCACCATGAACATGGTCGAGGCGAAATTGAGCGCGATCTGATGGGCGGCCGTGATCTCGGCGCCGAGTGTGCCGACGAGGATGGAGACGGCCGAGAAGAGGCCTGCTTCGGCCGTGATCATGACCGCTATCGGCACGCCCAGAACCAGGATCTCGCGGATGACCGCCGGACGGACCGGGGGCAGCCGGCTGAAGATGCCGATCGGCCGGTACCTCGGATGCAGCAACACCCAGGTGCCCAGCACGATCATCAGCAGCCACATGGTGATCGCGCTGGCCAGCCCGGCGCCGACCGCGCCGAGCGCCGGCGCGCCGAAGTTGCCGTACATCAGCACGTAGTTGAGGAACACGTTGCAGGTGAGCGCGAACAGCGACGTGTACATGATCGGCCGCGTATAGCCGATGCCCTCCGTCG
>CAZTAE010000274.1:0-3272 GCA_964611535.1 uncultured Woeseiaceae bacterium
ACGCGTGGCCCATGTGCAGGGTGCCGGTGACGTTCGGCGGCGGGATCATGATGCAGTACGGCTCGCCGTCGCCCCGCGGGGCGAACCAGCCGTTTTCTTCCCAGCGGCGGTATTGCCGCCGCTCTATACGCTGAGGGTCGTATGCCTTGTCCATGGAATGCTGCGGGCCGGATGCACCGCTCCTTCAATAAACGAAACTGTCCTTCGTGGCAAACGCGGCGCGTCGCTACAGGGTATGGGTTTCGAGGGTATGGCCTCGGGACCGGTAGTCGGCGAACAGCCTGCGGCTCCTTCTTCGGCCCTCGTCGTCGGAGGTTACAATTTCGGCCACGCGCGGAAAAGCGCCGCAGTTTTCGGGCATGCGCTCCGTCAGGTTGATGAGGAGGTCCGCCTCGGGCGGCAGGTCGATGCCGATGGTGACCGGTGCCGTCCCGTACCGGTCCGGCGCGTCGAGCAGCTCGTGGGGCACGAAGCTGCCGTCGCGGAACGTCCACAGGAGCTCGTCCAGGAGCTCCGCCTCCCGCCGGTCCGACGCGCGAATGTGCACGCTGTGCTGCAGCCGATACGCCTTCTCGGCCAGCCTGCAGGCAAACGTGCGGCGCGCGGTCTCCCCCGGTTCCGCGAGTACATAGAAGTCGACGCGTGCCAGCCGCTGGTCGTTCATGGCGCCCGGCCGGCGGCCCTCAGGGCTGGACTCCGGCGTGCTGCAGCAGGAACTCGGTGAGCATCGGCACCGGGCGGCCCGTCGCGCCCTTCCTCGTGCCGGTGAGCCAGGCCGTGCCGGCAATGTCCAGGTGGGCCCAGCTCAGGTCGGTCGCGAACTTGCCCAGGAAGCAGGCGGCCGTGATGGCTCCGCCTTCGCGGCCGCCGACGTTGGCGAAGTCGGCGAAGTTGCTGTCGAGCTGGCGCTCGTATTCCTCGCCCATGGGCAGTTGCCAACCGCGGTCGTCGGCCCTGATCCCCGCGTCGATGATGCGCTTCGCGAGCTCGTCGTCGTTGCTCATGATGGCGCTCAGGTGATGGCCGAGCGCGATCACGCACGCGCCGGTGAGCGTCGCCACGTCGATCACGGCGGCCGGTTTGAAGCGCCTGGCATAGGTGATGGCGTCGCAGAGGATGAGGCGGCCTTCCGCGTCCGTATTCAGGATCTCGATCGTCTGGCCCGACATGCTCTTGACGATGTCGCCGGGACGCGTCGCGGTGCCGCTCGGCAGGTTCTCGGCGCTCGGTACGACCGCCGTCACGTTGATCGGCAGCCCGAGCTTCGCGATGGCGGCCATCGTGCCGATCACGGCCGCGGCGCCGCACATGTCGAACTTCATCTCGTCCATGCCCGGTCCCGGCTTCAGCGAAATGCCGCCGGTATCGAAGGTGATGCCCTTGCCCACGAGGACGACGGGCTTGCTACGGCCGCCGCCCTTGTACTCGAGGACGATCAGCTTCGCGGGTTCGGCCGTGCCGTGGGTCACCGACAGGAGCGAGTTCATGCCGAGGCGCTTCATGCCGGCCTCCTCGATCACCCGTGCATGGATTTTGTCGTGTTGCCGCGCAAGGCGCTGCGCCGTGCGCGCGAGGTACGAGGGCGTGCAAACGTTGCCCGGCAGGTTGCCGAGGTCCTTCGCCAGCGCCATCGCCTCCACGATGGCGTCGGCGTGCTGCGCCCCGGCGGTGGCGGCGGCCCGGTCGCCGCGCTCCTTGAGCGCGATCCCGATGCGGCCGACCGGCGGCGCCGCCTTCTGGCGGCGGGTCTTCATTTCCGTGAAGTCGTAGTAGCCGTTGCCGATGGTCTCGACCGTGTAGCGCGCGAGATAGTAGGGGGTGGTGTCCTCGACGTCCTCGAGAGTGAGGTAATTGACGACGTCGGCGGCCTTGCAGCCCTTCAGGGCGCCGACGGCGGCGCCGAGCGCCTGGCGGAACTGCCTGATGCCCAGCTTGCCCGTCGGCCCGAGACCCGTCACGACGATCCTCTCCGCGCGCGTGCCGGACAGCGACGCCAGCAGCCGGCTGTCGCCGAGCTTGCCCGACAGGTCGCCGCGGCGCACCAGACGCTTGAGCGCCCCGTCGCTAGCCGCGTCGATATCGGCGGCCGCCCTGCCGAGCTTTCCCGACTCGTAGATGCCGACGATCAGGCATCCGGCGGCGCGGCGCGCGGCGCCGCTGGAGGTGGTGAAGTAATCCATAAAATAGCCTTATCCGACGCCGGGACAGCGGGCGAAAGCATCCGGAGTCACAGTCGCTGATGCCGCGACCGACGGTGCCCGGCCAGACCCTGGCGTTCTGTTATTGTTGGCGTCCAAGCCGTCGGGCTGGCGACGGCGGGACTGTCGCGGACCAGTCAAAACCGTTAGTCTAACTGATTCAATGACTTTTCGTTAAAGGCTTCTGGCTGCAACTGGCTGGAAATCGGGCTGGCACGGCCGGCTGCTTCATGCTTCGCATCCTCGATCGCTACATTTTCCGCGAGATAGCCCAGACGTGGCTGTCCGTCACCGCCGTGCTGCTGTTCATCCTGCTGGTCAACCAGTTTGCCAGCGTGCTCGGCGACGTCGCGAAGGACAAGCTGCCGCGGGACGCCATCTTCCAGCTCATCGGGCTGACGGCGCTGCAGTACCTGACCATCCTGGTGCCGATCGGCCTGTTCCTGTCGGTCATGCTGGCGCTCGGACGGCTTTATCGCGACAGCGAGATGCCGGCGATGATGGCCTGTCGCGTGGGGCCGAGCGGCGTCTACCGGCCCCTGATCCTGCTGCTGTTCCCGGTGGCCGTGTTCGTGGGCTGGCTGGCCATGGACGTCGCGCCGTCCGCGCTCACCGCGATCGAGCGCATCGGTGTGGAGGCGCGCCGGCAGGCCGACCTCGCGAGCATCGAGGCCGGCACTTTCACCAGCACCGGGTCCGACGGCGCCGTCGTGTACGCGGAACGCGTCCCGGGGCCCGGCGCCGTCGAGAACGTGTTCCTGCAAAGACGGGACGAGGACGGCCGCGTCGAGGTGGTCGTCGCCGAACGCGGTGAGCAGCAGGAGAGCGACGACCCCGACGTGCGGTTCTTCGTCCTGCACGACGGCCGGCGTTACGAGGGCGTACCCGGCACGGCCGCATTCCGCATCATCGAGTTCGCGGAGCACGGCATCCCCTACCGCCTGCCGAGCGCCGATCCGCCGGAGCTCGAGCCGGAGGCGATGAGCACCTGGAACCTCCTGACTCCGGCGAGCGCCGCGGAGGCCGCGGAGCTGCACTGGCGCATCGGCGTGCCGCTGTCGACGGTGATTCTCG
>CAZTAE010000275.1:0-3266 GCA_964611535.1 uncultured Woeseiaceae bacterium
GGCTTCACGATCCACAGCGCCGTGCACGAGGCGCGGCCGGACGTCGGCTGCGTCCTGCACACGCACACGAAAGCGGGGGTCGCGGTGTCGATGCAGAAGGACGGGCTGTTGCCGCTGTCGCAGGTGTCGCTGTTCCCGCTCATGTCCCTCGGTTATCACGATTACGAAGGCGTCGCGCTGAACCCGGAGGAGAAGCCGCGGCTGGTCGCCGACCTCGGGGACAAAACCAGCCTGATCCTGCGCAACCACGGGCTGCTGACGGCGGCCCCGACGATCCCCGACGCCTTCCTCGCGATGTACGTGCTGGAAACCGCGTGCCAGACGCAACTGCTGGCCCAGTCGCCCGGCGTCGAGCTGACCCGGATCGATCCCGCCATCCAGGAGGGCATCGCGGCCCAGGCCCGCGAAGTCACGAAGGGCCTCGGCGGCCAGCTCGCCTGGCCGGGCCTCCTCCGCAAGCTCGACCGCCAGGACCCCTCCTTCCGCGACTGACCCCGGTGCCGGGCTTTCGGATATTCGGTCGTTGCCCCGGACGCCGGTGCCGGGCTTTGTTTCGGGTTATGGACGTGCGCCGCCGCGGCCGTCGCTCTTCGGGATCGTAGCCGGTGCCGGGTTACGCGAGGAACATGCGGTAGGCCGAATTCGACGTCTCGTCCCAGTGGGCGTAGCCCAGCTGAGCGAGGTGGGCCTCCAGTTCCTCCGTCTCTTCCGGCGCCACCTGGATTCCCGCGAGCACGCGGCCGTAGTCGGAGCCGTGATTGCGGTAGTGGAACAGGCTGATATTCCAGTCGGTCCCGATCGCCTGCAGGAAATCGAGCAGCGCGCCCGGCCGTTCCGGAAACTCGAAGCGGAACAGGCGCTCGTTCTCGATGGTCTTGCCGCTGCCGCCGACCATGTGCCGCACGTGCAGCTTCGCGACCTCGTTGTCGCTCAGATCCTCCAGCGGATAGCCGAGGTCCGCGAGCTTCTGCACGAGGCGGGCGCGCTCGGCGGCGCCGTGCCGCAGCTCCACGCCCACGAATATGTGCGCCCTCTGCGGGTCGCTGTAGCGGTAGTTGAACTCGGTGACGCTGCGGCGGCCGATCGCCTCGCAGAAGCGGCGGAAACTGCCCGGCTTCTCCGGGATCTCCACCGCCAGCAGCATCTCGCGCTCCTCGCCGACCGCCGCGCGCTCGGCGATGTGCCGGAGCCTGTCGAAATTCACGTTCGCGCCGCACACCACGGCGACGAGGTTCCGGTCGCGCAGCTTCTCGCGCGCGATGTACTTCTTGACGCCGGCCACGGCGAGCGCGCCGGCCGGCTCGGCGATGATGCGCGTGTCCTCGAAGATGTCGCGGATTGCGGCGCAGGTCTGGTCCGTGTGTACGGTGATGACCTCGTCGACGAGCTCGCGGCAAAGCCTGAAGGTTTCGTCGCCGACGCGACGCACCGCGACCCCGTCGGCGAAGATGCCGACGTGGTCCAGCGTGACCCGCTCGCCGGCGGCGAGCGATTCCTTCATTGCGCAGGAGTCGTCCGGCTCGACGCCGATGACTTTCACGTCCGGACGGCTCGCCTTCACGTACGCCGCAATGCCGGCGATGAGCCCGCCGCCGCCGATCGGTACGAAGACGGCGTCGATATCGTCGGCCTGCCGCAGGATCTCCCGCCCGATCGTTCCCTGGCCGGCGATGACGTCCGGATCGTCGAACGGGTGAATGAACGTCAGCCCTTCCCGCTCCATGAGCTCGCGCGCGTGCCGCTGTGCATCGTCGTAGGTATCGCCGTGCAGCACCACCTCGCCGCCCAGCGACTTCACCGCGTTCACTTTGATACTGGGCGTCGTCACCGGCATCACGATCACCGCCCGTGCGCCCAGCCGGGATGCGGCCAGCGCCACGCCCTGCGCGTGATTGCCGGCGGAGCTGCAGATCACGCCCCGCTCCAGCTCCCCCTTCGGGAGCTTCGCCAGCTTGTTGTAGGCGCCGCGCAGCTTGAAGGAAAAAACGGCTTGCAGATCCTCGCGCTTCAGGAGAATCCGGTTTTTCAGTCTCACCGAGAGATGCCGGGCCGGCTCCAGCGGAGTTTCAGTTGCAACTTCATAGACCTGAGCATCGTCTATGCGATTCAGGTATTCCTTGATGTTCATCTTGTACAGGTGATGCTGCGGCCGTTCACTCGCGGCAAGCCTAACGCATGTCGCGATGCAGAGCGAAGCTAAACCCGGCCGATGCGTCGGTACACGGACTCAATGAGACTGTAGGCGCCGAAGGCAACGAGGCCGACGGCCACGATGCCGAGCAGGATCCATCCGTACGGCTGATCCTGCAGCGCCTGCAGGGCGCCGCTCAGGCCCCGCGCTTCGCTCGGGTCGTTCTGCACCGCGGCGGTCACGACAAATCCCCCGATGATGACGAAGACCGCCCCGCGCGCGTAGAGCCCGAAGCGGCTCACGGGCATGATGTAACGCTGCTCCTGCTCGTCGATGTCGAACCGCCTGCGGAAGTCCCCTCGCCACGCCTTGATGCCGTGGGCGATGCCCGCCCCGCCGATCGCGAGACCCACGGCGCCGACCACCCAGGCGCCCCAGGGCTGGCTCATCAGCCTCGCGGTCCATTCCTGACTGGACTCGCCGGAGCCGCCGGTGCCCCAGCCGAAGGCGATACCTGCTGCGGCGACCGCGAGCCCAGCATGCGTCAGCGCGCTGATCGCCAGACCCGAACGGATGACGAGCCCTTCCAGGTCCGTGCCGTGGTCGTCGGCGTCGAGTAACGCCTGTACCGCGCGCCAGAGGGCGTAGCCGACAAGGCCCGCGGCGACCATCCCGAGCAGGATCTTGCCGAAAGGCGCGTTCACAAGTTCGACCAGGGCGCCTCGGCTGTCGGGCGTCTCGCCGCCGGGTCCCACGGCCGCGAGAGCGGCGAACGAGCCGATGATGACGTAGATGACGCCTCGCGCGGCATAGCCAGCGCGCGCGAGGAGGTGCAAGCCGGTGCGGGAGTCTTTGTCCATTGCTGTCCATGCAGCCGGTTCCGGCGCTGTCGCAGCGCCACCCATAGAATCGGCAGCAAGGACCGTGCCAATGCTCGGCCGCAGCTGCCGGCCTCACGCGACGGTTGGACGCCCCCGGTCCGGGCTCAGTCGCCCACGGCCGGCGCCAGCACCTCGCCGTCGGCGTCCAGCAGCGTGAGCTCGCCGAACTCGAGCTCGCGTATCCGGGGCTCGATCTGTCGCCGGTCCCCCACCACCACCCAGACGAGATTTTCCGGCTCGATGACGGCATCGGC
>CAZTAE010000276.1:0-3254 GCA_964611535.1 uncultured Woeseiaceae bacterium
GGGGGAGTCCCTTTCAGGACCGCCCATGAATGCGCCCCTGGGGTTAATGGCACTTACTTAAGCCGGAACCTCCACAGCGAGTCACAGCCCTGATCCCCAAGGACGGGGTTCACGGGCGGTCCTGAAAGGGACTCCCCCCGCCTGAGCCTCCGCTCCTGCCGCTGCCGTTCGTTCGGAGCCGGTTAGCGTCGCGGGAGGAGGAAGGTGGTGCCGGCCTGCTCCAGGACCACGCCCTCGGGGGTGATTTCCCTGACGCGCGGGCCCTCCTTCAGGGTGTCGCGCTCCGTGTACTTGCTCATGTTGATGAACGCGAAGCGTTCGGCGGGCGTCTCGCTGTAGACGTGTATGTCCAGATGCAGGTCGGGCAGCTGCAGCACGCCCGCGGCGCGCAGGTCCTGAAAGCTTGCCGGCGAGTCCGACACGGTTCCGCGGGAAGCCGGTTCGGGTTGCGGGGGCGTGCGCTGCTGCTGCGCAGGCGCCGTGGCCGAATCGGAGGGACCGGCACGCGGCGGTTCGCTGGTCGTGGGCGGCTCCGGCTCCGGCCGGTTCTTCCGGGCTTCCGCGACGATCGCGGCGAATGCCTGCTCACCCTCCCCGGTCGCTGGCGTCCGCGCGGCCACGGGAGCGGGCGCCTCCGGTTCGGAGGCGCGTAGCAGGAACACGGCCAGCAGCACGACGAGATTGGCTGCGAGCAGACCGCCGACGACCCACAGCCAGCGCTGGCTCCGCGGCCGGTCCTGTCCCCGCGGAATGTCCGCGAAACCGGGCGCGGCCTGGCGCTGTCGTTCCGCGTCCGATTTCTTCAGTGCATCGAGGATGAACGACACCGCGCCCCCTGGTGTCCTGTTCCGGAAATAGTAAAGTTGTTTGCGGGACAGGGCACTAACTGCCGCCGGTCACGAGCTGCGGCGTGCCTTCCAGTCGCAGCAGCGAGTTGATGACGATCTGCGTCTGCTGGCCGGCGATGCCGTCAACGCGCAGGCGGTTGGTCCGCTGGAAGTCCATCAGCTGGTTCTTGAGCTCCTCGTCGAACAGCTCCGACTCCGGATCCGACGGCCGGTACTCCGGATCGAGAGCCGCCAGGCTCTGGCGCAGCCAGCGGACGTTCCGGTCGCGGATGCCCGGACGTATCGCCTCCGTCGTGCCGTTCGGCGGCCGCCAGACGAGCAGGTACTGGCCGAACCACAGCTCGGCGATTTCGTCCAGCGGATACGTGGCGCGCTCGCCGTCGATTACCAGCTCCCCCGTATCCTCGCCGAGCGAAACGAGTACGGCCCGGTGCGTTTCTCCGCGGGAATCGGTCAGCGTCAGCACCGCCGGCCGGTCGAGCTGCCGGAGTCCGCTCCAGGACCCGCGATTGAAGTAGCAACTCAAGCCTTGCGCCTCCGCCTGGGCGCAGGCGGTACCGGCTGATTCATCGTAGTTGGCGCCCCAGAGCCCGAACAGGGTCTGCATAGCCGCCGCGGTACCCGGCTCGGCGGGCGCCGCGACCAGCGCCTTCTCCAGCGCCCCGGGCGCCGGCGCCGCATCGCCCGCGTCTGCCGGCGTCTCCGCGGCCGGTTCCGCCCGGGCGATCTGTTCCCCGCCCGCGAGCGGCATCGTGACCGTCCCGGCCGGCTCGCCGGCATCGCCGCCGGCGAGCCACCACACGCCTCCCGCCAGCACGAGCGCGCAGACGACGCCTACGGCCGGCAAGGCGCGCCTGAGCACGATCAGCGTGAGCGGTTCGCCCGCTACCTCGGCAGCCGCGCGCCGCACGATCCACTTGTCCACCGTGCGGGACTCCCGGCTGTAGGCACCGAGCAGCGCGCGGTCGCAGATCACGTTCATGAGCCTCGGCACGCCGCCGGAGAACCGGTACACCTCGCGCTTGGCGCCCGCGTCGAAGATCTCGCCCAGCGCACCGGCCACCTTCAACCGGTGATCGACGTACTGTGCCGACTCCTCGCGGGAGAGCGGCTCGAGGTGGTAACGCCCGGTGACGCGCTGTGCGAGCTGGCGCAGGTTCGTCTGCGAGAGCATGTCGCGCAGCTCCGGCTGTGCGATGAGGATGATCTGGAGCAGTTTCTGGCGGGACGTTTCGAGGTTCGTCAGCAGGCGCAGCTGCTCGAGCACGGCCGCCGACAGGTTCTGCGCCTCGTCGACCAGGAGGATGGTGCGCCTTCCTCGTGAGTGGGCCGCGAGCAGGTAGAGGTTCAGCGCATCGACCAGCGACTTTGCGCTGTGCCGCTCCTCCGGCAGCTCTACCCCGAGCTCCTCGCAGATCGCGAGCAGGAACTCGACCGCCGAGAGCTGCGGGTTGAGGATGAGCGCCACGTCGACTTCCGACGGCATCTGGCCGAGCAGCGTGCGCACGAGCGTGGTCTTGCCGGTGCCGACTTCGCCGGTAAGCTGGATGAATCCGCCGCTTTCGGTGACGCCGTAGACGAGATGCGCCAGCCCCTCACCGTGACGCTCGCTCATGAACAGGTAGCGCGGATCGGGCGTGATGGCAAACGGCTTTTCGTTCAGGCCGAAGAACTTCGTGTACATGGTCCGGCAGCGGTTCCTGTCGTGAGTTCGCGGGCCGACGCTTGCGGATTCTACCTGATTCGCCCGGGGCCAAGGACCCGCGCCCGGGCGACGGCGATGTCGCCGAAGCGGCTGCGGATGTCGTCGGCCGCCCGGTCGATCCCGGCATGGCGCGCCGGCGCGTCGGTCGAAAAAAGATCCGCCTGCGCGGCCGGGGCGAGATGACTGCCGCCGACGCCGAGCAGCCGCACTTTCGCGCCCGGAAACTCCCGCCGCCAGACGGCGAGCAGGTCCTTCGAGCTTTCGAACAGCTGTTCGGTGCTGTTGCCCGGCGGATGCAGCATACGCTGCCTGGTGTACGTGGAGAAGTCGCTGCGCCGGATCTTCACGTTCACCGTGCCTGCCACGAGCCCCTTCCTGCGCAGCCGCGCGGCGGTGCGCTCGCACAGCCGCAGGAGCTGTCTCGTCATCTCGGCCGGCTCCGAGAGGTCGCTGTCATAGGTTTCCTCGCTGCTGATGGACTTTTCGGGGCGCGACGGCACGACGGGGCGGTCATCGATGCCCGACGCGCGGTCCCGCATGCGGCCGGAATAGCGGCCGAAGACCGGCTCGAGGTGCCTGTCCGGCGCGGCGCGCAGCTGCGCGATCGTCGACACGCCGGCGCGGCGCAGCCGCCTGAGCGTGCCCGGACCGATACCGGGAATGACCTGCACCGGCAGGGGATCGAGCACGCGCCGGATATC
>CAZTAE010000277.1:0-3248 GCA_964611535.1 uncultured Woeseiaceae bacterium
CAAAGGCGAAGAGGATTAGAAGGCTGGCTATTCTGATCATAAAGCACCTCCTGTTGTTCTTTCCGCCCAGCGTATACCGCAGCGACGAGGCCCGCAACTCGGCACCCGCGAAGCTCCACGGGCGCGAAACGGAAGGCTATCCGGCTATCCTGTAGAGTAGCGAACCATCCTGAATGAGCGACCGGTCCTGGCCCCCGAAAGCAGACAATGAAATGGGCCTTCTAAGCCCGAACCATGCCATATGCGTAGAATGCCGCGAGGTTGCGCGTTTTAGGGATGGCCCGTTGGCCGCCATTGCGCGAGGATTTCGCCCGGTGTCATGACGCCCGGCGGAAACAGCAAGCCGTTGTGCATCTCCCAGCCGCTCCAGTCCGGCCACGGCAGGTAGCCGGCCCGGATCGCGAGCAGCCGCACGGCACCGACTGGTGGTTGCCGATCGCTGCGCCAACGACGGAACGTGTGCGGCGACACGCCGCAGTACCTGGCCGCGTCCTCGATGGAGAATCGGCACAGACAATTGCAGCGTCCTGAGCGTGGTCAGATCGCCCAGGTACCCGTCCCGGAGGTATTCGCTGGAAACCGTCACGCGGCGCGGCTTCCGGCACCCTCGGGACGGAGCCCATAGTGCGTATAATGTATATTCAAGGTCAACCGGTATATTCTCTTAGTCGTCAGGGCCTTCCAGCGTATGGTCTACTGCGCTCACGCAGTTTTTATGCCGCACTTTTGACAGATACTTACAAGTTAGACGGCTTCGACGATGATGTCAGCTTTTGACCCTCAGCGGACGGTCGATTCCGCATCTACGAAGCTACCAATATAGGCAAGAACAAAGAGCCAGCTATGAATTGGGAAGCCGCAAGGTTAAATTTGACGGTCGGGACCAGTGCTGACAGGGCGCAGCTGCTAATGGGGAGACATTATTCGACCCGGCATGGGGCCGCCTCCGTCGCGGCCGTGTTGGGTGGCTATGCCGCCCTCGGCAGCCTCATCTCTTTTCTCGGCTGGCCGCTCGATATTCCTCGCTTCACCGACTGGTTCAGTGACAACGTCTCCATCCAGCCGAATGCTGCTCTGCTAATCATGCTGTCGGGTGCTGCTGTCGTTCTGGTACAGCAGCGCGCATGGCGAGTTGTGACGTTGCTGGGTGGGCTGATTGGTGTTTGCGGGTTGCTGATCCTGATGCAGTACGTTGTAGACGCAGACTTCGGTATAAACGAGTTTCTCCTGTTCGGCCGGACGTGGGGCCAAGAAACAACCGTCACCCCCGGGCGGGTTGGGCCGCCGGCTTCGATCTCGTTCATACTCATTGGCACCGCGTTGGTTCTCCTGGGGCGCGCAGGCCAACCGCCGGGACGGCCCCGCCTGCGTCGCTACGTGCCACTGCTGGGAGTGGCGATTTCGGTCTTCATGATCTTCTCGCTGCTCGGCTTCGTCTTCCAAGCCCGGCAGTTTTATACCATCCCCTGGTTGACAGCCATTGCTTTGCCAACGTCGACGATGCTCCTGGCCGTGGGCACAGGGCTGATCCTGTCCGTGCCCGAGCGGGACCCGATGCGACTGCTGGGCGAAGCCTCGGGCGCCGGTTTCCTCGCGCGAATGGCCATACCGGCTCTCGCAATCATCATCCCGCTCTTCATCTGGCTTCGCGTTCAGGGATTCGACGCGGGCTACTATGATGTGGGGACTTCGCGGGCCTTGGGCGCCCTTGCGGTGGGGACTGCCACGATCTCGATTCTCTGGATCGCGCTGGTCACTTTGAGGCGCCAGGAGGAAGCACTGCGAGCTGAGGATCGGCGGAAGGACGAGTTCCTGGCCATGCTGGCCCACGAGCTTCGCAATCCGCTTGCGCCGCTTACCAACGCGCTGACTATCCTGGACCTCTCTAAGGGCAACGAGGAGGCAGCCAGAGAGGCGCGGGCGATGATGTCGAGACAACTGAAGCAGCTCGTGCGTCTCGTGGACGATCTGCTCGACCTTTCTCGCATCAGGCGAGGGGCCGTGAAAGTACGGAAGGAGCGCGTTGAGCTGCAGCCGATTTTGAATGAAGCTGTCGAAGCCATCAGGCCCGTCCTGCTGGAGGCCTCGCAGCAGTTGAGCGTGCAATGCCCGCAAGAGCCGGTGTGGCTAGAGGTCGACCGGGTGCGCCTGACCCAGGTGGTCTCTAACCTCCTGAGCAATGCCTCCCGCTACAGCAGCTCGGGAACGCCGATAGAGCTCGCGGCTTCATGTGGAGGTAGATACCTGGTCATCAGCGTCAAGGATCGCGGGTCGGGCATTCCGCCGGATAGGCTGGATGCAGTCTTCGAGATGTTCAACCAGATCAACCCCCCGCAGCGCGCGTCGGGAGGCCTGGGGATCGGTCTGTACCTGGTCCGGCGTTTCGTCGAGATGCATGGCGGCACGGTGACGGCACATAGCGATGGAGTGTTGCGCGGAAGTGAGTTCGTCGTACGGCTGCCGGTTGTCGTTCAGGCGCCCAGCGTGACCGCCAGCAGTGCGCAATCAAACGCGAACGACTTCGAGGTCCTTCGTTGCCTGAGTGTGCTCGTGGTCGACGACAACGCGGATGCTGCCATGTCCCTGGCGGTCTTGCTTCGTCAGGAGGGCCATGACACGCACGTCGTGCACGACGGTACGAGCGCCGTCGAGGCTGCCGAGTCGCTGCGGCCGGATGTGATTCTGCTGGATATCGGAATGCCGGGGCTCAACGGTTACGAGGTCTGTCGCAGCCTTCGGGGGCGGCCGTGGGGAAGCGACCCGTTGATCATCGCGCTGACCGGATGGGGACAGCCGCAGGATAAGCAGAAAGCGGAGGCCAGCGGGTTTGATGCTCACTTCGCGAAGCCGGTCGAATGGACGGTGTTGGCGAGACTGCTCGCATCTCGGTTCGATCGCCCATGCATGCATCCGACAGGGTCTTCGGCGGGCACTGCCTGAGCGACCGGTTGTGGCCGAGGCTGTGTGAAAACTCCGTTCGAATTATAATCGTACTTTCCGATCGGAGGGCACGAGATGAGCGGTTTCATCGGAGGCGAGGATCGCAACCAGGCCACGCTGTTTCCTGAGCGTCTCGACGATTACGTCGCCGAGGATAACCCGGTCCGGGTGATCGATGTATTTATCGATGATCTGGATGTCTCTGGCTTAGGGTTCAAGGCAGAACCCGCGGCCATGGGTCGCCCTGGCTACCATCCCCAGACGATGTTGAAGGTGTACGTGTACGGTTACCTGAACCGTGTGCAGTC
>CAZTAE010000278.1:0-3239 GCA_964611535.1 uncultured Woeseiaceae bacterium
GCCACGAGCTCCGCCGCGCAGTCGACGTAGCCCAGCGCGCCGACGGGGTTGGAGCCGCCGCCGGGGATGACGTAGGGCGTGCCGCCCGCCTTCCGTACCCCGGTTGCCGCATCCTGCAGTGCCGCGTCCATGTCGGCGCCGGCGTCCACCTCCCGGATGCGCGCGCCGAACATCCGGTCGAGCAGCACGTTGCCGGAGTTGAAGTAGGCATGGCCGGCGCCCGGCACGCGCTTCTCGAAGACGAGCTCACACTCGAGGCCCAGCCGGGCGGCTGCCGCGGCCGTCTGTCGGGCGTGGTTCGACTGCACGGCTCCCTGCGTGATGACGGCCGTGGCGCCCCGCGCCTGCGCTTCCGCCATCAGGAACTCGAGCTTGCGCGTCTTGTTGCCCCCGGTCGCGAGCCCGGTGCAATCATCACGCTTGACGTAGATATCCGGCCCGCCGAGATGCTCGGTCAGGCGCGGCAGGAATTCGAGGGGCGTCGGCAGGTGCGCGAGCCGGACTCTCGGGTAGCGGGAAAGCAGCACGGGTTACTCCGGAATCAGTCTTGCGGAAAGGACGACCGGCCCTGCGCCAGCTCGACGGCGGCGCGGGCGAGCGCATCGGTGGACGAGATGACCGGCACGGAGACGTTGCCGGCCGGCAGGACGAGCGGGATCTCCGTGCAGGCGGCAATGATGACCTCGGCGCCGGCGGATGCCAGCAGCTCGGCCAGGGTGCCCATCGCCTCCGCCACGTCCCGGCCCTTGTCGCCGGCCTTGACCCGGCCGATCAGCGACATGAGCCGCGACAGCTCGTCGCCGCGCGGCACCAGCGCCTCCCGGCCGGCCTCCGCGAGGGCCTGCTGGTAGATCCCGGCCTCGAGCAGCCCGTCGGTCGCCAGCACGCCGACGCGGCGCGCATCCGGCACCGTCGCCTCGCTCCGCCGGATGGACTCGGCGATGATGCTGACGAAGGGGACAGTCACCGCCTCGCGGATATCCGCGACGAAGGCATGCGCCGAATTGCACGGCATCACCAGGAAGTCCGCGCCCGCCGTCTCGAGCCGAGCCGCCATGGCCGCGAGCTCGCTGCCGACGTCTCCGCTGCCGGCGCGTATCGCCGCCTGCCGGTTGGGTACCCGCGGGTTGTGGTCGACGAGCATGCGGATGTGATCCTGGTCCTGCTCCGCCGCCGTCATCGCGATCACCTTCGACATGAAATCGAGGGTCGCCTCGGGGCCCATGCCGCCAAGGACGCCGACTGTCAGATCAGTGCTGGCCATGTGCGAGGCTCGGGTGGGACGGGATTGCGCTGTCGCGCGACAGTCGTCGATCCTAAACGATTTCCACCGCATCGGCCCAGACCGGACGGAGCGCCGGCGAGCCGGCAGCCGTAGCCGCCGCCGAGCCCGGAAGCCGACGCGCGGCGCTGCGATCGCTCTGCGGTATCATGCCTGCACCAAACGTGAAGAACGCACCAGGCTGTCGCAGCCCCCGGGGATCGTCATGTTCCGAATCCGCCTCGTCACCGCGGGCGTCATGCTCGCCGCCCTGCCCGTCGCCGCCGCCGAACGCCAGCCGGACCCGCCGACCCTTACCGGCCTCAAGGCGGAAGCCGCGGCCCGCGTCGACGACCTGGCCGGTCTGACCCGGGAGATCGTCGACAGCGTTTTCTCCTTCGGCGAACTGGGCTTTCAGGAATACGAGACGGAACGCTACCTCACGGCCATCCTGGCGAAGCACGGCTTCGACATCGAACGCGGTGTCTCCGGCATACCCACGGCATGGTGGGCGACCTGGGGCCAGGGCGAACCGGTGATCGCGCTGGGCTCGGACGTCGACGGCATCCCCAGGTCCTCCCAGAAACCGGGCGTCGCCTGGCGCGAGCCGCTCGTCGAGGGCGCGCCCGGGCACGGGGAAGGCCACAACTCGGGCCAGGCCGTCAACATCACGGCGGCGCTCGCGGTCAAGGAGATCATGGAGCGCGAGGGGCTGACCGGCACCCTCGTACTGTGGCCCGGCGTCGCCGAGGAACTGGTTGCCAGCAAGGCGTGGTTCGCCCGGGACGGACGCTTCGAGGGCGTCGACGCGGTCCTGTTCACGCACGTCTCCGACAATCTGAGCGTGAGCTGGGGCCGGCCCCGCGGCACCGGGCTGGTCTCGGTCGAGTACACGTTCGACGGCGTCGCGGCGCACGGCGCCGGCGACCCCTGGAAGGGCCGCAGCGCGCTCGATGCCGTCGAGCTCATGAACACCGGATGGAATTTCCGCCGCGAGCACCTGCATCCGCTGCAGCGCTCGCACTACGTAATCGTCGACGGCGGCGACCAGCCGAACGTGGTGCCCTCACAGGCCACAGTCTGGTATTTCGTCCGCGAAATCACGGCCGACGGCATCCGCGAGAACTTCGCGACGCTCGAGCGAATCGCGGAGGGCGCCGCGCTGATGACGGACACCGGCTTCAATCGCCGGATTATCGGCGCCGCCTACCCGCGCCATTTCAACAAGCCGATCGCACTGGCGATGGACGCGAACATCCGGGCCGTGGGCCTGCCCGAATGGACGGAAGATGACCACAACTTCGCCCGGGCCCTGCAGGAGCTGATGGGCGCCGACGAGATCAAGGGCCTTGCGACCGAGCTCGAAGGCGTGCAGGAACCCGAGGAAAAACCGGTATCCGGCGGCTCGGACGACATCGGCGACGTGTCCTGGAACGTGCCGACGGTGACCCTGCGCTTTCCGTCCAACGTCGACGGCGTGCAGTTCCATCACTGGTCGAGCGCGATGGCGATGGCGACGCCCATCGCGCACAAGGGCGCCACCGCCGGTGCCAAGGTAATCGCGGCAACGGTGCTCGACCTGCTGCGGGACGAGCAACTGCGCGCGGACGCATGGCGCTACTTTCGGGAGGATCAGCTGGGCGACGAGGAGTACCGGCCCTTCATCTCGGACGACGACCCGCCGGCGATCGAGAAGAACGCGGACATCATGGAGACGTACCGCGAACGCATGCGCGAGTTCTACTACGACCCCTCGCGCTACGACAGCTACCTCGAACAGCTCGGCGTCGACTACCCGGCGCTGGAGCCACCCCCCGACCGTGACTAGGCCGCATCATTCATGAACCCACGACACCGGTGGGAAGCGCAGGCTTGTCCGGGGGGAGTCTCTTTCCCTGAACCGCTCCCTGGGGGAATGGCACATACTTAAGCCGGTTCCGGCATCCCCTGCGGGGGGTCCTTTGGCGGAATGGCTCCC
>CAZTAE010000279.1:0-3221 GCA_964611535.1 uncultured Woeseiaceae bacterium
TGGGCGCTCCCCAAATGCCGAAATGTGTAAACCATGTGCCCGGAAAAATCTGGAAGCTATGTGTCAATGAGCTCATTCTTTCCTTCAGTGGCTTACAAGCCGCCCTTCGTCAAACATTGCTCGCTTTAGTTTCGTAGAACAGGCCGTCATAGACGAAGGCGCTGCGGATCGCTGCGCACTCATCATCGCTCACGCCCGCCCGGCGCATGGTTGCATGCCAAGAGGCGCGGACGGTATCCGTCACCCGCTTGAAGATCACCTCGGCGTCTTCCCGGTCAAGGAGAAAGCGGCCGGCGCTGGCTATAAGGTTGGTCTTGTTGGCCGGCCGGCCGGCCGGCCCGCACGCCATAGCGAGATCGCGGTTTTCGACGGCGACCGATGGCATTGGCGTCAGGTCGTATGCCGGGCTCAGGCGCCAGCCATTCCGCTTCGCCAGAACGGCATGGTTGCGCGGATGGTCGTCAAGGTTCGATACGGCAGCGTTGAAACACATGCGCGTGAAAAGTTCGCGCAGGTCTTCGGCGGGCGCTTCGCTGACTCGGCGGATTTCATCGGCGAGGAGCAGGTATGACCAGCGCGCGCGGCCAGCCTGGCTGTCGTCCGTCTGTAGCAGCGTCAGCGCACTTGCCATGCGGTGGCGGTGATAGCCTTCGCCGCCCCAGTCGCGGTCGAAGCGCCGCACGAGCAGCACGTCGCGTCCCGCCACGCTCTCAACGCGGCTCGCCGCGGCGTTGATCCCGCATTTTCGCGCGAGCGTGAGCAGGGCGTGCTCCGTCCGCGGATGGTTCCAGCGGTCGTCATGCCGACTGAATTTCGCGATCCAGAGCGCATGATCGTCCTGCACGACGGTCTTCGGCCGGGCACCGCCCATTGACGTGCCCTCGAGCAAGAGCTCCTGCACCTGTGGGGCGGCAGAACTCGCCTGCGAGGGATTGCCCGCAACCAGAGCGTCAGCGGCGGCCTGGAGACGGTGGAGATCAAGCGTGCGGTTGAACTGCCGCCGCGGCGCGGGCGGCTCGACATTAAGCCCGAAGCCGAGCGCGCCCGCCCGGTCGTCCGCGCCCTCCAGCAGGTAGTCGAATTCCTCAAGGCCGGTGTGGCCGGAATGCTTCTCGATGACCAGACGGCCCCAGTAGTCGGGCATCGCGTCGCGAATGGCGCCGAAGAAGCCTCCCATGCGGCCGGTCTCGTAGAGGTGCGGCGCAAGACGGAGCTCGACGGGGTCGAATTCCACGGCGTCGCTGCGGCGCATATAGTTGCGCCCGTAGACGAATTCGCCGCGAGGTGTTCCCTCGCGGGTTTCAGAGATACGGAAGCGCCCCGCGACCACGAATTCAGTCGTGCCCGGCAGGACGATATAGACGTAGCACTCGCGCTCAGAAGTCATTGTCAAGACGCCGCGGACGGCGTGCCTGTTTGGGGCTGCGGGCGCTCTCCAGCACTTTGCCTTCCTGATCGCGGTCGGGGTCCGCGAGGTCGCGGGCCTGTTCCAGCAGGCCGAGCGCCCACAGCGCTCCGAAATATGCAGCCGCCGACGTGCCGGGCTTACCCTTTTCGAGGTCCGAGACGGTGAAACGCGACGCGCCCATCCGCTCGGCCACGTCCTCGATTCGCAGCTTGCGGCGCAGCCTCGCCGTGCGGATATTCCGGCCGAGTTGCTTGAGCGCCTCTTCGACGGCGGCCGGGGGAGAATCTATGATCCTGCTTGTATTCGCCATGTTGGTTTGAGCCTACTTATGAGCCTTTTATGTTTACTCAAATAATCATAGGTGGATTCGGCCCCTGCCGTCAAGGAAACGTTGGTTTGAGCCTACATAAGGCGCTTATATGTAGCCTCAACCCTCAGAACGAACGACCCATCGGCTCGTGGGGAATCTGATGTGGCCCGCCGTGCGTAAGCGCATGATCCGGTTCATGGACACACCCCCCGAGGCAGCGCCCGAGAGCCGCGCCAAGCTCGAGGCCGAGCTGGACTGGCTGGACGAGACGTTGAGCGACGACCGCCGCTTTCTCGCGGGCGAACGCTTCAGCCGGGTGGATCTGACCGTAGCCGCGCTGCTGGCGCCCTTCGCACGGCCCGAGCAGGCGGGAGTCTATAACGCGATGACCTTGCCGCCAGCGCTCGAAGAGGACGTGGCGCGGTGGCGGCATCGCCCCGCCATGGCCTGGGTGAGAACGATCTACAAAGAGTACCGCAGTCCGGATTGACCTCACGCTGTTGTGCCAAGCGCTGGTCGCCAAATCAATCCCACGCCCTACACACCCGCCGAATTCTACAAAAGGCGCTCGGCCAAAGGACATTTCCATGACAGGTGTCTTGAACAAGCCAAAATTATTCATCCTGGGCAGCGACGATGAGCTGGGCGAAATTACTGGGTGACAAGGCGCATTACGAAGCTGCCTCCGGGCAAAGCCGAGCTGGACAACCTGCGTTCGATCGTTGGTCGTAGCCTCAGGGACGCCGCCGCCGCGAACCTTTTCCGCGGATGCAAAGTTCGTGATGGCATACGACGCCGCTCGAACGCTTTCACTCATGATCGTTCGGGCGGAAGGATATCGGCCCAGATCGGCGGGCGGACATTACAAATCAACAGCCCGAGAACAGACCGGATACTTTTTCCTGTCCCGCCATTTGTGAATCCGGCGCTACTCGGCTAGTTTCCCCTTTCCGGCCGGGACATCTCGGCCTGGCCTCCATGCCACGGCAGGAATGAGCGAATGACCGACGGCGATCAACGATGGGCTCGCATCGAAGAGATTTTTCACGGCGCGACCGGGTTATCGGGCGACGGGCTTGCGGGTTATCTCAATGACACCTGCCACGGCGATGCAGCGCTTCGGCGGGAAGTCGAGGCCCTGCTGCGCCATGCATCGGAATCTGGCGACCAGTTCGACTCGTCGCTGAGCGCGGCACGCGAAAGGCTGGCCGGTGATGCGGCGCCGGATTTCACCGGGTGGCACGCCGGCCCGTTCCGCATCGTCGAGAAGATCGCCGACGGCGGCATGGGCAGCGTGTTCCTCGCGGTTCGCGAGGACGACGCTTTCGAGCAGCTGGAACGCTATGCCGCCATCGATCAGTCTGACCACCCGTTCGCTGCCGAAGCCAGGGCCCTGCTCGGTGACGTTGAGCTGCGCGCCGGCAACGCTGCCGAGGCGGAGGGCCTGTTCCGCGCCGCGATCGCGATCCAGGCGTCGAACTACGGCGACGAGGCGATCGAAGT
>CAZTAE010000280.1:0-3206 GCA_964611535.1 uncultured Woeseiaceae bacterium
ACCTGCCCGACCTGCAGCTTGATCGCCAGCTCGCGTTCGTTGACGGTAAAGGCCGACAGGCCGATGACGATCAGCAACAGCCCGGCCGCGACCAGCAGCCCCAGTCTCGCGTTGCTCATTGGCGGGTCCTCCTGTCGCGGTTGGGCTCGTCATCCTGCTGGCGGGTCCCCCGGGCCTCCGGCTGCGTTCTCGGCTCAAGCGCGCGCCCGGGATCGGCTGCGAGCTCGCCGCGCTCGGCGCCGGACAGGAGTTTGTCGATCGGCAGGTACAGCAGGTTGCCGCTGCCCTCGGCGTCGAGGATCACCTTGCTGGCGTTGCCGTAGACCTCCTCGACCGCGTCGAGGTAGAGCCGGGCCCGCGTCACTTCCGGCGCCTGCTGGTATTCGGCGAGCAGGGCCTGGAAGCGCGACGCATCGCCTTCGGCCGCGGCGATGACCCGGTCACGATAGGCTTCCGCATCCAGCACGATGCGCGCGGCCTGGCCGCGGGCGCGGGGAATGAGGTCCTGCGCGTAGGTGTCCGCTTCCAGGATGTACCGGTCCCGGTCGTTGCGCGACTTCTGGGTATCGTCGACGGCCGCCTGCACCGCTTCCGGATAGTCCAGGGTTTCGAGGTTGATGGACGTGACGGATATGCCCGCGTTGTAGGTGTCGAGCGTGTTCTGCAGGATCTCGTGGGTGCGGGGCGCGATCTCGTCCCGTCGTTCCGTCACCAGCACTTCCAGCGTGCTCGTGCCGACCACTTCGCGCAGGGCACTTTCGGTGACGTCGCGCACGGTGCCTTCCGGATCGACGACCTCGAAGCTGTACTTCACCGGATCGGTCCTGCGGTACTGGACGACCATCTGGATGAAAACATAGGCCTCATCGCCGGTCAGGATTTCGGTGCGGAATTCGTAGTTGTCGACGGCCCGGGTGTTGACGATATCGACCGTCTCGATCGGGTAGGGCCAGTGCCAGTGCAAGCCCGGCATTGCCGTGACGGTGTATGCGCCGAAACGCTGCACGATGCCCCGCTCCGCCTCGTCGACACGGTACAGACCGGTCAGGAGCCAGCCGAGGATCAGCAGGGCGATCAGTATGTAGCCGCCGGAAGGGCGGCCCGGCGACCCGCCTCCGGCACGCCCGCCGCCGCCACCGAAGATCGAGCTGATCCGGCGCTGCCAGTTCTGGACGATGCGGTCGAGATCGTTGGGCTCCCCTCCGTCGCGCTTCCAGGGATCCTTTCCGTTGCCGTCGTTCCAGGCCATCGATCCTCTACCGTTGTGTTGCAGCATTCGACGGCTCCGGGATTGCCGAACGCTCGAGAATGTCGGCCGGCAGCTTTTCACGCTTGACGAAGCGCCGGAAGTCCCGCTCGCCCATGTCGAGCTCCAGTGTCCAGCCGCCGTCGTCGGCCGAGAATTCCCTCGCCACGGCGCCCATGTCGAAAAGCAGGGCCCGCTGGCGGCCCTGCCCGGGCTGGAGCCGGATGATACCGCGTACCTTGTCGCGGCGCAGGCGACGCCCGATGGTTTCGCGCAGCAACGGGATCCCTTCGCCGGTCACCGCCGAGAGCCAGACGGCTCGATCCCTGCCCTCGGGGCTTCTCGTTCTGCGCGGCGGCCGGTCGAGCTTGTCGGTCTTGTTGTAGACGCGCACCTGCGGCACCCGGTCGGCGTCGAGCTGCTTCAGCACGGCATTGACCTGCCGCAAGCGCTGCCACCGGTTCGGGTCGCTGGCGTCGATGAGGTGCAGGATCAGGTCTGCACGGCGCGTCTCCTGCAGCGTCGACCGGAAGGCGGCGATGAGCTCGTGCGGCAGGTCGCGCACGAAACCGACGGTGTCCACCAGTATGACCTCGCCGTTGTCCGGCAACTCGAGGCGGCGCATGGTCGGGTCCAGGGTGGCGAACAGCTGGTCCTCGACGTACACGCCGGCCGCGGTCAGCGCGTTGAACAGCGTGGACTTGCCGGCATTCGTGTAGCCGACGATGGCCACGGTGGGTATCTCCGCGCGCACGCGGTTCTGCCGGTTCATCTCGCGGCGGCTATCGACGTTCTCGAGGCGGGCGTTGAGCTGCCGGATGCGCTTGCCGATCAGGCGGCGGTCCGACTCGAGCTGCGTCTCGCCGGGCCCGCGCAGTCCGATGCCGCCCTTCTGCCTCTCGAGGTGGGTCCATCCCCGGACCAGCCGGGTCGAGAGGTGCCTGAGCTGGGCCAGCTCGACCTGCAGCTTGCCTTCGAAGGTGCGCGCGCGCTGCGCGAAGATGTCGAGGATCAGTCCGCTGCGATCGAGCACCCGGCATTTCAGGTACTGCTCGAGGTTGCGCTCCTGGCTGGGGCTCAACGCGGCGCTGGAAATAACCAGATCGGCGCGCTGCTCGCCGACGCGCTGCTTCAGCTCGGCGAGCTTGCCCTTGCCGATGAAGTAGCGCGGGTCGGGCGTCTTGCGGCCGCTGACGAGCTCATCGACCACGACGGCGCCTGCCGATGCGGCAAGCTCGGCAAACTCCTCGCGTTCCTGGGTATCGGGGGCTCCGCCGGGCGTCGCATGGACCAGAATGGCGCGTTCGCCGCTCTGCGGTCGTTCAAACAAGCACGACCTCCTGCTCCGGCTTCAGGTTGATGTCAGTCGCCACTGTCTCCTGCTTCGTTGTCCGGCAGGGGCAGACGTACGTTGCGCGCCGGCACAACGGTAGAAATTGCGTGCTTGTACACCATCTGGTTGACGCTGTTCTTCAGGAGAACGACGAACTGGTCGAACGAGTCCACCTGTCCCTGAAGCTTGATGCCGTTAACCAGATAAATGGACACCGGTACTTTCTCCTTTCGCAATATATTGAGAAACGGATCCTGTAACGACTGCCCTTTAGCCATATCGGGTCTCCTTATTCTTTTTGTTGCTCATTTCCGGGCAATTCCATCGCGCATACGACAGTCCGCGGCTTCAACGGCCGAGATGTCATGCCCGGAGGTCCGAAGACCCCTTTGCCCAGAGCGAACAAAAATGCTATCACACGCCACCATTTGTCGACACTTGTTGTTCAAGAATAGACGATATTGCGCCAAAAGACCCCGCTTCAAGTGGGTTGAAGATCGAGGCCCCCGCCTCGCTCCTCAGCCAGGTCATCTGCCGCTTCGCCAGCTGCCGGGTCGCGGCGAGGGCTTTTTCCACGGCCTCCTCCAGGCCGTAGTCGCCGTCGAGGTACCCCCACAGCTGCCGGTA
>CAZTAE010000281.1:0-3202 GCA_964611535.1 uncultured Woeseiaceae bacterium
AGGAGCATGAGGGCCAGCAGCCCGACCGCTTCCGGGTCCGGCAGCAGCTGGACGAGCAGCCGTCCCAGCCGTATCGCCTCGCCGGAAATATCCGGCCGGGTCAGCGAGTCCCCGGCCGACGCGGAATAGCCTTCGTTGAACACGAGGTACACGACGCGCAGGACGTTGTCGAGCCGGTTCGGCAGCTCGTCCCGGGACGGCACCTCGTAGGGAATGCGCGCATCGCGGATCTTCCGCTTGGCGCGCACGATGCGCTGCGCGATCGTGGCCGGCGCCGCCAGGAAGGCGCTGGCAATTTCTTCCGTCGTCAGCCCGCATACCTCGCGCAACGTCAGCGCCACCTGGGCATCCGCCGGCAGCGCCGGATGGCAACAGGTGAAGATCAGCCGCAGGCGGTCGTCCTCGACGTCCTCGACTTCGGGCGTCGTATCCGCCGTGGCCGTTTCCGTCTCCTGCTGAATGGCGAGCTCGCCCTGCACCGTCCGGAAGCGGGCACTGCGGCGCATGCGGTCGATGGCCTTGAAGCGGCCGGTGGACACCAGCCAGGCGCGCGGGTTGGCCGGCACGCCGTCCCGCTGCCACTGCTCCATCGCGGCCGCGAAGGCGTCGTGCAGCGCCTCCTCGGCCGGCTCGAAGCCGCCCAGCAGGCGTATCAGCGTCGCCAGGACCGCGCGCGATTCCCTGCGGTAGATGTCGTCTACCGTGTTGCGCAGCGACTCGGATGTGTGCGTGTTCATTGCCGTCGATTGCAGGATTTCAAACGCTACCTGCCGTTGCGCCTCCGCAGGACGTGCATTCTCCGCATTCGGGCGGTGAAAATCGCCTATTGTATCTTTCTCCGTCGCGCGGACGCCCTCCTGTCGATTTCCGGGCGCGCCGAGCGACTACGTCCTGACGACGACCCCGACCGGCCTGGCGCTGCGCGATCGGCCGGATTCAACCTGTAGCGGGAGCCATGATGAAATACCTTTGCCTGGTCTACAGCGACGAGGAAAAGCTGCATTCACTGCCGGACAGCCCGCACGATGCGGAGTGCCACGCCTACGATCAGCAACTCGCGGGCAGCGGCAAGCGGATTGCGGCGGAAGCGCTGGAATCCGTCGAGACCGCCACGACAGTCCGGGTGAGGGACGGCAGGGTCTCGATAACCGACGGCCCGTTCGCGGAAACCAAGGAGCAGCTGGCGGGCTTCTACCTCGTGGACGCCGCGGACCTCGATGAGGCCATCGGCCTCGCCGCCGGGATTCCGGCGGCCCGCGTCGGCAGCGTGGAAGTGCGCCCGGTCCGGCAGCTGCAAGTGGACTGACCGGCGTGCCTCGCGTCGGCAGGCCGGTGTAAATCAGCCGCCGGACGCGCTATCGTAGATTCATTCTCCATCCGTCCCATCTCCTGACGGCGGACAAGTCGATGGATCTCACTGCAAGCCAGTCTGGTGGCGGCCGCCCGGTGGCCGACGTGAGCGCTCGTAATCTGGCGCTCTTCACGGACCTCTACGAGCTCACGATGCTGCAGGCCTACTTCGAAGAGGAGATGACCGACCAGGCGGTCTTCAGCCTCTTCGTCCGGCGCCTGCCGGCCGGCCGCAACTTCCTCGTTGCCTGCGGGCTCGCACCGCTGCTCGAGTACCTCGAGGAACTTGCGTTCAGCGATGACGACATCGCCTACCTCGAGTCCCTCGGCGGCTTCCGCGCGCCGTTTCTCCGCTGGTTGCGCGACCTGCGATTCACGGGCGACATACGCGCCATGCCGGAAGGCACGCCGGTGTTTGCCGACGAGCCCATCCTCGAGGTGACGGCGCCGCTGCCCCAGGCGCAGCTCATCGAGACGCTGATCATGAATCAGATCCACGTGCACACGGTGCTGGCGTCCAAGGCGGAACGGGTGGTCGCGGCGGCCCGGGGGAAGCCGGTCATCGACTTCGGTGCCCGGCGCACGCACGGGATTGATGCCGCCCTGAAGGCGGCGCGCGCGTTTCACATCGCGGGGGTTGCCGCGACGTCCAACGTGCTGGCCGGAAAACGCTACGGCGTGCCGCTCTCGGGCACGATGGCGCACAGCTACATCCAGGCGCACGAGGACGAGGCGGCGGCGTTCGCGAGCTTCGCGTCGCTCTATCCCGAGACCGTGCTGCTGGTGGACACCTACGATACGATGGAAGGCGTGCGCAAGGTGATCGACCTCGCAGGGGAGCTCGGCGACGCGTTCCGGGTCCGGGCAGTGCGGCTGGACTCGGGCGACCTCGGCGCTCTCGCCGCGGAGACCCGCCACGCGCTCGATGAGGCCGGGCTGGAGAAGGTGGAGGTCTTTGCAAGCGGCGGCCTCGACGAGCAGACGGTCGCGAGCCTGCTGCACGGCGGCGCGCCGATCGACGGTTTCGGCGTGGGCTCGAGCATGGCCGTATCGGACGATGCACCCGTCCTCGACATCGCCTACAAACTCTGCGAATACGCGGGCGCAGGCCGCCTGAAACTGTCGAGCGGAAAACCTGTCCTTCCCGGAAGGAAGCAGGTTTTCCGCGTGGCGGAGAACGGCGTCGACGCCCGTGACACGATTGCCCGCGACGGCGAGGAGCTGCCGGGACGGCCGCTGCTCGAACCGGTGATGCAGCGGGGCCGGTGTCTTCCGGCCGGGCGCGCCGACCTCGAGGCGTCGCGCGCGCACGCGAGGGAGATGCTGGATCGGCTGCCCCCGCGGGTGCGGGCGCTCACCGCCGCGGAACCGCCGTATCCCGTCGACGTCAGCAGGGCGCTGCGCGACCACCAGGCCGACGTCGGCAGCCGTCTGGCGGACGGACGCACGGCGCGATAGCCGCCGGTCCGCCGGATCTCCCGGTCAACCATCAGCGGAGGCACCATGAACATCGAAGAGACTTTGCATGGCGGCGACGCCTTGATCGTCGTCGACGTCCAGAACGACTTCTGCCCGGGCGGTGCGCTCGCAATCGACAACGGGGACCAGGTCGTGCCCGTGCTGAACCGCTGGATCGAGGCCGCCGGGCGCCGGCGGATACCGGTCTTCGCGTCGCGCGACTGGCACCCGGTCGGCCACATCAGCTTCGAGGAAAGCGGCGGCACCTGGCCGCCTCACTGCATCCAGGACAGCGAGGGCGCCCGTTTTCATCCGGCCCTGAAGCTCCCGGAGGACGTGGTCAAGGTCACGAAGGGCGTACGCTTCGACCAGGACCAGAACTCGGCCTTCGACC
>CAZTAE010000282.1:0-3200 GCA_964611535.1 uncultured Woeseiaceae bacterium
CGCACGACGAAGTTGAGGCTCTTGTTGAGGATGCGCGGGAACGGGCGCGACGGGTCGAGCGTTATGGGCGTCAGCACCGGCACGACCTCGTTCTCGAAGTATTCGTTCAGCCAGTGCCTCTGCTCCCGGGTCCAGTCGGCGCGCTGCAGGAACCGGATCCGCTCGCGCGAGAGCTCCGGCAAGATCGTCTCGTTCAGCAGCCGGTATTGGTCCTGGACGAGGTCCAGCGCGCGGCGTCGGATTTCGCCTACGAGTTGCTGCAGGCTCAGCCGGTCCGGCCCGGGCGCGGCCGCGCCGATCTCGAGCCGCTGCTTCAGCGCGGCTACGCGGATCTCGAAAAACTCGTCCAGGTTCGTGGAGGAGATGCAGAGGAACCGCAGCCGCTCGAGTATCGGGTTGCGCTCGTCGCCCGCCTGGTCGAGGACGCGCTTGTTGAACTCGAGCAGACTCAACTCGCGGTTGATGTACCGATCGGTGATTTGCGAGCTTGAAGCGTCCAAGATTCCGCCGTTGAGCGCGCAGGCCCGGACGGGCGATCGCCGTGCGAAGGCGTCGTCACGGGCCGCGCCAAAGGTGACGAACGAAGTATATCAGCGGTCCGTTACGGAACCTTGACGGGCGTCGCGGTGCGGCGATTGCTCAGGGAGGGTAGATGCCGCCCAGGATCGTGGACCGCGATGCACCGGTAACCTCCGGCAGGTTGCCGGGCAGCCCGTCGAGGCATCGGGCTGCCAGCCAGGCGAAAGTCGCCGCCTCGACCCAGTCCGGGTCGATGCCGTGGTTTGCCGTCGATTCCACGGGAACGGGCGCGAGTTCCTCGGCCAGTCGCCGCATGAGGGCCGCGTTGTGCACGCCACCGCCGCACACGAGGACGCGTGCCGTGCCCGGGGCATGCTGCCGGATTGCGCCGGCGATCGTACGGGCGGTCAAGGCGGCCAGGGTCGCCTGGACGTCCTCGGCCGCCGCCGTCGTGTCCGTCGGCAGGTGCTTCTCGACCCAGCCCAGATTGAAGTATTCGAATCCCGTACTCTTTGGCGGCAGTCGGCTGAAATAGGGATCCCGCAGGAGCACGTCGAGGAGATCGCCGAGGCAGCGGCCGCTGTCGCTCCACTGGCCGCCGGCGTCGAACGGGCGGTTTGTCCGCGACTGCGCCCAGGCGTCGAGCAGGGTGTTGCCGGGCCCGGTGTCGAAGCCGGCGATTTTCGCGTCGCCGGCCGGCAGCACGGTGACGTTGGCGATGCCGCCGATATTGACCACAGCCCGGGGCTCGGCCGGCGACGCCAGATAGCCCCTGTGGAAGGCGCTGGCAAGCGGCGCCCCCTGGCCGCCGAGCGCGACGTCGCGCCGGCGAAAATCGGCGACCGTCGTCGCTCCGGTCTGCGCCGCAATCACGTTCGGATCGCCGATCTGCATCGTGAACGGCCTCATCCCCTCCGGCTGGTGGCGAATTGTCTGGCCGTGGCTGCCGATCGCCCGCACGCGGCTCCAGGGCGCGGCGTTCTTCTCGACGAGGCGCATCGCGGCGCGGGCGAAGCATTGACCGACCCAGGTGTCGAGCCTGCCGAGTGCGTCGGGCGAGCAGCGCTCGGGGTGCCGGCTGGCCTCCAGCAGTTCCTGCCGCAGTTCGGGCGGGTAGTCGCTCGACAGCGTGGCGCTCGTGATGCAGTGGCGCTCGTCGATCTCGAACAGGCCGGCGTCGATACCGTCCATGCTGGTGCCGGAGTTGAGACCGATATAGAGATCGCCCATTGATGAAGCCTCGGATCCGACTCCGGGAGCGCGGCAGCGGCCGGGACGGGTTCAGTCGGCAGCGAGCGCGACCTGCGTCCGCTTGAACTGCTGCAGCTCATTCAGTATCGGCTCCGACGACGCCAGGAAATCGGCGCGGTACTCTTCCCTGATGGGGTCCGCCTGCGGCAGCGCCACGGTCCGGGGATTCCGGTGCACGCCGTTCAGGCGGTATTCGTAGTGCAGGTGTGGCGCCGTTGCGAGCCCGGTGGCGCCGACGTAGCCGATGACGTCGCCCTGCCGCACGCGGCCGTTCATTTTCGCCGAGGCGGCGAACTTCGACATGTGCGCATAGAGCGTCGTGATGTTGCCACCGTGCTGGAGGATGATGGCATTGCCGTAGCCACCCTTGCGGCCGCGGAAGATGACTTTGCCGTCGCCCGCGGCCTTGACCGGCGTGCCGCCGGGGGCTGCGTAGTCGACGCCGCGGTGGGCGCGGATCGTGTTCAGGATCGGGTGCCGGCGCCGCGGGTTGAAACTGGAGCTGATCCGGGTGAAGTCGACGGGCGCGCGGATGAAAGCCTTGCGCACGCTTCTGCCCTCGGGCGTGAAATAGTCGGAACGGCCCTCATTGTCGATGTAACGGACCGCCTGGAACGTGCGGCCATTGTTGTTGAACTCGGCGGCGATGATCTCCCCGGTAGTGACGAACTTACCGTCCTGGTAGATCTCTTCGTACAGGATGTAGTAATCGTCGCCGCGCCGGATGTCGAGAACGAAGTCGACGTCCCACGCGAAAATCGCCGCGAGATGCATGATCAGCTTGTCGGTCATGCCGGCGGCCGCGGCGCTCTCGAACAGCGAGGTCTCGATGCGTCCGTAGGAAAGCCGCTTCTTGATCTCGACCGGGCGGTCGACGATCTGTGCACCGTAGCCGTCTCCGTTCCGGGAAACCTGCAGCGCCCTTGTCAGGCCGAGTTCGCGGTAGAGGCTGATCAGCCGGCCGCCGTCGTGTTCGATCCTGAGCCGATCGCCCGGACGAAGCATGCGCAGCGGTTCTTTCGCGTCGTCGAGTGCGGCTATGGCGGCGAGGTCGGCGAGATTCAGCTGGTTCTTCCGGAACAGTCGGTCGAGGGTGTCGCCCCGGCGCACTTCGAGCTCGAGGGTGTCGTATGCCGGGGGAGGCACCGCCTCGGGCATCCGCTCGACGGTGGCAAGCTCTATCGGGCGCAGGATGTCCTCGTAGGAAACGGCCGGTACGCCCCGGTCGAGTCCCGGCGCGATGCTGGAGTCGAGATCCAGAGCCGACGTGCTGGTCCCCTTTGCGTTCGTCAGCGACAGAACGAGACTCAGGCCGACCAGCGGAATCCCCATGCCGACGGCGAACCAGTGCAGTCGCCTGGTCTTGCGCGGTTTCGGAGCGTTTGTTGGTTTGTAATCGTGCAGCAAAGGGCTTACTGGCCGATTCAATT
>CAZTAE010000283.1:0-3187 GCA_964611535.1 uncultured Woeseiaceae bacterium
AAAGGCCGTCAGATGAGCATGAACAACTCGGCCTTGGAGCACCTGGAGTAGCCTGCTTTAGAAAGGATTATTTGGTGGCAGGGGCGGAATCGAACCACCGACACGCGGATTTTCAGTCGGCATTCGCTATCGGCATGATGCCCGGCGCGATTCCGAGCCTTTCCTTCTCGGCCTGCACCATGTCGGCGACGTCCTGCAGGAGCGCGCCGGCGTCGTACACGATGCCGTCCTTGATCGTGTAGCGTATGCCGCCGATCTTCTCGATCTTGCGCGTGTCGTCGCTCAATCGGATGGTTCCGGTGCCGAGCAGCACGTGCAGGTTCGCCAGCGGATTCTCCGCGGTGACGACGAGGTCCGCCTTCTTGCCGACGCGCAGCGAGCCGACGTCGTCGGCGATGCCGATTTCGCGCGCGCCCTGCAATGTGGCTGCGTGTATTACCTCGAGCGGCGAGAAGCCGGCCTCGCGCAGCAGCTCGAGCTCCTGGACGTAACCGAAGCCGTACAGGTTGTAGATGTAGCCGGAATCCGAGCCCGCCGTCACGCGGCCGCCGCGGTTCTTGTATTCGTTGACGAAGCGCATCCACAGGCGGAAATTCTCCTTCCAGTCCAGCTCCTCCTCGAGCGTCCAGTCGAACCAGTAGGAACCGTGGGCGTCGCGGTTCGGCCGGAACCAGTCCCACAGTGCCGGCAGCGTGTAGATCTCGTGCCAGGGCGCGCGGCTCATGCGCATGAAGTCGCGGCTGGTCAGGTAGGACGTGAAGGTGGGCGACAGCGAGAAGCCGCGTTCCAGCAGCGTCTCCATGACCTCGTTCCACTTGTCGGAGCCCGGTTCGGCGGCCTGCCTCCAGAGGCGCCCGGCCTCGGCGAAGCGGTGCTGCTCGTCGTAGTAGTTGTAGTCGAGCGGGTAGTGCTGGATGCGCCGGTCCGTGAACATCGCCTCCGGCAGGCCGTACCAGTGCTCCATCGATCGGAGCCCGCGCGCCGACGTCGTCAGCACGTTGGCATGCAGCACGTCGAGCTGCGCATGGTGCATCGTAGAGCCGAGCTCCTGCCGGTTCGCCTCGTCCAGGGCGGCCCATAGGATCTCCTCGGGGGCGCCGAAGAACTTGACGCCCGCGGCGCCGGCACGTTTGATGCGGCGGACCCGCTCCCTTGCCGCCTCCGGTGTCAGGATGGGTCCCGCTTCGTCGCTGGCGAACGACGGATACAGGTGGATGCGCGGACCGGTGATCTCGCTGGCGTCGAGCGCGCGCTTGATGCCCATCTCCTCGTCGAGGCTTCCGTCGTAACCGACGGTGCGGCCGGAGGTGACGCCGTGCGCCAGCCACAGCTTGAGGACGTACTCCGAGGGCACGTTCTGCCCCGACTCCTCGTGGTGCAGGTGGAGGTGCGTATCGATGAAGCCGGGCATGACGTACATCCCGGCAAGATCCAGCTCGGTACCGCCCTCGAGCGCCGGCCGGTCGTCGGGATCGATGTCGAGCTTCGGCACGCCAACGCCGGCTATCTCGACGATCCGGTCGTTCTCGATGACGATGTCCACCGGCCCCCGGGTCGGTGCGCCGGTGCCGTCGATCAGATTGACGCCGCGGAGTATCAGCCGCTCGTAGGGGCCGTCGCCTTCGTCGCCCGGCGGAATGTGCTCCACACCGGGCTGCGCGCAGACGATGGCTGGCGAGGCGAGCAAGGCGCAGGCAGCGAGCGTGGCCGCGCCCGATCGGCGGCGAAAGAGATCCTGATACAGCGAGTGGTTCATCGGCTCCCCCGGGTTCTGTGGGCGGCATTATTGCGAGTCCGGAGCGGGAGCCGCAACTGCCGCTCTCCGCGCCGGTACGGGCCGGCGGACAATCCCGCTCAGCGGACGTAACTGGCGCCGTTGATGTCGAACGTGGCGCCCGTCGCGTGGTCCACCATCCCCGAAAGCAGGAACGCGACCAGGTTGGCCACTTCCTCCGGCGGCGCGGCTTCGCCCATCGGAATCTCGGCCAGCGCCTGCTCGTTTCCCGGCTCGTAGATGATCGATGCCATGTCGGTCTTCACCCAGCCGGGCGCGACCACGAACGCGAGCACGTGGTCACCGGCGAAAGCGCGCGCGATCGAGCGCATCAGGGAGACCACGGCGCCCTTGCTCGCCGCGTAGTGCAGGTGATCGACAGTGTCGCCGCGAAACGCCGCGCGGCTCGCGATCGTCACGATGCGCCCGCCGCCGCGCGGCTTGAAATAGCGCACCGCCTCGCGGCACAGGTCGGCCACGGCCTGCGTGTTGACGGCAAGCACGGCCGCCCAGTCGCGTTGCCAGGCCTCCGTGTCACCGTCGAGTTCTGTGGCCGGGGCGATGCCGGCGTTGTTGACCAGCCCGTGCAGTTCGCCGGCCTCGCGCAACGCGTCCGCCCAGAGCGATGCGCCGGCGCCGGGCCGGGAGAGGTCGGCCTGCAACAGGTGCACGCGCTCCGGACCGTACTGCTCGGCGAGGACCTCCAGCGCCCCCGGGGCCCGCTTCCAGGAACCCGCAATCGAGGCACCCGCCTTGAGCGCCACCGCCGCCGTCGCCGCGCCGATGCCGCGCGAAGCGCCCGTGATCAGTATCCTTTGTCCGTCGAGCGACAGCATGCAACGCTCCTGTTCCAACCACGGCCGATTGTACGGCTCTTGCCGGCGGAATTCGTCGCGACAACGGCTGCAGCGATAGAATATTCGCCAGTCGCAGGCAAAGATCGATTGATGAATACGACAGGCTCCCCACCGGACTCGATCTGCATACTGCGGCTTTCCGCCCTGGGCGACGTCACTCACGTCCTGCCCGTCGTGCACGCCCTGCGCCGCCGCTGGCCGGAGACGCGGCTCACCTGGATCATCGGCAAGTTCGAGCACCGGCTGGTGTCGCTGCTGCCCGGGGTCGAGTTCATCGTATTCGACAAGTCGCGGGGCTGGCGCGAGTATCTTCGGCTGGCGCGAGTGCTGCGGCGCCGCCGGTTCGACCGCCTCCTGCTGATGCAGGTCTCGCTACGGGCGAACCTTGCGAGCCTCTGCGTACGCGCAGACGTCAAGGTGGGGTACGACAATGCCCGCTCGAAGGACTTTCATGGCCTGTTCGTGGACGAACGGATCGCCGCGGGCGACCGGGAGCACGTCGTCGACAGCTTTTTCGGCTTCCTGCGGCATCTCGGCCTTGCTGCCGAGGACAAGG
>CAZTAE010000284.1:0-3173 GCA_964611535.1 uncultured Woeseiaceae bacterium
GTTCTCCGACAGCGGCTTGCCGTTCCGGTAGTTGAACGCGGCGTCGTAGCCGAATTCCTCTCGCATGAGCTTCACCTTCTCATCCGAGCCGGCGCAGCCGGTGACGTGGCAGCCGTGGAGTTTCGCGAGCTGGCCGGCCACGCTGCCGACGGCGCCCGATCCCGCAGAGACGAACACCGTTTCGCCGGCCTTCGCGGCCGCGATCCGGAAGAGGCCGACGAAGGCCGTCATGCCGGGCATGCCCAGCACGCCGAGATGCAGGGACAGCGGCAGGCCGGTGTCCGCGACCTTGTACAGCCCCTGGCCGTTCGACAGCGAGTAGTTCTCCCAGCCGAGCATTCCCTGGACGTATTCGCCCTCCGCAAACTGCGACAACCGGCTCCTGACCACCTGGCCGACGACTCCGGCCTGCAGCACCTCGCCGACCTGGAAGGGCGGTACGTAGGACTTGACGTCGTTCATGCGGCCGCGCATGTAGGGGTCCACGGACAGGAACAGGTTCTTCACCAGCACCTGGCCGTCGTCCGGCTCCGGCACGGCCGCTTCCGTGATCCGGAAATTGTCCAGGGTGACCCAGCCGTTGGGCCGGCTCGCCAGCCGGACCTGCCTGTTGCTTGCCTCGTTCATCGATTGCCCCCGACGTTCTTTGACAGGGCGCCTGTCGCCAGCGCTTCAGATCCAATCCTTACAGCTTTCGGCCCCGCAATGCCAGCACCGCGGCCGAGGCTTCGACGCCCGGTTGCAGGCGGCCGTCGTCCCGCGGCTCGCCGAGCGCTGTGCTCACCGGCACGAGGCCGGCCCAGACGGGAATCTGGTAATCCTCCGGCTCGTCGTCCGGCATCTTGTCGGAGACCTTCGCCGAGGCGGCGTCGATCGGCATCTCGATCACGCCGGTCATCCTGACCTCGCGATCGTGCGGCGGGCGCAGCTCGTCCCAGCGGCCCGGCATCAGGTGCTCGCTGATGACTTTCATCGCGGCGAGCTTCTCGTCGTCCGCCTCCAGCAGGCGGGGCCGGCCGAAGACGGTGACGGAGCGGTAGTTCATCGACGAGTTGAAGGCCGAGCGCGCGAAGACGAGGGCGTCGACCAGCGTGACATTGACACAGGCCTGCCCCGTCGTCTCGAGCATCCTGACGACGCGCGCCTTGCGCGCGCCGTGCAGGTACAGGACATCGCCGTCACGGCCATAGATCATGGGCACGACGACGGGGGCGCCGTCCTGGCAGAACGCGACGTGGGCGAGGAGGCCCGCGTCGAGGATCGCATGGACCGTCGCCCGGTCGTAGCGGCCCTTCTCCTTCAGTTGCCGGAGGCGGGTTCGTTGGCCTGCGGGATACCCGTCGCTCATGCTCGTTACTGCCCGTGGAGGAAGAGCGGCGCGAGGAACAGCGCCGCGAGCGTGACCAGAACGATACCCGAAATGTTGAGCAACAGTCCCGCCCGGGCCATCCGCGGGATGCGCAGGAGGCCGGAGCCGAAGACGATGGCGTTCGGGGGCGTCGCGACCGGCAGCATGAAGGCGCAGCCGGCAGCCAGCGCGACCGGGACCGTCAGCACGACGGGGTTGATGCCCGCCTCGATGGCGATCGCGCCGACGACCGGCAGGAAGGTCGCGGTCGTCGCCGTGTTGCTCGTGAGCTCGGTCAGGAAGATGATCAGCGCGGCCACTGCAAGCACCAGGAGCGGCAGCGGCAGCGCGGCGACCGCGTGCAGGCTGCCGCCGATCCAGTCGGCCAGGCCGGTCTCGCTGACCGCCGCCGCCAGCGAAAGGCCGCCGCCGAACAGGAGCAGCACGCCCCACGGCAGCCTTTCCGCGTGCCGCCAGCGGAGCAGCATGGGGTCGGTCCTGTCGCCGCTCGGTATCAGGAACAGCGACACGGCGCCGGCCATCGCGATGCCGGCATCGTCCAGACCCTCGAGGCCGGGCAGCTTCACCAGCAGCGGCCGCAGCATCCAGGTCGACGCCATCGCGGCGAAAACGATCGCGACCCGCTTTTCCGGCCGCGTGACCGGGCCGAGCTCCGCCTTCATCCGCGCCAGCGACTCGCGCCCTTCGGCCGACAGGCGAAACTCGATGCGGAACGCGAACCGGGTGAGCACGAGCCAGGCAAGCGGGAGCATCGCCAGGGCCAGCGGCACGCCCACCAGCATCCAGCGCGCGAAGTCGATGGTCTCGCCATAGCTCGCTTGCACGAACGCCGCCAGCATGGCGTTCGGGGGTGTCCCGACGAGCGTGGCCATGCCGCCGATCGAGGCGCCGTAGGCGATGCCGAGGAGCAGCGCGTGATTGAAGTCGTCGCGGTGCCGCTCGTGGAAGCTCTCGACCGAGTTGCCGACCGCGGCAACCACGGAGACGGCGATCGGCAGCAGCATCATCGTCGTCGACGTGTTCGACACCCACATGCTGAGCCCCGCCGCCGCGGCCATGAACCCCGCGATGAGCGTGCGCCCGGAGTTGCCGGCGCGGGCGAGCAGCGTCAGCGCGATGCGCCGGTGCAGCTCCCAGCGCTGCATGGCGATTGCGACGACGAAGCCGCCGAGGAACAGGAAGATCACCCGGTTCGCGAATGGCGCCGCCGTCTCGTCGATGCCGGCGATCCTGAGCAGCGGGAAGGCGACCAGCGGCAGCAGCGCCGTGACCGCGATCGGTACGGCTTCGGTCGCCCACCAGATCGCCATCAGGACGCCCATGGCCGCGGTGTGCCAGGCCGGAATCGTCAGCGCGTCGGGCGGCCCCGCGGCGAGCATGGCCCCGCCGGCCAGCGGCCCCAGCAGGAGCCCGACCTTCTGGTAGGTGGCCCGTCCCGTGCTGTTCTCGTGCGTCACGCGCTTCGTCCGCCCCATCGCCGGCCGTATGGTGCACATCTTGTACGTATCTCGCGTTTGGATACAAGATGTAGTAGCATTTTTCGCGTACCGGAAAGGTACGCACGGAGATGTAACCTCTGCCTCGTATGCCGCCCGTTCTCACGGGCGGCTTTTTTCCCACGGCCGACGTTGCAGGCGATGCCCGACGACACCAACGACGCGAAGAAAGGGCTTTCACAGCTGGCCTACGTCGAGCTCGAGCCGGGTCAGCAGTATCCGCCCTGGGTCCCTCCGGCCGAGTCGCTGCCCGAGTTCAGCATCAAGGCGGCGTTCTTCGGCATCCTGTTCGGCATCGTCTTCGGCGC
>CAZTAE010000285.1:0-3171 GCA_964611535.1 uncultured Woeseiaceae bacterium
GCACGCCATCGCGTTCCACATCCGGCACGTTCACGGCTTCGGATCACACGGAGACATCAACTTCCGCGTGGTCGGCACGGCGTCAGCGACCGTCTTGAGCACCCGGCGCATTGGTGGTAGGTTGGCATGGCAGTCGCTCCTGCTGTGCCAATAGAACGAACAATGAGCGTCAGGGGGACATTCGGTCGCGCGAGCCGATCCACAATCCGCCGCGGCTGAAAATAATCCATGGCGCTATACCACCCGCTCGCGCGAGCTCGACAGCGCACGGTGCAGTCGGCCCCGCGCGTATACTGATCCGCAATGCGCAGATTGCCGAGCGGCTCAAAGCTGTGAAGGAGGTTCGTGATGCGCCTGTTCAGACATTTGTCATTCACTCCCATGCTGGGCTTGTGCCTGAGCTTCGTCACGAACACCGACGCCCAGGCGCAAGGCCTCCTCGGCGAGCCGCTCGCGCCGGAAGGCATCGAGATGGGCATGCCGCTGGCGGCGGCCAAGGCCAGACTCGACTCCCTGGGGTTCACGCCAGTGAAAGCTGGCGGTTGCAGGTTCGAGCGGGCGGGCGGCGGCCGGAGCCGCGTCGAGCTCGTCGTTTCCATCGCGCACACTTCCGCGCCTGGCGGCGAGCAAGCGCCGGATCGCGCGGAAGCCCGCAAGCTGCAGCAGACGTGTGCTGCCGGGGCTGAAGTAGACTTCATCGTGAGTGGCCTGAGGTACAAGGAGTTCGTGGAGCGCGCCAGCCGTTCCGTCGAGCCGGTCGCCGAAGTGGAGCAGCTCGTCGGCCGGCTCGGCCCGTACGTGAACTGCGCGCGACTCGAGAGCTATGGCGCGAATGCCTGTGTCTGGTATGAGCCCGAGCCGAAGATCGGTAGCCTGACGGTCACGATCAGCCGGTCCTGGGGGCGGGAGCTCCGCCTCGAGGGCAATCCGATCGAGATCTTCCCGGTCATACCCGAGCGAGCCCGCGACGCGGAGGCCATGGCGCAACAGGCGCTGGCGCTCTGTGAGAGCTCCGAACCGAATTCGGTCTACAGTGTGGTGCATGACTGCCAGTGCATCGCCGAAAAAGTCGGCAAAGCCTATGCACGCGGCCGGGTCTCGGACATCGACGCCAGTGCGATGACGCCCTACGACGACGGTTGCCCGAGCAGCAGAGAGACGCTGCGTACTTTCCTGGAGGAACAATGCCTCACCAGCGGGCTCGCGCGCGAGGACGAGGGCTGGGCGTTGGGCGGCGGTTGCCGCTGCGCCAGTGAGCACGGCGTCGATGCGTATCTCGCGAATCCCCGATCCCAATACTCGGCGCTCCTGTCCGGTGTCAGCGCCAGCGCCCTCGCCTGCGGCTGGCGGCCCGGGGGGAACGCGGTCATTCCGGAGCAATATCGGGCGGCTGCGAGCCGCGCCGACGACGCGGGGGAAGCAGCAGCCCGGAGCGCGGACTTTGTGCCGGTTGGCGCCACACCGGACGGAATGAGACCACTCGAGATGTGGTTGCTGGGCGGGCGCGCCATCGTGCACGAAAAGTACCGGCCCATAACCGCGCTCGATCAGAGGTTCGATTACTCCAGGCAACAGCGAGCGACGGAACGGTTCCTGAATCTGCTTTTGATCGAGCAGGAATCGGACCTGCTGAGGGTAGAGGGAGCCGCGCGAACGCTGGCGGGTGAGAATCTTGCGGACGGTGAACGCGATCAGTTGCTCGAGAAGTGCCAGGTCGACTACTCGGCCGCGGCCACATGCCGTTGGAAAGCCGACGACGAGTTCGGAAGGCGCGCCTCGAGCGAAGCATTTCTCCAGCGTTTCGGGCCGGCACTGGAGCGCATGGGGCGGCCGCTGCCGACGGGCGTGGTCTATGTCCAGGACGTGAGACTCAAGGACTACGACGCCGAACGCGGGGGCTTCCCGATTGAGGTTGTGCGTCACAGCGCCATGACGCACCTGCCGCTCAGGCCTTTCAACCTGGCGCAGCAGTCGCTGTTCGGTTACAACACGCTTGTCCAGGGCGTGACCGAGGGTGCCGTCGCGTATCCCGAGCTGTGGCCGCTGAGCCCTTCGGAGGCCGAAGCAATGCTCAGCCGCCTGGCCGATCGCCGCCTCGGGTCGGAGAGCCGCATGCTCAAGCTCGCATGGCTCTTCGACGTGGTTCGAACCGAGGCGCCGCAGCGGGAGTACGCGAACTCGAAACGCGACGTGGTCCTGACCTTGCGAGGGAGCCGGCTCTACGGTGATGCGAGATTGACGGACGAGATCGCAGAGCTCGGTGCCGGCGGCTCGGCGGCCCCGTCCGCCTCGGGAACCGCGGACTCGGCCGGAGAGCCGGCGTCCGGACTCGACGACGGCGGTACGGCCGGCGGCGAGTCGCTCCCCATCAGGCCGCTGCGGTTCGAAACCCTGGATGGCCGCGTCCTGCTGGAACCGACCGCTACGGGCAGTCATCCGCTCCATGAACCCAACGTTCGCTATCTGAACCTGCTGGTGGTCGATCAGACCCCCTCGCTCGCACGCGATCCCGCCGCAGCGCTGGCGCTGGCCCAACAGAACCTGATCGGCGTCGCCATGCATGGGAAATGGATGGGCACCAACGAGTTCGAGCGACAGAAAATGTCGGCAGCCTACCAGGAAAGCGGTGCCCGGCAGGTCGTCGATCTCGCGCGGCAGGTCACCCTGCCGCAAGAGGTCGTCATCAGGACGACTGTGGCACTCTCGGAATATGATTTCGACCGACAGGGCTTTCCGATGCGGCCCGGACGCCAGGACCTCGGGCACGTCGCCGGTTTCTCGGTCGTCGACCCTCAGCTCAAGGCCGACTACGGGACCGGTGTGTTGAGGCGTGGGCTGATCCGCGGCTCCGCATTCTACGTCCAATGGAGCAACACCGCCGGCCCCCTGTTTCTCCGGATATCGCCGGACGAGGCACGGTCCATCGTGAAGGACCACGCGGCAGCGTCCAGCGGATTGCGGCAGCTCTTTGTCGGAACGACGGCCAAGCTGCACCGATTGCTCGACGACGCCGAGCGGCGGCAGCCAGGCCTGGACCAGCCCGTCTTCGAGGGCGAGCTGCTCGACGTCAGCCTGTACTGGGACCGGGCGCTGAACGACAAGGCCGTCTCTCTGGCCCTGGGTCCCAGATAGTCCGTTAGCGGAGCATTGCCTCTACAGCCCTGTGCGGGC
>CAZTAE010000286.1:0-3163 GCA_964611535.1 uncultured Woeseiaceae bacterium
AAAAGTTCATGAATAAGGCGGCCAGGTTCCGGCCCGTCATCCGCCGGGCCGGTCGGAATCCTCGTTCGTGCGCCTGCGGCGCGACGACTGGTAGTTGGCGATCGACGCGCGCCACAGGAGGTCCAGCACGACATAGCCGGCAAGCGCCGCCAGCGCGCCGAGGAGCACGCAGCCGAGGAGGAGCGGCTGCCAGAGGGTGACGAACCGCTCCGTCAGCCAGGCGAAGGACAATTCGAAATTGAAGGGCTGGGGCGGCAGGTCGAGCAACCGTCGGCCCGTGCGATAGGCGAGGTAGAACATCGGGCCGATGGTCAGCGGGTTGCTGGCGAAGGTGGCGAGCGCGGCGATCGGTATGTTGATGCGCAGCGCCAGCGCCGCCAGCGCCGCGATGAGGAGGTGGCCCGGCACCGGCATGAAGGCGACGAACAGCCCGAGCGAGAAGGCGGGCACCACGTTCCGGCGGCGGATGCCCCACAACTTCGGATCGTGCAGCAGGTGATCGAACGGCGCGAGATACCACCGCCCGTGGAAGCGGTCGCGTTTCAGCGCGAATCTGCGAAAAAATCGCCTTGGCATCGGGAGGTCGGTTCGTTTTGATGGTGCGTGCCGGAGATAGGCCGGCGATCAGCGCCATGATAGCGACTGGCTCTGCCGATTACCCGTTCGGGCCGCGTGCTTTGCGATCTTCGCCTGGCGCCCGCCCATTGCCGCGTGCGGCGCGGACACGGCAACCCGCAGGGACGCGGCCATGCTTCGAATCTGCCTGTGCGCACTGGCCGGAGCCTACGCGCTCGAGTTGCTGCGCGTGCTGCCGCCGGACTGGTTGCTGGCGTCTTGCGCGGTCGGGGGCGCCGCGCTTGCGTGCCTCGGGAGGTTCCGGTCCGCGGGCTGCTTCCTGCTGGGCGCGCTGCTCGTCGCGACCGCGGCACGGGACGTACTCGACGAACGGCTGAACCCGCAGCTGGACGGTCCGGCGATCCCGGTGACGGCGCGGATCGCGAGCTTTCCCGAAACGCGGGCAGGTGCGCTGCGCTTCGTCGCGGAACCCGTCGACGAGCCGGCACTGCCGTCGCGGATCCGGCTTTCGTGGTACGACGCGCCCGCTCTCCCGGCAGTCGGCGAGACCTGGCGGCTGACCGTGCGACTGCGGCGGCCTCGCGGCTTCGCCAACCCGGCCGGCTTCGATTACGAGCTGTGGCTCATGCGGCAGCGCATCGGCGCGGTCGGCTACGTCGTCGAGGAGCCCGGCAACGGCAGGCTCGCAGCCTTTGCGGTCGACAGGCGCTCGGCGCTGCGCCGGCGTGCCGTCGAGCGAATCGCCTCGGTTGCGGGCGACGACGATGCCGCCGCCGTGCTGATGGCGGTCACGGTCGGGGCGCGGCACAACATCAGCGCCGCGCAATGGGAGCGTTACGCCGTCAGCGGCACGAGCCACCTGATGGCGATCTCCGGTCTGCACATCGGACTCGCGGCGGCCGCGGCCTACGCGCTCGGCTGGCTGATGCTTGCTACCGTCTGCCGCAATCGCAGTATCCGCGACCTCGCGGCGATCACGGCCATGCTCACGGCCTGCCTGTATGCCGACATCTCGGGCTTCGCCGTGCCCGCGCGCCGGGCGCTGCTGATGACGCTGGCCGCCCTGGCCGCGTTTCTGCTGCGCCGTCAGCCGGCGCCGGAGAAGGTGATCGCCGTCACCTGTCTCGCCGTGTTCGCGGCCGATCCGCTGGCGATCCATGCGCCGGGTTTCAAGCTCTCGTTCGCCGCTGTTGCCGTCCTCCTCTGGCTGGCGCGCCAGCGGGTCTTCGAGCCGGACGACGTGGCGCGGTCACGCGCCGGGCGTGCCGCCGCCGCCCTCCCGCGGCTGGCCGTGCTGCAGGTCTGCCTGCTGCTCGGCCTGTTCCCCATGACGGCGTTGATCTTCGGTCGCGTGCCCTGGGCGGCGCCACTCGTCAACCTGATCGCGCTGCCCGTGTTCAACGCCGTCACCGTGCCGGCGGCGCTCCTGGGACTCGTCCTGAGCGGTCCGCTGTCGCCGGCCGGCGACCTGCTGCTCGCCGCGGCATGCCAGAGCGTGCGCTTCATCCTGTGGCTCGTGGAGCAGGCGGCGCGCTGGCAGCCGGCACGTACGGACCTCGCCGCTCCGACAGGGATGATGCGCCTCGTCGTGCTGCTGCCGGCGCTGTGGGCAATCCTGCCGCCCGGATTCCCGGGACGGAAACTGGCGCTGGTGGCGGCGGTAGCCGCTTGCCTGCACCGGCCACCGCCGCCGCCGGCTGGCTGCCTCGAGCTGACGGCGCTCGACGTCGGTCAGGGACTGGCGGTCGTGATGCGCACGCACCGGCGCACGCTGGTCTACGATACCGGCCCCGGTTTCCACAGCGGCGGCGATGCCGGTCGGCTGGTGGTCGTGCCGTACCTGAAACGCATCGGCACGGAGCGCGTGGACCTCCTGGTCGTCAGTCACCGCCACGACGACCATGCCGGCGGTGCGGCGTCGCTCCTCGGTGCGCTGGACGTGCGGCAGATACTGGTCGGCGGCGGGCCGGTGCGCGCGCTGCGGCGCCCGCAGGTCGGCTGCCGCAGCGGTCAGGCCTGGCGCTGGGACGGCGTCCGGTTCTCCGTCATGCACCCCGGGCTCTATCCGCTCACGAGCGACAACAATGCCTCCTGCGTCGTCGAGGTCGCCGCCGGGGCGCACAAGGTGCTGCTGGCCGGCGACATCGAGTCGCCCGTCGAGCGGCACCTGGCGAGGACCTCGGCCCTCACTCCCGTCGACGTCGTCATCGTGCCGCATCACGGCAGCGCGACGTCATCGTCGCCTGCTTTCGTGCAGGCGTTACGGCCGGCGGTCGCGATCGTCTCCGCGGGCTATCGCAATCGCTGGGGCTTTCCGAAGGAGGACGTCGTGCAGCGCTGGGAGGCCGCCGGCGCGCAGGTGGTCAACACGGCGCTGTCGGGGGCCGTGCAGTATCGCGTCTGCGCGGACCGACAGCCGGAGCTGGCGTGGGCCCACCGCATCCGGCACCGGAAGTACTGGCACGGCGAATGAAGGCAGTGATCGGGAGAATTTTCGGGTCGGGCGCTGTATATTCCGCTTTTCAACGGATCGGTTTTATGGTTGAGATTGTAAAAGCGGGCGGCTGGCTGATGGCGCCGATCATTC
>CAZTAE010000287.1:0-3159 GCA_964611535.1 uncultured Woeseiaceae bacterium
GAGTACTGCCCTCCGAAGGCAGGGGTCACAGGTTCGAATCCTGTCGGGCGCGCCAATTATCCCGAGATAAATCCGAGACTTACCCGCCACACGGAGTCGTGCGGCTCGGCAATCCCGGGCCGTAAGTGCGGAGTAAGTGCAACTCTGCCCGGAGAATCGCGCGATGAGCGGCCTTACGCTTCGACCGGCCGCCTTCACCGAAACCAGTCGTTCACGCGGCAACAAACCTACAATTTTGGCAGTCCGCTACCAGCCACAAGCGAACCTAGGAATTAGTTATGCCATCGGTCTGGTGGCATGACCAGCGGGGAATCACTACAAGGCCGCGCAACTATAGACGATTCGCTAACTTCGTCTGTTGATGGACCAACGTCAGCTTCAGAATACTTTCATCGCGCCCAAGAGGATCTGTGAGCGGTCGTACGAAAACACTGGGTCCGTAGAATCGTTGCTCGAATTCCGGTACTCGAGTGTCATGAGCCAGTTACCTTCGAGCCTGTATGTGAGCGCAGACTTGAGAGTCGTCAGGTCTTCCTCGCGCGGAATAACTGCTTCAGCGTATTCGCTGGTCCGAAAATCGATGCCGCCCTCAAAGCCGAATCCCGCTTCAGGCCGGTACTGGTAACCGGCCAGCAGCCGATACCGATCTGCCGAAAGGCCCGGATCATCGCGATCGTTGCTCTCGACCCAGTAGCGTAACTGGAAGCCGTGGCCATTGCTGCGCCAGCGCAGGCGCGTATCGATCTGCTGGCGTGAACCGGCGACCGGGGCGAAGATGGTGTCGCCCTCGGTAATGTTGTCGTAGTTGTAGGCCAGGTTGACGGAAAACGCCTGTCCGAAGTAGCGCAGGAGGCGGACGTTGACGCCGGTCTTGCGATCGAAAGCTTCGCTACCCAGCGTCCCGGCGCTGCCGTGGACGCCGGCGCGCAGCCGCCAGTCCGTAGCGCGCCAGTCATAGAACACGTCGCCGCGCAGCTGGGACTGGTTGAATTCGTCGGCATCGAAATAGCGGACGAGATACGCGGCCCCGGCCACCCGGAATCCGCTGGCACCGGACCATGGGCCCTGGACGGTGGCAAACACGTCGGCCATCGGGCTGTCGCTGGTCACGCCCGTCGGAAGTCCCGCCTCGTCGCGCAGGCTCACATTGTCGTCGAAGCCGCCGCGGACGCCGACGATACCCGTCCAGCGAGAGGCCGTACGGACTTCCCGGTCGGTCTTGCGGAGCTGTCTCGACGCCAGTATCCGGACCTTCGGATCATCGCCGCTCAGACGGTAGGCTTTGCGGAAATGGTCTTCAGCCTTCGAGCGATTGCCCAGGCGTTGGTGGACGAGGCCGATATTGTATTCGGCCAGACCCCGTATCGAAGGGAAGCGTTCAGCAATGAATTCAAACGTCTCGCCCGCAGCCTCGTACTGTCCGAGCTTGAACTGCGAAACGGCGATATTGTAATGGACTGCCGGTCCGGCGAGCCCCTGGTCGCGGGCGGACTCGAAGTAGAGTAGCGCCGACTGATGATCGTTATTCGCGAATGCCTGTTTGCCGGCTTCCCAGTCCTCGTCCACGGCAGCGTGGGCCGTTAGGGTCAAGCTGATCAACAAGAGCATAGTGCAAGCTTCTCGGACGGTATCCATTGGCGGAGCCCTCACTCGACATTCGTTCAATGGCCAATTGACAAAAAAAGCCCGTTGCCTGCAAGGTCAACGGGCTCATTTTGTGACTTGCGTCAGGTTTCAAAGCGAGATCAGGAACCGGTCGGCGGCTCTGGGACCTCGGGCATCTCGGGAACCTCGGGCAGGTCGGGCCGGTCGGGAATGTCCGGGATAGCCTCGGAGCGCGCGGGAATCTCGACGTTGTCCAGTGCATCGCCGGCCATTTCGCTGGCCAGGTCCAGCGCGTTGCCGGCGATTTCCTGACCGTCGACACCGCCGTCACGCGCATCGACCGCAACCGAATTGCCAAAGCCGGCTTCCTCGGGCAGCTCTTCCGGCAGCGGGATTTCCCCGGTGACGGCTTCCGCGGTTTCGGCATCGGCATCACCGATTATCTCAATCGTTGCCTCCGCATTACCCAGCTGGCGTGCCCGGTCAGCAACGGACTGGCCGTCGACACCGCCGTTTTGGGCTTCCGCAGAGACTTCCGCACCGAATGCCGCATTTTCATTCGTCTCGTCTTCGTGATCTTCCGCCCAGGCGCTACTGAAACCCAGTGCCAGCGCAAAAGCGGCTGTCCAAGCGATTTTTCTCTCCATGATCCCATCCGTCCTTTGAGAGTTTCCACAGTTGCACCAGGATTCTGTCGTGCGAATGACCCGGCGTTATGGGGAATAACGACCGCCCGCTGCTTTCGTTGCATGAACTTGACATAAAACAGGAGCGCGGCGGACAAAATGCCGCGCAGTGGGCCACGGGCGGCGGGCAAGCGGCCGCAAAAGTTGAGAAGTTAGTACGGCCTATTTGGGTCAGCTTCGGCCGGACGACAGTTTACCAGCCCAATGGCGGCGTGCGGCCGCGAGCGGCCGAGTTAATATTCCTCGTTGCCCCCCGCACCAGCTCGCTCACGTGCCGCTCTATGCGGCCTTCGTCTATCCCGATCACCCTGCCCAGCGGCTTCGTGTTATCGTTCCCCATGGTGGTGGTCTCCTTCGTTCTGGTTCTTGGTTGCTTGCACTTCCAATTAAACCAGACCGAGACCACCGCCTCATAAAAGCGAAACATACGTTACGTCATCGCGGGGAGCGCTGTTACGCGAGTTCTATCTTCGTCTCGTCGCCCTTCAACGCGATTCCCTGCTTGTAGTTCAGCAGCCGAACGCCCTGGATCGTGTTCAGGCGGTCCTTGAAGCCGGCCTTCTTCTCCAGCTCCGCCAGCGAGGCGCCGCCCTTGCGACTTATCAGCGCTAGCGCCTTCGCCCGGCTAGTGTCTTCGCGGCGGGCCGCGACCGGCTTGCGGGCGGGCATGTTAAACGTGACGCCCGTCTTGCCGCGGCCGCCGGCCGGCAGCACGGCCTTGGTCCCGCGACCGCGTCGGCCTTGCTGCCGAACTTCTTCACGGGCTTGGCGGCGTGCGGTCCTTTCCGGTCACATCGTTGACACATTTCGGTATGGGCGCTCCCCAAATGCCGAAATGTGTAAACCATGTGCCCGGAAAAATCTGGAA
>CAZTAE010000288.1:0-3135 GCA_964611535.1 uncultured Woeseiaceae bacterium
AGTCGGGAGCCGGCGATTTCGCTGCGCAGGACCGCGTGGACCTTGTCGGCGTGCATCGGCCGGCTGATCAGGAAGCCCTGCGCCAGGTCGCACTGGCAGCGCTTGAGGAATTCGTACTGCATCGGCGTTTCGACGCCCTCCGCGGCAACCTCGAGATCGAGGCCGCGCGCCATCGCGATGGCGGCGCGCACGATGCGCTGGTGGCTGCCGTTCTCCGCGAGGTCGTGTATCAGCGAGGCGTCGAGCACGAAGCTGTCGATCATGCCGGCATCCAGTGAGCGGAAGGAGACGTCGTGTATGCCGAAATGGTCCAGCGAGAGCCGCACGCCCAGCGAACGCAGGCGCTGCAGTGCGGCGAACTGCGACGAGCGGGAGCGCACGATGCTGCCGTCGCTGATTTCCAGCTCGATGCAGCCGGCGTCGAGCGCCGTGTCGGCGAGCGTGCGCTCCAGGGCCTCGGCGAGCCGGCCGTGCATGAGCTGCTGGGGCGAGAGGTTGATTGCCACGACCAGGTCCGGCAGCTCGTACTGCCGCTGCCAGGCGGCGAGCTGGCGGCAGGCCGTGTCCAGCACCCATTCGCCGGCGGAATGAATGAGCCCGCTGCTTTCGAGTATCGGCAGGAAGCGCGCCGGGGGAAGCAGGCCGTAGCTCGGGTGCTGCCACCTGAGCAGCGCCTCGAGCCCGATGAGGCGGCCGCTGCCGACGTCGATGCGCGGCTGGTAGTGCAGCACGAACTCGTGGCGGACGAGGGCATGGCGCAGGCCGAGCTCCAGTTCCTCGCGCTGGGCGAGGTCGGCATTCAGTGCCTCGGAGTAGAAATGGAAGCGGCTGCCGCCGCGCTTCTTCGCCTGGTACATGGCGAGATCCGCGGCCTTGACGAGCGCTTCGGCGTTCTCGCCGGAATCCGGATGGATCGCGATGCCGATGCTGGGCGTCACGTAGACCTCGCTCTGCATGACGTCGTACTTGCCTGACAGTACCAGTACCAGCTTCTGGGCGGCTGCGGCGGCGTTACGGGATTCGCCGAAGTCCTCGAGGCAGACGACGAACTCGTCGCCGCCCCAGCGTCCCGAGAAATCCCCCACGCGCAGGTTGCGGATCAGCCGCTCGCCGGTCTGGCGCAGCAGCTCGTCCCCGGCGTCGTGACCGAGGGCGTCGTTGACGGACTTGAAGCGGTCGAGATCGATGAACAGCACGGCGACGGACTTGCCGCTGCGCTTGCTGCGGCCGACCGCTTTTTCCAGCTGGCGAATGAACAGGCTGCGGTTCGGCAGCAGCGTCAGCTCGTCGTACTGCGCGCGCTTCTGCAAAGCCAGCGTTCGCTGCGTGACGTCGGTGACGTCACGGAAGGTGATGACACCGCCGGCGAGGTTCTGATTGTCGTCGTAGAGGCCCTGGCCGTTGATGCTCAGTACGATCTGCGGCGCGCCGTCGGCCCGGTCGTAGGCGACGATCTGGTTGGAAAACTTGCGTCCCTTGCTGGCCTTCACCAGCGGCAGGTCCTCGGTGTGGACGGTCGTGCCGTCCGTGGTGCGGCGGCAGAACTCCGCCGCCCAGCCTTCGGGCGGGAGCTGCCGGGCGGCGAGGCCGAGAATCGACCGGCCGACGGGATTGATGTCCAGCACGCGTCCGTGCCGGTCCACCACGATCACGCCGTCGTTGATGCTGTGGAGTATCGACAGTACGGCACCGTCGCTCTGCGACAACCGTGCCAGAAGCCGGTGACGCCTGCGTGCGTGCGCGAAGATTTCCGCCTGGTCGGTGTCGTCAGCGCTGTCGATGCAGATGAAGCTCTGGGCGCCCATACGGACGGCGGCGATGCCGCGATGCTCCTTGTCGCGGCAGGTCAGCGCGACGAGCGGGTAAGCGCGCATCGAGCGAACGAAGGCCTGCAGCTCCGCGCCCGAACGGAGCTCCGGCGAGCCCGCCTCGAACAGCACCAGGCTGGCTGCCGCGTGCGCCTCGGCGGGCACGGAGAACGCGCTCGAGCGCACTATTCTCGACCAGGGATAGCGGTTCCGGAGCCTCGCCAGGTAATCGGATGCAAATTCTTCGCTGCCGAGATAGAGAATGGAGCGCCCCGCCATCTGCGTCGTATTGGCCTCGCATCCCGGCGAGTCGCTTACCGCCGGACCCGGTGCTGCCGGACAGGTTTTCGTATCTGCCATGATTATTTTTGTTGAATCCGACGCCGCTTCGGCGGCGGCGCCAACCAGGCTCGGGGCATAATAACAGAATCACCCCCGTCCCCGGCTAGCGGCCGGCGAGCCGATCGCCGGCGGGATCCAAACCGTTCAGACTCGCGGCGCATCAAAGTACCAAAGCATGTGGAGATTGATTCATTGGGAGCGCCATTGGCCGCGGGAAACCGGCACTCCGGCCGCGAGGTTACCGCGGTGACGGACATCGGGTCGAGCGATGAGCAGGCGCTGGTTGACAGGGCCCGCAACGGCAATACGAGCGCCTTCGAGTCGCTGTACCGGTTGCATGTCGAGCGGGTTTACGGCCTGTGTCTGCGCATGACGGGTAACGCGAGCGAGGCCGAGGATTGCGCCCAGGAGGCATTCATTCAGGCATGGACAAAACTGCCCCGGTTTCGCGGAGAGAGCGCGTTCGGCACGTGGTTGCACCGGGTGGCGGTGAACACGGTCCTGGGACGGATGCGCAAATCGCGCCGCGAGCAGGATCGCATGCGGGCGGTGGCGGACGAGCCCGGGCCGGAGTCCCCGGGCGACAGCAGCGGTCTGGAGGACCTGGAGAATGCGCTGCGCGAATTGCCGAGCGGGGCGCGCCACGTCTTCGTCCTGCATTCGGTGTACGGCTACAGTCACGACGAGACCGGCGACATGCTGGGGATCGCGTCGGGCACCAGCAAGGCGCAATTGCACCGGGCGCGACGGCTCCTGGCGCAACAACTGAACATGAACGTGGGTGAAGCATGAACAGACACGACGACAACGGACACGATGACGGCCGGGATAAGCTGACGGCGCTGGCCCGGAAACTGCCGGCGGGCATCGCGCCCGGGCGCGACCTGTGGCCGGGCATCGAGGCGGCGATCGCTGACGGCGCGAACCGCCGCGCCGGTTCGGGCTCCGGATGGAACCGGCTGCTCGCGCAGGCGGCAGCGGTGGT
>CAZTAE010000289.1:0-3131 GCA_964611535.1 uncultured Woeseiaceae bacterium
ATGCAGTCGCACAGTGCCGCCACGTCCCGCATCCCGAGGTTGAAGCCCTGCGCGGCAACCGGATGCAGCCCGCTGGCCGCGTTGCCGACCAGCGCGCTCCGCCTCGCGATCAGGCGCTTCGCCCGCGAGAGCGTCAGCGGCCAGCTACTGCGCCGGCTGGCCCTCGTGAAGCGGCCGAGGCGGTTGCCGAAAGCCGACTGCAGTGCCGCACAGAAGTCGGTGTCGGACATCGCCAGTACTTCTTCGGCACGCTCGGGAGGCAGTACCCAGACAAAGGCCGCCCGCTCGTCGGCGATCGGCAGGAGCGCGAGCGGACCCGAGGCGGTGAATCGTTCCCAGGCACGGCCCGCGGGCGCGACCTCGGGCAGGACGTTCCCGATGACGGCGCACTGGCCGTAGTCGACACGCGTGGCGCCGATCCCCAGCAGTTGCCGCACAGTGGAGTTCGCGCCGTCAGCGGCCACGAGCAGGCTGCCGTGGAGCTGACGCTCGCCGCCGTCGCTCTCGCAGCGTACCGTCACGCCCTCACCGGCCGCGGCCGCGGCCGTGATGCGCGCCGGGCACAGCACCTCCAGGCCGTCGACGCGCCGAAGCGCGTCTTGCAGCACGTTCCCGAGCACGCGGTTGATGACGACGTAGCCCAGTGCTTCGACGCGCTGCTCCTCGGCGTCGATGTGGGCGAACCCGAAGCGGCCCCGGTCCGATACGTGAATGCTCCTGATCGGGGTCGACGCGGCGGCCACGTCCTGCCACAGCCCTATCGCCTCGAACATCCGCTGGCTGCTGCGGGAAAGCGCCGTGGAACGGTCGTCGAAGCTCGGCTGCCGCGCGTCCTCGCGCGCGACCGCCTCGACCAGCGCGACCCGCAGGGACAGCGGCGCCAGCGCAAGGGCAAGGCTGCTGCCGATCATGCCGCCGCCGGCGATTACGATATCGTATCGATCCATGGTCCTGGAATGTCCTGCATGAGTCCCGCGCCGGTGACCACTACGCCGCCAGGTGGCCCGCTCAGGCGGCGATCAGCTTCTCGATGTCGTCCGGATCCTTGGCAAGGCCCTTGCTGAGCACGTCGGGCTCGCGGCTCGTCACCGCCACATCGTCCTCGATGCGGATACCGATGTTGCGCCAGCGGGCGGGGACCCCGCTCTTGCCGGCTATATAGATGCCGGGCTCGACGGTCGTCACCATTCCCGGCTCCAGCATCCGCCACTCGTCGTCTACTTTATAGTCGCCGACGTCGTGGACGTCCATGCCCAGCCAGTGGCCGGTGCGGTGCATGAAGAATTTGCGGTATGCGCCGTCGCGTACGAGTTTCGGGAGGGAGCCCTCGAGCAGCCCCAGCTTTCTCAGGCCCCGGGTGATGACCCGGACAGCCGCGTCGTGCGGATCGTTCCAGTGGTTGCCCTTGCGGGTCCTGTCGATCGCCGCCAGCTGGGCCTCGAGCACGATCTCGTAGATCGCCCGCTGCTCCGGCGAGAACCTGCCGCTGACCGGAACGGTCCGGGTGACGTCCGAGGCGTAGTAGTCGTACTCGCAGCCGGCATCGATCAGCAGCAGGTCGCCGCTGGAGAGGACCGCGTTGTTCTCGACATAGTGCAGCGTGCAGCTGTTGGCGCCGCCGCCGACGATCGGGCTGTAGGAGGGAACCGCATCGTGCTTGCGGAACTCGTGGATGTACTCGGCCTCGATCTCGTACTCGAAGCGGCCGGGCCGCACCGTCTGCAGCGCCCGCTTGTGCGCCCTTACCGCGATCTTTGCGGCCCGCCGCATGGCTGAGATCTCGGCGCGGCTCTTGTACAGCCGCATGTCGTGGAGCACGTGATCCAGCGCCACGAACTCCTGGGGTGCGTGGATACCGGCCGCTCCACGCGAACGCAGGGATTTGATCCAGTCGGTGATGCGCCGGTCGAACTCGGCATAGACGCCCATCGTGTAGTAGACGCAGCTGCGGGACTCCAGTATGCCGGGGAGGATGTCGTCCAGGTCATCGATGGGAAAGGCGTCGTCCGCCCCGTGCCTGGCCACGGCGCCGTCCGGTCCGGCCCGCGAGCCGTCCCAGAGTTCCTTGTCCCGGTCGCGCTCACGGCAGAACAGCACGTACTCGCCGCTGTCCCGCCCGGGCGCCAGGACGGCCACGGCATCGGGTTCGGCGAAGCCGGTCAGGTAGTAGAAATCGCTGTCCTGCCGATAGCGGTAGGCGACGTCGCGGCTGCGCAGGCGCACCGGCGCGCTGGGCAGGATGGCGATGCCGTCATCACCGACCATGCGCATCAGCTGCTTTCTGCGCCGGGCAAACTCCGTTTCTTTCATTCCGTGGTCGATCCGTTCCGCGTCCTGACACCGGCAAGTTCCTCGTACGCGAGCTGTGCCGCCACACGCACGTATTCCACGAGCTCCGTGTACGCCTTTTCGTTGCTCTCCTCACGCGCCTCGCCATCGGCCACCGCCCGCGTTATCTGCAGAAAGTCCTTGATGATCTCGCTCAGCGGCTCGCTGGCCAGCCGGGCCTTGACCCGCTCGGGATACTGGCCGGACACGAGGCCGTGCAGGTAGCCCTCGCACCAGTTCGCCAGAGCGTCGGCCCGACGGGACGCCGGCCATGAATCGTCAGGCAGGAGCGGCGAGAACGCCGACTGGCGCTCTGCCAGCTGCCGCCAGGTATACCTGTAAAGCGCGTCGAGCAGCTCCTTGCTGTCACTCGTCAAGTTGGGGTCCCGGCCCGTGCTTTCGGCGAGTTCCGAGATCCATTCCGGGCCGGCCGCCGCCCCCCGCACCGAAAGGCGGCTGCACAGCAGGCCGTGCGTTTGCGCTGCATTCCAGCTCGTGCCGGAAAGCTTGAGGGCGCTGTCGAGATCGCTGTATTCGACTGCCGGATTCATGATTCACGGGACCTCCGGTGCAATGATCCCACGGAACGCTCCTGCTGACTACGCGGGCCCCGACCTGCATGCCCGTCACCAGGCGATTGATTCTCCTGCGTCCGGGCTCTATATTCCGCCCATGGCTGATGATGCACAAAGCACCTTCGAGCACCAACTGAAGAGACTCGAAAAGCGCGTGGACGCGCTGGTGAAGGTATGCGATCAGCTCCAGGACGAGAACCGCTCACTCAAGCAGCGGCAGGATGCCCT
>CAZTAE010000290.1:0-3115 GCA_964611535.1 uncultured Woeseiaceae bacterium
TCGTGTGGGCCCGGGCGCCGATCTCTGTGCGCGACGTAGCGTTACCCGATGATGCGCTCCCCGTATCGACCTATCCGCTGGTGCGTTACATGCGCGCGTTCGACGTGATAGCCGCCGCCGCTGGCTACAATACCTGCTGCGAAGTGATACAGGCCGGCGTGCCCACCCTGTTGGTGCCCAACACGATGCTCGCGGACGATCAGGCGAAGCGTGCGGAGACGGTGTCCGGCTTTACGCCGGTCGTGGTTTCCCCCTGCGAAACCCCGGAGGAGCGGCGGGAGGCGGTTTCACGTCTGCTGGCGATAGAGGTCGCCTCGGCTCGGAAGCCGGCCATCGAGCTCGATGGGGCCGAGCGAGGGGCCGATGAGATCCTCTCGCTCGTTCGTGAGAAGGCGGCGGCTTGAGCGCGCGCGCGGAGATCGAGGCGTTGCGCCGGCACCTGGAAGAGCTGGCGAGTGCCGCTGAAACCGGCCTTGCTGAACGTTATGCCTTGCGGCCACTGCCCGGTGAGCGCCCGAGTCTGTATCGGCGTTCGCGGAAAGCTCTTGGCCGCATTTTGCGGCGGCTGGGCCTCAGACGAACGCAGCCGCTCGAGCCGTGGCTGCCGGGACTGAAGCACGTCGAGTGCAGCGATGAGGCGAAGCCTCTGGTGATATGGGCGCTCGGCACTGAACGCGAGACATTGCGCGCGGCGTGCAGGCGCTTCGAGACCCTGCAGGCCTCTTCTCCCGGCTGGGTTCCGGTACTGGTAACGGACGTCCCGGACTTCGCGTTCTTTTCCCGCTTGCGTTGGCTCGTCGAGTACGTCCCCGTCCTCTCCGCACCAGCTGGCGGATATGCCGAGCGCAAGCGGCGGCACCTGGCGTGGCGATACCGCGATGCGCCAGCCATCCCCGTGTCTGCCGGGTTGAAGGACGACGTGCGGATAGAGGACTTGCTGATTGGCTGACTCCACGAAGCCCGCCTTGCCGTGCGTTGTGCTGTTCAACATCAATGGCTCCGGCATGGGACACATGAGCACCTGCCTTGCCTACGCAAATCGGCTACGTGGCCGCGCCCGGCCCGTGTTCTTTTCCCTGGCTTCCGCGATCGAGATGATCCACGAGATGGGCTTCGAGGCGGATTACTTCGTCTCCCGGTTCTGGTCGCGCGCGACTGCCTGGGAATGGGACCGGCAGCTGGCGCTGCGCCTGGGCATGATGTTCGAGCGGGTGCGGCCGGAGGTCGTCGTGTTCGATGGCACGTGGCCATACCGGGGTCTGCTGCATGCGGCCGAGGCCTACGGTGTGCCGCGTATGGTGTGGTCCAATCTCGTGTTGTACAAGCAAGGCACGCGCAAAGTGCCCGTCAGCGAAAGCAATTTCGACCTGGTGATCCAGCTCGGCGAGCTCGGCTCGAGCTTTACCCTCGAGCGCGAGGCGATGCCCGCCCGTACGGTGACGATCCCACCCTTCACGCTGCTGAAGGACGATGAGCTCCTCGACAGGGATTCAGCCCGTGACGAGCTAGGGCTGAACCGCGAAGGTCGCTATGCGTTGTTTTCCCTCGGGCCCGGAAACCTGAAGGACGTGAGCGCCATCGGCCGGGGACTGATCGACGAGATGCAGGAGCGGGGTTACACGGTTGTATGGACGCGCACGCCGATCTCGGCAAAAGACGTGCCGCTGCCCGAGGATGTCATACCGATAACCGTATACCCGCTCGTTCGGGTGATGCGTGCTTTCGATGTCTTCGTCGGAGCCGCAGGTTATAACACCTGTTGCGAGGTACTCCAGGCACGACTTCCGACGCTATTCGTGCCGAATACGATGGTGGCCGATGACCAGATTCGTCGGGCGGAGATGGTGGCGCAGGCCCTTCCGGCCGTGGTATCCCCCTGCGAGACGTCGGAGCAGCGTGTTCACGCCGTCGAGCGTCTGCTCACGCTCTGTGGTAGTGCACAAGCGGGAGATCTGGCCTTAGATCTGAGCGGCGCCGATCATGCGGCCAAAGAGATCCTTGCCCTGATTGGTTCGGAAGCGCGAGTCTGACAACAGTCAACTTGCAGCCTCCGTTGCCGCACAAGACACAGATATCTCGCCGTTCTTTACCAGCCCGCGTATCGATTGCCGAACTCTTCCAGAACTTCGTCCGCATTGACGACGAATTCGCGAATATCGTGGCTATGGACCTTCTGGTACTTCGTCCCCTTCTCCAACGCGGCAGTAATGTAGCCATCGGTCGATGGCAGCTCCAGTCTTGACAGCACTTCGGCGAAAAATGCTCCCTGATTCTCACAGAAGGACTCGTAGAGCATGGGCCATGCTCTTATCCCTTTGCGATTCAAGCGATCAATCAGACGCCGTTTCAGCATGATCGCACGTTCGCAGCTCTCCAGAAGTCGTCCAAATTCGTTCAAGTCGACTTGAACCTTCGGAATCTGCGACCGATCGATCTTTCCCCTTGCCAGCTTGAACTGCAAATGACCGGGTCTCCCGGTGCCGTCGCCGTGATACTTGGAAAGCGCCCAGCGAAAGACATCCTGTCGCACCGTAACGAACACCACTACGTCATGCGCTCGGAAGCGTTTGATACTGCGTTGCGTGAAAACGGGACGCAACAGCCGACGCAGCCGCTCGTGGCTCCGCTGCGGTTGAAAGCGCATCTTGAAACCGACAGCCTTGCCCTTGTCGAAGGGACGCAGGGAATGTCGGGCTGTAGCAGTATAGATTCTGTTCAACTCCTGCATATGAGGGGTCTGATCGTTGTAGATCAGATCGAGGCAGCGCAAGTAATTGCGCATCGAGATCGACCCGCAACAATGCAAATCGAAAGGCTCCCAACCGGAGTTCGAGGTCTGATGTACTACATTGATCGTATCGAAGTTATCGAGTAGCCGAACTATTGGCGTCGATCCTTCCTTCTCTTCAAACAGAATGATGAAATTCTTTCCCATCCGATCTCCGGTCATCTCCTCTCTTAAGCAGACACGCGAGTCTAACCCAGGATGCGGCGTTTATGGATGCCATGAACACAGCAGCCACGAGGTCAACTTCATGAGATCTGGACCGTCCACGCGAGCGGTGGTTAATTACTGCAGCATCAGCTAACCTCTTGTCCCGGTTTGACTAAGGTG
>CAZTAE010000291.1:0-3113 GCA_964611535.1 uncultured Woeseiaceae bacterium
TCAACAGGGGGACGATGCATGATCAAGGTCAGCGTGATGTACGAAAACAAGCCGGACGCGCGGTTCGACCACGACTACTACCGCGACAGGCACATGCCGCTCGTGAAGGCCCGGATGGGAGACAGCTGCAACTATTACACGGTGGACAAGGGACTGGCCGGCGGGAGCCCGGGCGAGCCCGCGACCTACATCGCCATGTGCCACCTCTTCTGTGACTCTGTAGAGGCTTTCCAGGCCGGCTTCGGACCGCACGCGGAGGAAATCCTGGCCGACATCCCGAACTACACGGATCTGACGCCGACCATCCAGATCAGCGAGGTCGTGGTCGGTGCGTAAGGACCCTTCACATGAAGGTGTTCGTCGCAGGTAGCACGGGAGCGGTCGGCAAGAGCCTGGTTCCACTGTTGGTAGAGAACGGGCACGAGGTCGTCGCCCTCGTTCGCAGCGCCGACAAGGGCAGGCAAGTGGAGGCACTTGGCGCCAGCGTCGCTGTCGCCGATGCCCTCGACAACGATGAGCTGACGGCAGCCATCACGCGGGCGGAGCCGGAGATCATCATTCATCAACTCACCGCCCTTGCCGACGTCTCCGGGAACTTCAGGAGGCTCGACAGGGAATTCGCCTTGACCAACCGGCTCCGGACCGAGGTAACGGACACTCTGCTGGCGGCGGCACAGCGGGCGGGAACCCGCCGGTTCATTGCCCAGAGTTTCTGCGGGTGGCCGTTCGCGCGTGAAGGCGGGCCGGTCAAGTCTGAAGAGGATCCGCTCGACCCGAATCCGCCCGCCAGCTTCAGAGAGACCCTGGGGGCGATCCGATATCTTGAAGATGCCGTGCGCAAGGCCTCTCATGTCGAGGCGTTTGCATTGCGCTACGGATTCCTCTACGGCCCGGGCACCGGGATCGCACGGGATGGACCGATTATCAAGCTCATCCGCAAACGCCGGATTCCAATCGTCGGCGACGGAGCCGGCCTCTGGTCGTTCGTCCACATCGAGGATGCGGCAAGGGCGACGGAAGCTGCGATGACTCGCGGTGGGCCCGGCATCTACAACATTGTCGATGACGAGCCGGCGCCCGTCTCCAGTTGGCTCCCGTTCCTGGCAGACGTCGTAGGCGCAAAGCCGCCGCGCAGAGTGCCGGTCCGGCTCGCCAGGCTCCTGATCGGCGAGGGTGGCGTGTCGATGATGACGAAGATCCGGGGCGGCAACAATGCCAAAGCAAAAGCGGAACTGGGTTGGCAGCCGACCCGCTCCACATGGCGACGAGGCTTCGTCGAAGAGCTCGGTCAAGCCGATGAAGGTCAAGCGTGACGGAGGAGGTCGTCGTCCGTCATGCGGCGTAAGGACGCGCCGGGGAGACCCCCTTCATCCAGCTGGCGAGGCTGTTTTCCGCCGATCCTCAGTCGCCCGCGCGGCGGGCTCCTACCGTGGAGACGTCGGGCTCGTCTTCCTCGTCCGGACTTTCGGTGGTAATCGTGATGCTGACGCGGGGATCCGGCCATTCCCTGGCGACGATTTCCTCGAAGCCTGAAACCTCCGCCGCCTCACCGGGCGCCTCTTCGTCCGCGACCGGTTCTGCGTCCCCGGCGATGCCTTCCATGTCCACGGTGTCTTCAGGGTCCTCATCCTCGGAGCCGCCGGTCCGTGGCTCGTCGGCGATTTCCTCCGGGTCGATATGCAGCACCGGCAGCTCGGTGACATCGGCCGACTCCGGCTCCGCCTCCTCTTCTTCGCGGTCCACGGACGGCAGGTTCAGCTGCACGCGCAACGATTCCCAGTCCGAAAGATCGGCGAGCGGCGGCAGGTCGTCGAGCTTCTTCAGCCCGAAGTAATCGAGGAACTGCTTCGTCGTGCCGAACATGGCCGGGCGGCCCGGCACGTCGCGGTGGCCGACGACGCGGATCCAGTCGCGTTCCAGCAGCGTGCGGATGATGTTGGTGCTGACGGCGACGCCGCGGATCTCCTCGATCTCGCCGCGGGTCATCGGCTGGCGGTAGGCGATGAGCGCCAGCGTCTCGAACAGCGCGCGCGAGTAGCGCGGCGGGCGCTCCTCCCACAGCTTGTTGAGGCGCTCCGCCATGCTCGACTTGATCTGCGTGCGAAAGCCCGAGGCCACTTCCGCGATCGTCAGCCCGCGCGCCTCGTACTCCTCCCGCAGGCGGCCGATCGCCTCGCGGATCTGCGGTTTCTCGGGCGTGGCGCCCTCCTCGAACAGGTTCTGCAGCTGGTCGATGCTGAGCGGCCGGCCGGCCGCGAGCAGCGCGGCCTCGACAAAATGCTTGATCTCGTTGTCATCCATCAGGGATTGGTCTCGTCCGTTACCAGGTGCAGTCCGGAGGCGGCGCGCACGTGCAGCGGCGCGTAGGCGTCGGCCTGCACGACTTCGATGGTCGACTCCCGCAGGAGCTCCAGGATGGCGATGAACGTCACGGCGACGCCCATGCGGCCCTCCTCGGCGTCGAACAGGTCGGTGAAATCGGTGAACGTGTTCGCCCGCACGCGCGAGAGGATCTCCGACATCCGCTGGCGCACCGACAGCGGCTCGCGCTGCAGGTGCAGGTTGGAGAACATCTCGGCGCGCTTCAGGACGTCGTGAAACGCGAGCAGCAGTTCCTTGAGCGTCACGTCCGGCAGCTTCTGCACGACTTTCCGCTCCGGCGCTTCCGCGGAGGCCAGGAACACGTCGCGCTCGAGCCGCGGCAGCTCGTTCAGGTCCTCCGCGGCCTTCTTGAACTGCTCGTACTCCTGCAGGCGGCGCACCAGCTCCGCGCGCGGGTCTTCCTCGTCATCGTCCTCGGTCTGCGGGCGCGGCAGCAGCATGCGCGATTTGATCTCGGCCAGCATCGCCGCCATCACCAGGTACTCGCCGGCGAGCTCGAGCTGCATTTCCTTCATGAGCTCGATGTACTCGACGTACTGCCGGGTGATCTCGAAGATCGGAATGTCGAGGATGTCGAGATTCTGGCGGCGGATGAGATACAGCAGGAGATCGAGCGGCCCCTCGAAGGCCTCGAGGAAGACCTGCAGGGCGTACGGCGGGATGTAGAGGTCCTGCGGGAGCTGGGTGACGGGCTCGCCGTCGACGACGGCCCAGGGCATCTCGCCCTGCGC
>CAZTAE010000292.1:0-3096 GCA_964611535.1 uncultured Woeseiaceae bacterium
AGCGTTGCAGGTTACCGAGCTCCTCGTTGCGCCGGAGATTCAGGTCCTCGCGAAATTCGTTCTGCATCCGTTGCAGGTCCCGCTGCATGTCTCTGAGCTCACGCTCGGTGCTGCGCCGCTCGGTTTCCCCCATCACGGCGAGGTCGCGTTGCACCTTCTCCGACAGCTCCTCGAGCTCCTGTTGCTTCGCCACGATGCTCCGCTGCCGGGGGGCAAACTCCTCCTGCAGCGCGTCCATGGCCACCTTCGCCTGCGGCGCCTGCTCCATGAGCGCATTCACGTTCACGACGCCGATCTTGAGATCCTGGGCCAGTGCGGGGGCCGCAGGTATCGCCATCAGCGCCGATATGGCCAACGCTCCGAGCAGCTGTCCCCTTAACGATCGCATATCTTCATCCTAGAAAGCCTGTCCAATCGAGAATTGAAACCTTTCGACCTCGTCGCCGAAGAACCGGTCGTTGCCCTCGAACTCGTTGAGCGGGAACGCATAGCTGAACCGGAAAAAGCCGAGTGGCGCAAGCCACTGGACGGCGATGCCGACAGAGGTCTTCAGTTCATCGAATTCCGGTTCGTACGAAACCGGGCTGCCGAGCTTGTCGAAGAAGTCAACCTCCCCGGTGTTGAAAACGTTGCCTATGTCGTAGAACAAACTCGCCCGGGTCTGCCCTCTCCATTTTTCGGGAATCGGGAGTATAAGCTCTACCTGGCTCGCAACCAACACGTTGCCGCCGTAGGGATTGCCGAAGGTATCCCGCGGACCGAGCCAGGACTCCTTATAGCCGCGCACGGTCTCGGGTCCGCCGCCGAAGAATTGCTTGTAGGGCGGCAGGGCCGTCGTGTCGCCAAGCGCCTCGCCATAGGACAGGTCGGTGTTCACCATGAGGGTCCAGGCACCGAAGAGGGGGAGGTACTTCCTGAAGTTGTACCGCGCCGTGAAGTACTCGACGTCGCTTCCGGGCGCGGCAACGCTCAGATACAACTGCTGTCGCGTTCCGCGGTCCGCGAACAGCGCCCGGTTCCTGCTGTCGTACGTCCAGCCCGTCAGGAGCTCGACCGTGTCGAACTCGGTGCCGAAAAAGGTCAGCCCGTTGCCGACGTCTTCCGTGAAGGGATTCCCGTTCTGCTGCACCCATTGCTGCGATTGGCGCGTGCTGTTATTCGACGACAGCAACTCCGAATACTGATAGGAGAGGCCGAAGCTCAGCGTCTGGTACTCGGAGAGAGGATAGCCGTATTCGACCGTCGCCCCGGTGCTGGTCGTGGAAAAATCAGATGCCGCCGATACGAACTGCGTGATGTCGCGATGACTGACCGAAACGGTGCGCCGGACCCCGTTCATCGTCACGTACGGGTCCGTGTGCGAAATGCTGTAGAGCTTCGAGAAGCGGCCCGAGTTCATCGTCAGCGCCACACGATTGCCGCTGCCGAGGAAATTCGTGTGCACGATGCTGCCGTTCAGGATCAGCTTCTGCGACTCGGAATAGCCGACGCCCCCGCTGAACTGGCCCGGCATCCGGTACTCGATGGCGAAGTTGACGTCGACCAGGTCCGGGCTCCCGGCAACCGGCACCGTCTCCACCTCGACGTTCTCGATGAACGGCAGCCGCTGCAGCCGGATCTTCGACCGGTCCACCAGCCGGTTCGACAGGAAAGAACCTTCCGTCTGCCGCATCTCCCGCCGCAACACCTCGTCGTCGACCTGGTCCACGCCCGCGAAGTTGATACGCCGCACGTAGACCCGGCTCTTCGGGTCCACAAAGAAGCTGACGGCGACTTCCTTGTTGTCGTAGTCCAGCTCCGGCACCGGCTCGATCTCGGCGTTCGCATAGCCCTCCTCCCCCAGCCGGAACGACATGAGCTCGCTCGATTGCGTCAGCAGGCGCAGGTTGAACGTCGAGCCCGGCTCCACCAGCACCAGGTTCCTGAGCTGCTGCTCCGGGATCACCATGTCTCCCACGAGCTTGATTTCCGAGACCGTGTACTGCTCCCCCTCGTGGATGTTGATCGTGACGTAGATGTCCTTCTTGTTCGGCGAGATCGCGACCTGCGTCGACTCGATGCGGAAATCCGCATACCCCCGGTCCATGTAGAACGAGCGCAACGTCTCCAGGTCGCCGCTCAGCGCCTCCTTCGCGTACCGATCGTCCTGGCGGATCCACGACAGCCAGTTGGCCGTGTCCAGCGTGAAATCACTGCGGATCTCGTCTTCAGGAAAGCTCCGATTGCCGACTATGTTCACCTGCCGGATGCGGGCGCGTTCGCCTTCGTCGACGTCGATGCTGATGCGCACCGTATTGTTCGGCCGCTCCTCCACGTTCGCCTCGACCGACACGGCGTACTTGCCGCGGTCGTAGTACTGCTCGCGCAGGAACTGCTGGACGTTGTCCAGCACGGAGCGGTCGAAGGTCCGTCCGCGCGCCAGGCCCACGTTGCGGAGGGATTCCATCAGATCCTCCGTCTTGATGTCCTTGTTGCCCTCGATGGTGAAATCCTCGATCGAGGGCCGTTCACGCACGGCCACCACAAGCGTGCTGCCGTCGCGCCGCATTTCGATGTCGTCAAAAAGCCCCTGCGCGTACAGCGCGCGAATCGCCTCCCGGATCCGCTGCTCGTCCACGCGATCGCCGATGTTGATCGGCAGGTAGTTGAACACGGTGCCTTCCGAGATCCGCTGCAGGCCCTCCACACGCATGTCACGGACCACGAAGTCCTCGACCGCAAGGGCCGGCATCGGCGCCGCCAGCACGAGGCACGCGGCGACGATCGCGATCTCGTGCCACAGGCCGCGGAGGCGGCTGCATCGAGGTGGGATTTTGCTTCCGTCCGGCATCACTGGCTCACGATCGCGGCAATGTCGTTGTAAAAGGCAAAAGTCATCAGCAGCAACAGCGCAAGTATGCCGACCTGCTGGCCGACCAGTTGCGAGCGGTCGGACAGCGGGCTCCCTTTCACCAGCTCTACCGTCTGGTAGACGATCTGACCGCCGTCGAGTATCGGCACCGGCAGCAGGTTGAGGACCCCCAGGCTGATGCTCACGAGCGCGAGAAAGGTCAGAAACGCGTTCATGCCCGCGGCCGCGGAATCGCCGGCGTACTG
>CAZTAE010000293.1:0-1857 GCA_964611535.1 uncultured Woeseiaceae bacterium
CGAGGAAGGCCGCGGCGAAGAGGCTCGCGCGGCCGGCGATGGAGTCGATCTTCAAGCGCCACGCGGCGATCACGGCGGCGACGATGCCGGCCTGGATCAGCGCAAGCTTCGCGAAGTGATGCATCGCCTGCCAGTTCCAGGCGAAGAAGGCGGCGATGCCGGCGACGATCAGCAACGTGCCGGCGGCCATCAGGAAGCGGTCGAGGTAGCGGAGCCAGTCGCGCCGGGTCGGGCGGAGGTCGGCGAGCTCGACGGCGCGGTCGTACGCGACTTCGGAAAGCCCGAGCGCGGTAGCGAGCTCGTGGACGCTCGCGGAGGTGGCCGGTGTAGCGGGCTCTGGCATGTAGTCGCTCCCCAGGGGGACCGGGGCGAGTTTAACTCAGGACGGCAGCTGGAGCGGCGATTGACTCACAGTTCAGCGATAGCGGCGCTACACCCCGATACCACCCGCAGCATCAGCCCGGACGAGCTCGCGCCAGGCAGTCCCCTCCGGATTCACATCATCGTGTCAAGCAGCTCCAGCACCCTTCCGGCAGCCTCGTCCAGCGACGGATCATCGCGGCCGCCCGTCTTCAGCATGGCGTAAAGCGACACCGCCAGGTGCTTGCGGTTCTGATTGACGGCGAGCTCTGCCGGGGTCGGCAAGGCCGGCAGCGGGACCGGCTTCAACTGCTCGAGAAATGCGTCGAAGACCACCCTGTCAGCATCCGACCGGGCGACAACCGCCACGACGGCGCGTGCCAGCCGCTCGTCCTCCCCGTGCGTCAGCACGTGATCGAGCCGGGACAGCTTCCCGGCGATAGCGGTCAGTATCGCCTCCTGCTCGCTCACCGCGAGATGCCGGCTGCGGGCGAGGAACTTCAGCAGGTCCGCCGTGTGCGCCACGGAGTGGATCCAGCCCTTGTCCGGATCGAAGCCGCGGGTGTCCCGCTCGTCGCGCAGGTAGGCGAGCGCCGAGTTCAGCAAGCGGTCGAACTCGCCGGCATCGAGCCACGGCGACTGGTTGTCGAGCGCCACTGCCACCGACAGCATCAACGCGGAAAACGAGCGCCGGAACACCGTGTCGGTTCCCGCATCGCCGATTCCCATCGACAGGTTCTCGCGCCATTCCGCGACGAGCTCGCGGCGAAGCTTCACGGGCACGCGGTCCTGCACGTACAGCCACTGCGTTAGCACCCGGTAGGCGATCGCGTCACGAAGCTCCGGATCCGGCAAGGACAGAAAGTCGCTCAACTCCCGCAACAGCGACGGCAGCGGCACGTCGCCCAGCGGCTCGAAGTCGCTCGCGATGACGGCGTGCCAGTACGCCTTGTCGTGCGGACCTTCCGCGCGGGCTTCACCCGTGGCAGCCAGCAGAACGAGTACCAGGGAGGCGGCAGCAAGACGGGATCGCAGCAGGACGGCTCGCCGGATCATCGTCGGCGGCCAAAGGCAGGCCAGACTGCCTGAACCGCCCGCCAACGCGCCACGAGCTTCAACGGCCGGTCCGTCGCCGGCGCCTGTGGCCGGTCGCGTGAGTCACCAGTGTCGCAAGTCAGGTATCCAGCTGCTCCCCCGAGGCAGGAGACAGTCTACCGCAGTGGCGACGTCTTCCGCATCGTCAACGAGAAGACCCGCCAGCTGGTCGAGAATCCGCTCGAGGTCGTCATGCGCTCCGGTGCCATCGTCGGTCTGGCCAACCAACCGCCGAGAAAATGAACCTGGTCCGGGACGGGACTATCCCGAGCGCATCGACGCCGACGACCGGGCCTTCGTCTCCCTGCGTGCCAATCGCGAGCCGGTCGATCTGCGTGAGGTCGAAAGCGCCCTCGGCAGCGAGGGCTACGCGTTTCCCATGGCCGTGCGCGGCGTCCTCGG
>CAZTAE010000293.1:1957-3085 GCA_964611535.1 uncultured Woeseiaceae bacterium
GCGCCCTCGGCAGCGAGGGCTACGCGTTTCCCATGGCCGTGCGCGGCGTCCTCGGCGGCGCGCTCCTCTGCGGAGCGCGCACGGAGGAGTACACCCGTGACGAACGCCGGCTCATCGCGGAGGTGGCGCAGCAGGTGGGAACGGCGCTGCACGCGTTGCGGGCGCGCGATAACGAGGCGCTGGTCCGGGCGCTGGCGAGCGGAGAGATCGATCTGCCGACGGCTCGGAAGCGCGCGGAGCTCGTGCAGGCCGGGAGCGTGTCCTTGCGATAACGTTGATTCTTGACGGTTCGGCAGCGGGCGAGCCCGTTTTCGACTATTCTGTAGGGGGCACGCGCTATCGCGGTGCAGGAAGGCGCCACAGAGCGCCGCTCATCAAGGGAGACATCATGAATCGACGGCAGTTTTGCGGCACTTCCCTGGCGGCGGCGATCGCTGCCTCCCTACCGGCCGGCGCCGCCTACAGCGCGGCGTTGCGGGCACTGACGACAGTCACCTCGAGCATCCCGGGCGTCACAGGCAGCGGCGACGAAGTCGTCCTCGAAAAGGGCGCCATCCAGGAGCTCAAGGACAGCCTTCGCGGCAACCTCCTGCTGAGCGGCAGCGAGGGCTACGACGTGGCGCGTCGCGTGCTCAATCCGTCCATCGACAAGCACCCGGCGCTGATCGTGCAGCCAACGGGCCCGGCCGACGTCGCCAACGCGGTGACCTTCGCGCGGGAGCGCGATCTGCTACTGGCGGTCAAGTGCGGCGGCCACAGCTTTTCCGGAAAGTCGACCTGCGAGGGCGGCCTGCAGATCGACTTGTCGCGCTTCAGGCATGTCCGGGTGGATCCCGCGAGCCGGACCGCGTACGTCGCCGGCGGCAGCCTGCTGGGCGAGATCGATCACGAATGCCTGGCGCACGGGCTGGCGACGACGACCGGAACGGTCTCCCACACGGGCGTCGGCGGCCTGACGCTCGGCGGGGGCTTCGGCCGCCTCGGCAGGCGGTTCGGATTGTCACTCGACAACGTCAAGGCAGTCGACATCGTCACTGCCGACGGCCAGCTGCGGCATGCCAGTGCCGAGGAGCACCCCGATCTCTACTGGGGCGTGCGCGGCGGCGGCGGCAACTTCGGCGTCGTGAC
>CAZTAE010000294.1:0-3083 GCA_964611535.1 uncultured Woeseiaceae bacterium
GTGCGCACGGACCACTCGACGAGCGGCAGGTCGGACGAGCGGCGGCCCTGGTTCTCGAAGTGCTTCAGCACCGCGGAGGCAAGGTACATGGAGCTGAGCACGTCGCCCAGCCGTGCCGAAAGCAGCTCTTTCTGTTTCAGCTTGCCGCCGAGCGTCAGCATCGCGAAGTCCGACGCCAGTGCGAAAGCTGCGCTGTAACGGTTGATATTCTGGTAGTAGCGCCGCGTGGGCGTATTGAGGGGAACGCGGCTGAACTTCGCGTGTGTCAGCGCGAGGAAGAACGCTCGCGCCAGGTTGCTGATGGCGTACCCGACGTGTGAGAAGAGTGCGTCGTCGAAGTCCAGCAGACCGCGCTCGCGGTCGGTGTCCTGCGCCGCCCGGAGCTCCCGCAGCACGAACGGGTGACAGCGCACCGCGCCCTGGCCGAAGATGATCAGGCTGCGCGTGAGGATGTTGGCGCCCTCCACCGTTATCGCGATCGGTGTCGCCATGTAGCCGCGGCCGATGTAGTTCTTCGGGCCCATCATGATGCCCTTGCCGCCGTGCACGTCCATCGCGTCATTCGCGATCCTGCGGCCGAGCTCCGTGCAGTGATACTTGAGGATGGCCGCGGGGACGGCCGGTTTCTCACCCTGATCTATGGCGCCGGAGGTGACCGAAAGGGCAGAGTTCATGACATAGGTGAAGCCTGCGATCCGCGAAAGGGCCTCGCCGACTCCTTCGAAGTGTGCGATGGGCAGCCCGAACTGCCGGCGGAGCTGCGCGTACGCACCGGTAGCATAGGCCGCTGCCTGCCCGCCGCCGGCGGCGGTGGAAGGGAGCGTGATAGCGCGCCCGACCGAAAGCAGCTCGACGAGCATCTTCCAGCCCTTGCCTGCCATCTCCCTGCCGCCGATGATGAAATCGAGGGGCACGAACACGTCCTTGCCGCGGGTCGGCCCGTTCTGAAATGGCGTGCTCAGCGGAAGGTGTCGGCGCCCCACCTCGACGCCCGGCGTGTCCGCGGGAACGAGCGCGGCCGTGATGCCGTACTCCTCGATATCGCCGATGAGCCGGTCCGGGTCGTACAGCTTGAAGGCGAGGCCAAGGACGGTCGCCACGGGCGCGAGCGTGATGTAGCGCTTGTCCCAGCTCAGGCGCAGCCCGATGATTTCCTTGCCCTGCCACTGCCCCTTGCAAACGACCCCGCTGTCGATGATGGCCGCCGCGTCGGAACCCGCCTGCGGGGAGGTCAGGGCGAAGCAGGGGATTTCCTCGCCCGCGGCCAGTCCGGGCAGGTAGCGCCGTCTCTGCTCCTCGGTGCCGTAATGCAGCAGCAGCTCGGCGGGCCCCAGTGAGTTGGGCACGCCGACGGTGGATGAGGCGGTGGTGCTGCGGCTCGCGAGCTTCGCGATGACCATGGCATTCGCGTAGGCGGAGAATTCCAGCCCGCCGTACTGCTTCGGGATGATCATCGCGAAGAAGCGATGCCGCTTGATGAACTCCCAGACATCCGGCGGCATGTCGCCGCGCTCATGGGAAATCTCCCAGTCGTCGAGCATGCGGCAGAGTTCCTCGCAGGGTCCGTCGAGGAAAGCCTGCTCCTCGTCGGACAGCTTCGGGGCGGGGAAGGCCATCAGGCGGTTCCAGTCCGGCATGCCGGAGAACAGCTCGCCATCCCACCAGACGTTGCCCGCCTCCAGCGCATCCCGCTCCGTGTCGGACATCGCCGGGAGCATCGTGCGGTAGACGTCCAGCGCCGGACGCGTGATTTTCTCGCGTCGAAAGTCGCGCACGTTCAACACGGCCATCGCGCCCACGCCCAGCCACAGGAAAAGCAGCCACAGGAAATGACCGTCGCCGAGTGCCGTGTAAGCCACGACCGCGGCTGCGGCGGCAACTGTCGACTGCAACAGGGTCACGCGGTGGTAAGCCAGGTACAGCGCGCCGCCCGCGAACAGCAGGAACCAGAAAAGACCGATGATGAAATCAGACACGTATCACATCCTTTGCGGGCGCCGCGCTCCGGGAACTGAAAGGCTTCTAGAGCAGGCTCTCGATCGCCGCGCGCTCCTCGCGCAGCTCGGCTTCGGTGACGAGCATCGCTTCGCGGCTGAAGTCGCCGATTTCGAGGTCCTGCACGATGGTGTAAACGCCGCCGCTGCAGGTGACGGGAAAAGAGTAGACGATGCCCTCCCGGATACCATAGCTGCCGTCCGCGGGAATCGCCATGCTGACCCAGTCGTCGTTGCGCGATCCGAGGGCCCAGTCGTGCATGTGATCGAGGGCCGCAGATGCCGCCGAGGCAGCCGACGACGCTCCCCTGGCCTTGATGATTTCCGCCCCCCGTTGCTGCACTCCGGGGATGAAATCGTCGGTCATCCAGGACTCCTCGACGAGATCGAGGGCAGGCTGACCGCCGACCGTTGCGTGGTGGATGTCCGGGTACTGCGTGGCCGAATGGTTGCCCCAGATCGTCATGCGGCGGACGTCGGTGACGTGCCGGCCCGTCTTCGCGGCGAGGCGGGCGATGGCGCGGTTGTGGTCCAGCCGGGTCATGGCCGTGAAGCGGCGCGGGTCGATGTCGGGAGCGTTGCGCTGGGCGATCAGCGCGTTCGTGTTGGCGGGGTTGCCGACGACGAGTACGCGTACGTCGCGGCTGGCGCGCTCGTTGATCGCCTTGCCCTGCGCGGAGAAGATCTGCGCGTTCGCCTCCAGGAGATCCTTCCGCTCCATGCCGGGTCCGCGCGGCCGCGCACCGACCAGCAAGGCATAGTCGGCGTCCTGAAAGGCGTCGGCCGCGTCATCCGTAGCCATTACCCCGTTCAGGGTGGGAAACGCGCAGTCCTCCAGCTCCATCACCACCCCCTGAAGCGCCGGCAGGGCCGGCGGGATCTCCAGCAGCCTGAGCGCAACCGGTTGCCCGCTGCCGAGCATCTGGCCCGAGGCAATGCGGAAGGCGAGCTGATAGCCGATCTGGCCGGCGGCTCCGGTAATGGCGACGGTGGCGGGTCTGTTCATTCCTTGAGGTCCCTGGCTCTGGAGGCCGCATCGCGCGGCTGCGCTTACGCAAGCGGAAACGCGAAGTATAAGACAGGCCGCCG
>CAZTAE010000295.1:0-3054 GCA_964611535.1 uncultured Woeseiaceae bacterium
TCGTAGAGGTCGCGGAAGAGGGTGGCTTTCCAGGAGTTCCACAGGGCCGGGTTGGTGCCCTGCACGTCGGCGACCGTCAGGACGTAGAGGTAGTCGAGGTGCGCCTTGTCGCCGACGGTGGCGGCGAAATCGTTGATGACGGCCGGGTCGCCGATGTCCTTCTTCTGGGCGGTGGTCGAGAGCAGCAGGTGGTGGCGGACGAGCCAGGCGACGGTGCGGGCTTCGTAGCGGCTCATGCCGTGCTCGAGGCAGAATGCCTCGGCGTCGACGGCGCCGAGCTCCGAGTGGTCGCCGCCGCGGCCCTTGGCGATGTCGTGGAAGAGTCCGGCCAGGTAGACGATCTCCGGCTTCTCGAAGGATTGCATCAGCGCGCCCAGGTGCGGGTTCTCGTGGTCATAGCGGGAGAGGGCGAAGCGCCGCAGGTTGCCGACGACGAAGAGCGTGTGCTCGTCGACGGTGTAGGCGTGGAAGAGGTCGTACTGCATGCGGCCTACGACCCGGCCGAAGGAGGGGATGTACAGGCCGAGCACGCCGTAGCGGTTCATGCGCCGGAGCTCGTGCGTAACGCCGGAGGGCGCGCGCAGGATCCTCAGAAACAGGCGGTGGTTGCGCGGGTTCTGGCGGAACTCCTCGTCGATGAGGTACAGGTGGCGGCGGATCTGGCCGATGGTGTGGGCGCTGACGCCGCGGAGCGCGTCGTGCTCCTGCAACAGCAGGAAGAGCTCGAGCAGGGCGGAGGGCTCGTTCCGGAAGACGTCGTCGTCGACGGTCTGCAGGTAGCCGTTCTTCACGGAGAAGCGGTCGTTGAGGGGCTCGGGCTCGGCGTTCGGGTCCATGAGAATCGCCTGCTCGAACAACTGCAGCAGCATTTCGTTGAGGCGGCTGAGCTCCATGACCGTGCGGTAGTAGCGCTGCATGAGCTGTTCCACCGCGAGCGTGTAGCTCGCGTCCTCGTAGCCGAGCATCTCCGCGAGGCGGGTCTGGTGGTCGAACAGCAGGCGGTCCTCGCGGCGGCCGGTGAGGATATGCAGGGCGAAGCGCACCCGCCAGAGGAAGGCCTGGCCGTCCTGCAGGGAGCGCAGCTGTTCGGGCGTCAGGAAACCGTGCTGCACCAGCTCGTCGAAGGTGCGGGCGCCGAACTGCCGTTGGGTGACCCAGCCGATCATCTGGATGTCGCGCAAGCCCCCGGGGCTGCCCTTGACGTTCGGCTCGAGCTTGTAGGCCGTGTCGTCGTAGCGGTGATGCCGCGCGAGCTGCTCGTCGCGCTTGGCGGCGAAGAATTCGGCGGGCGGCCAGATCGCGTCCGGTGACACCGCGGCCTTGAGCTCCGCCATGAGCTGCGGCGGCCCGTCCAGGAGCCGCGCTTCCATGAGCGTGGTGGTGACGGTGATGTCCGCGGCGGCGTGTTCGCGGCACTGCCGGATGTTACGGACGCTGTGGCCGATCTCGAGCCCGGCGTCCCACAGGGCGGTCAGGAAGGACGACATCGCCGCTTCGCCGTCCGCGGGCACGTCGTTGCGGGAGAGCAGCAGGATGTCCACATCGGAGCACGGGTGCAGCTCGCCCCTGCCGTAGCCGCCGACGGCGACGAGCGCGACGGTGTCGCCGAGCGCGGCGGCGTGCTGGCGCCAGAGATAGATGAGGAGGCGGTCGACGAGAAGCGCGCGCAGCCTGACGAGGCCGACGACCGGCTCGCCCTTCAGGAAGCGACGCTTGAGCAGCTCGCCGGCCTGCTCCAGCGCCCGCCGGCAGGCGCCGGGGCGGGCGGCGGTCTCCGGCAGCAGGCGGTCGAGGAGGGCGAGCGCCGGATCTTCGCGGCCGGGGTCCGCGGCGGGTTGCGGTTTACTGGCGATCGGCGGCACCCAGCGTCAGGACCTCGTAGCCGTTGTCTGTGATCAGGATGGTGTGCTCCCACTGCGCCGACAGCGAATGGTCGCGGGTGACGACGGTCCAGCCGTCCGGCAGCAGGCGCACGTGCCGCTTGCCGGCGTTGACCATCGGCTCCACCGTGAGCGTCATGCCGGGCTGCAATTCCAGGCCCTCGCCCGCCTTGCCGTAATGCAGCACCTGCGGGTCCTCGTGGAAGACGCGGCCGATGCCGTGGCCGCAGTACTCCCGGACGACGGAGAACCGGTTGCTCTCGACGTGGCGCTGGACGGCCTCGCCGACGTCGCCCAGGTGCTTGCCGGGCCCGAGCTGCTCGATGCCGCGCCACATGCCCTCGAACGCCACGGCCGACAGACGCTCTGCCTGCACGCCGGCCTTGCCGACCAGGAACATCCGGCTGGTGTCGCCGTGGAAGCCGTCCTTGATGACGGTCACGTCGATGTTCAGGGCATCTCCCGATTTGAGCTTGCGATCGCCCGGGATGCCGTGACAGACGACGTGGTTGACCGAGGTGCAGACGGATTTCGGAAACCCCCGGTAATTCAGGGGGGCGGGTATGGCGCCTTGCGTCTCGACGATGTACCGGTGGCAGATCTCGTCGAGCTCGCCGGTCGTGACGCCGGGCTTGACGTATTCCCCGATCATGTCGAGGACGTCCGCCGCCAGCCGGCCCGCGACACGCATCTTTTCCTGCTCCTCGGGAGTCTTGATCGTTACATTCATGAATGATGTGCCGCGGGGGGCGGTCTGCTGGATGAGGCCGGTCACTGCTCGTTTCCGGGAGGGTGGCGGTGGGAAAATCCGCGTTGTTGAGCCAAACCCGGTATGGTATAAAGCGCGCGCCCACGAGGCAATTAATCCACACGTACACCGTCACGGACCGCCGGGTGCCCCGCCAGATGAGCGAGGTTGCGTTCCGGGGTGTACGGAGGCTCAACCCACGGAGTACAACATGACTGACGTTACCATGCGCCAGATGCTGGAGGCTGGTGTGCATTTCGGGCACCAGACCCGCTACTGGAATCCGAAGATGGCTCCCTACATCTTCGGCGAACGAAATCGTATCCACATCATAAACCTGGAGAAGAGCCTGCCGATGGCGCGGGAGGCCTACGCCTTCGTCAAGGCGGTGGTGGCCGACGGCGGCACCGTGCTCTTCGTCGGGAC
>CAZTAE010000296.1:0-3054 GCA_964611535.1 uncultured Woeseiaceae bacterium
AGTGCTTGTCGGTTGCTTATCGTGTAAGTGCCGCACGGAGTGTGCTGCTCATTGTAGATGCGCTTTCTGGTAATGCGGCCGGCCCGGACACAACCCAACAGGTATCGAAGTAGCGCCATGTCGGTATTACTGACGCTTACATCCAGTTGCCTGTTTTCATTTCGGCGCCGCCGGGTAAGGGAGATTGTACCCTCTCCGTCAACGAGGCCGGCAAAACCGCCCCGACATTCCCTGTCGGGGCTTTGCAACTGGTGGAGGCGGCGGGACAGTTCATCCGCATCTTTCGATGCGGCCTGGACTATGCCTTCACCCGAGTGACTCGGGTGCGGGGCGTGTTATCCGGCCTCGCGACCGAATCCTAGTACCCGCCCGGCCAAAGCTCGGCGAGCCTATGAGTCTCTACAGGGCAGCCCTGCGGTTGGCCCGCTTGCTACCCCTCGGCGTTGCCATGCCGCTCCCGATCCTTCGAAAGCGCCGTCAGGGTTCGCCGATGTGAGCCCCGTTTTCACTTTGCGGTTACCCGCAAAGGCGACCTGTGCGTTGATCGAACCCGCGTCCGCAAGCCCTACGTTCCGAGCTCTACATGCTTATTCCGCCTTTGATCTCGCTATGAGCTACCCGACGGACAGGGAAGACTCATAGCCAGCTCTGTAAGGATTTAACGGTTCGGACCCAGAGCATGTCCTTGCCGCGATCCCGTGTCGATGACCCCTGGAATCCGGACGCACAGGCACGATCCGGTCAGAGGGCACTAAGGCTGGTTTTTAAGCAGCTAGTGCGTAGTTGTCGTCGTTGGCAACTATTGGTTTTGCAGCTGGATTTACGAGGTGACCTGCCCCTCGGCATGCACCCGGAGTTTCGCGACCCGCGTCGAAGCCATGTCGCCCCCGGAAAATCGCGGAGCAGGCCCCCTGGCCGACTCCACGGGGACAGTGTAGGGGCGATTCGGCGAAATACAACCGATGAAGTCGCACCGGGCGGCCGGGACGTCCGGCCGGATACCGTGTTTTCGAACCCGTGCACGCCCGGCGGCGCCGCCATTGCGGCATCATCGCGCCCGTCTCTTGAGCAGCGGGATCGAGGCAATGCATCTCACACCCCCGAAGAGTGCGGCTACGGCCGGGCCGGCTGCCGAAGCCCCCGCCCGGGCGAAGAAGGGCCGCCGGTGGTCCCTGGTCGTCTTTTCCCTGCCGTTCCTCGGTGTCGGCGTCGGCATCCTGGCCTTCCTGCTCGTGCCGATGCTGGTCGACGGGCAACGCGTGCAGGATTGGCAGCGCGGCGAGGCACGGCTGACGAGCGCGGAACTGGTCACGTCGCGGGGTAGCGATTCCACCACGTACCGGGTGCGGGCGACCTACACCTATGAATACGGCGGCCGCCAGTATCGTGGCGACCGCGTCGCGATCGCCAGCGCGGGCGACAACATCGGCGACTTCCAGCAGCGCCTCGGGCGCGAGCTGGAGCGGGCCCACCGGCAGGGGCGGCCCGTGCCGGTATGGATCAATCCGGAGAACCCCCGGGAAGCCGCACTCAATCGCGATCTGCGCTGGGGGATGGCCGGGCTGTTCGCCACGTTCGTGCTGGTGTTCGGCGGGGCTGGGGCCGGGATGCTGTGGTACGGCCTCCGGGGACGCCGCCCGGCGAACGTCCTCCGGCCCGGCGACAAGCCCTGGCTGATGCGGCCGGAGTGGACCGGCCCCGAAATCCCGAGCAATGCCCGGTCCGCCCTCTACTTCGCCGGGTTCTTCGCCGTTTTCTGGAACCTCATCGCCATTCCGGTGGGCGTCGTGACGCTGCGGGAGTTCCTCGACGGCAACCGGACAGCCATTTTCGGGCTGCTGTTCCCGCTCGTCGGTATCGGCCTCATCGCGTGGGCGCTGAAGGAAATCGTCAACTGGCGCCGCTTCGGCCGCACCCGGCTGGTCATGGACCCGTATCCCGGTGCCATCGGTGGCCAGGTCGGCGGCACGCTGACGGTCCGCCTGCCCTATGACGCGAACGTCCCCTTCAAGGTAACGCTGAGCTGCCTGTACAGCCGCATCACCGGCTCCGGCAAGAGCCGCCGCCGCAGCGAGCGGCTGGTGTGGCAGCGGGAGGGCTACGCCCACGCACGCCCGCACGCCGAGGGTACGGAGCTCGAGATCCTGTTCGTCGTGGACGACGAGCTGCCGGCCTCCGATTTCCAGGACAAGAGCGCGTATCACCTGTGGCGGGTGACGGTGGAAGCGCCGCTGCGCGGCGTCGATTTCGTGCGCAGTTTCGAGATCCCGGTCTTTCCGACCGGCGAACCCGCCCGGCGCCTGAAGCAGCTCAGCACCGGGCACCGGCTGGCCGCCGAAGAGCGGGCGCGGGCCATCGAGGCGGTGCTCGAGATCGAGCACATACCGGGCGGCGTCGAGCTGTACTTCCCGGCCTTCCGGCACCCCGGCGCAAAGCTCGCGGGCATCGTCTTCGGTCTCGTCTTTCTGGGCGTCGGCCTGCTGACCGGCGGCACCGACGTGCCGATGGTCCTGCGCCTCCTGTTCGGGCTGCTGGGCGGGGCGATAACGCTGGCCTGTCTCTACAGCCTGCTCGTGAGCCTGCGGGTCCGAATCGACCACTCCGGGCTCGAGGTTCGCCGGCGTCTGCTCGGCTTGCCGGCGGGCGCCCGCACCGTACCGCGGCGCGACCTGCGCTCGCTCACGCTGAAGCAGAGCTACAGTTCGTCGAGCGGCAGGAAACACACGGTGTACTTCAAGCTCCAGGCGATCACCGGCGATGGCAGGTCCGTGACGATCGGCCACAACCTCGCCGGCCGCGATGCGGCGAACGAGGCGCTGGAACGCGTGAGCCGACTCACCGCCATCCCCGCGGCGGAGCCCGCTGCCGGCCAGGCGAGGCCGAACCGGCGGGCGGCAGCACCTTCCACAGGCCCGGCAGACAATCCGCTCGCGGGTGATTAATTACTTGAGAATACGGACGTAATAGCCTGTTTCTAATGCGATCCTGACTTGAGGATCCGCGCCTTCTGGCGCTGCCAGTCCTGTTCCTTCTTCGTCGCCCGCTTGTCGTACT
>CAZTAE010000297.1:0-3041 GCA_964611535.1 uncultured Woeseiaceae bacterium
AGCGCGAACAGCGACGTGTACATGATCGGCCGCGTATAGCCGATGCCCTCCGTCGTGAAGCGCAGGGCGAGGAAAAGGCAGATGGCGGGAGCGCCCAGCGTGATGGCCCGGACGTAACCGACGGTCACGTCCCGAAAGCCGGGATCGATTTCCAGGAAGGTCAGGACCGGTGCCGCGAAGAGCCACGCGACTGCAAGTATCGACAGCCCGAGCACCGTCCCGAGCAGCATTCCCTGGCGCGTATAGCGGCCGATCAGCTGCGGCTCGCCGGCACCGTAGTGGCGCGCCGCGATCGGAGAAATCGCCATCATGATGCCGAGGCAGACCACGAAGCCCAGGAACCAGACACTCGCACCGACCGCCACGGCGGCCAGCGCCTGCGCGCCGATGCGGCCCGCCATCACGGCATCCGCGAACTGCATCCCGGCAATGGAGAGGCTGTTCACGATCAGCGGCCCGGCGAGGCGCAGCATGGCACGGATCTCCGCCAGCCAGGTGTCGGTCGAGGCAAAGGTCGTCATGCGATAATTGCTTTTTGTTGTTTCGGCACCGGGTGGGCCGCGTACTCTACCGTATTGCAACGCCGGCTGGCACGCTGCGAGGGCCGCTGACGGTCACCGCATTGCCTCCACCGTCGCGACCACGGGGAATTTTGAGAGTGGTTCTAGTAGAGTTCCGACATTCGAGTTTTCCGCGACCGGCTCCAGAAGCCCCGGAGGCACAATGTGGCATGACGGACGAGCGCTCCCGATAGCAGTCATAGGCGGACTTCGCATCCCTTTCTGCCGCGCCCAGACCAGTTACGCCGAATGTTCCAACCAGGACCTGATGACGGCGACGCTGCGGGCGATCGTGCAGAAGTACGAGCTGAAGGACAGGGCGCTGGGGGACGTGGCGCTCGGCGCCGTCATCAAGCACTCGCGCGACTGGAATCTCGCGCGGGAGAGCGTGATGGGCTCGGGTCTGTCGCTCACGACGCCGGGCGTCGACCTGCAGCGGGCCTGCGGTACGAGCCTGGAAGCCTGCATCCTGATCGGCAACAAGATCGCGCTCGGCCAGATCGAGGCCGGCATCGCCGGCGGCACGGACTCGATCAGCGACGCGCCCATCGTCTATCCTGACGACTACCGCTCCATACTGCTCGCCAGCAGTCGCGGGCGCAGACTTCAGGAGAAGCTCAAGCCCTGGCTCGGGCTGCGCCCCCGCCACTTCAAGCCCGAGCTGCCCGGCGTGGTCGAGCCGCGCACCGGGCTGTCGATGGGCGAAAGCACCGAGATTACGGCAAAGAAGCTCGGCATTACCCGCGAACGCCAGGACCAGCTGGCGCTCGCCAGCCACCTGAACGCCGCAAAGGCCTGGGACGAGGGCTTCTATGACGACCTCGTGGTGCCTTGCCGCGAGGCGACCACCGACAACAACATCCGGCGCGACACCTCTTTCGAGAAGCTCCAGAAGCTCAAGCCGGTCTTCGACTCGAGCGAAGCCGGCACGATGACCGCGGGCAACAGCACGCCGCTCACCGACGGCGCCGCCGCCGTGCTGCTGGGTTCGGAAGAATGGGCGCGGAAGAACGGCCTGCCGGTCGCCGCTTACCTCCGGTTCTGCAAAGTGGCTGCGGTCAACTTCGTCGGCAAGGAGGGGCTGCTGATGGCGCCCGCCTATGCCGTTTCGGACATGCTCAGGGACGCCGGCCTCGCGCTGCAGGACTTCGACTTCTACGAGATCCACGAGGCGTTCGCCGCGCAGACGATCGCGACGCTCAAGGCGTGGGAGTCGGAGGAGTTCTGCCGTGAGCGGCTCGGGCGCGACAGGCCGCTGGGACCGATAGACCTGGCGAAACTCAACGTCAAGGGTGGCAGCATCGCGATCGGCCATCCGTTCGCGGCAACCGGCGCACGGATCGTCGGAACGATGGCCAGGCTGCTGCAGGAGAAGGGGTCCGGGCGTGGGCTCATCTCCGTCTGCACGGCCGGCGGGATGGGCGTCACGGCCATCATGGAAGCCGCCACGCGGGAATAGCGCACCCGGCGGGAAGCGGAGGCTGGGGGGACTATGGGGGATCTCAGCTCAGCACTTGCGACGATCAACGCCGTACTCTGGAACGAGACGTGGCTGTTCGCCATCGTCGGCACCGGCATACTCTTCACGCTCTGGAGCGGCTTTTCCCAGTACCGCGCGCTGACGCACGGGCCGGCGGTGATCCTCGGTGCCTACGACGATCCGGACGACCCCGGCGCCATCAATCACTTCCAGGCCCTGTCCGCGGCGCTTTCCGGCACCGTTGGCCTGGGCAACATCGGCGGCGTGGCGCTCGCCATCGCGCTCGGCGGCCCCGGCGCCGTCTTCTGGATGTGGGTCGTCGGCTTCCTGGGCATGGCGATCAAGCTCACGGAAGTGACGCTGTCGATGCTCTATCGGAATACGGAGGATCCCGACAATCCGCACGGCGGACCGATGTGGGTCGCGGACAAGGCGCTCGCCCGCCTGAAGCCGGAGCTTGCCTGGCTGGGCAAGACCATCGCGGTCGTCTTCTGCGTCTGCCTGCTCATGTCGATGGCGACGGGCGGGAACATGTTCCAGGCGTGGAACGTCGCCGCAGTCACCAACGAGTACTTCGGGGTTCCCGGGTGGATCTGCGGCATCGTGCTGGCGCTCCTCGTGGGCGCCGTCATCATCGGCGGCATCAAGCGCATCGGCAGGGTCGCCGGTGTGCTCGTCCCCTTCATGGTGGCGCTCTACCTGCTCGTCGGCTTTTACGTCCTGGCAATCAACTTCGCCGAAATTCCGGCGATGTTCGCGATGATCGTGAGAAATGCTTTCACGCCGACGGAAGCCGCCGGCGCCTTCGTCGGCGGAACGGCGGCATCGGCGTTCCTGTTCGGCATGAAGCGCGCCGTGTTTTCCAACGAGGCCGGCCAGGGCTCCTCGCCGATCGCCCACTCGGCGGTCAAGACGGACGAGCCGGTGCGCGAGGGCATCGTCGCGGGACTGGAGCCGTTCATCGACACCATCGTCGTCTGCACGTTCACCGCGCTGATCAT
>CAZTAE010000298.1:0-3036 GCA_964611535.1 uncultured Woeseiaceae bacterium
TCGTCCGGCACCTCCCGGATGACCGCCGGTATCTCCTCGAGGCCCGCCATCTGCGCCGCCCGCCAGCGGCGCTCCCCGGCGATTATTTCGTAGCGCGCCCCGGCGCCCTCGGCCGCCAGCGGCCGGGCCACGATCGGCTGCACCACGCCCTGCGAGCGGATCGAGTCCGCCAGGGCATCGAGCGTATCCTGGCGCATGTCCACCCGCGGCTGGTAGCGGCCGCGCTGCAGCAGGTCCACCGGAATCATGCGCAGCCTGTCGCCCGCCGGAGGGCCGTCCGGTTCGGCGCGTGCCGCCGCGGCCGGCTTGCTCAACAGCGCATCGAGCCCCCGGCCCAGGCGCTTCTTCTTCGTCATTTCCTTGTCTCGGGTGGCTGTATCACTCATCGCCAATTCTTCAGCATCCGGTTTGCGGCGATCGCCTGCGGGGATCGGCCCCTTCGGCGTTGCCGGTGAGTCATGGGAAGAAGCGGTTCGTTGCACTCCTGCCCGCGCGTGCCCTGGGTGTCACTGGACGGCAACGGCATGATCGCCCTGGCGGTCGTCCTCGCGGCGCAGCACTTCGCCGGCCAGCGCAAGGTAGGCCATCGCACCGCGTGAATTCCGGTCATGATACAGAACCGGCCGACCGAAACTCGGCGCCTCGGCCAGCCGCACGTTCCGCGGCACGACCGTGCGGAACACCTTGTCGTCGAAGTGCGCGATCAGCTGCTCGGAAACTTCGTTCGACAGGTTGATGCGCGGATCGACCATCGTGCGCAGGAGGCCGTAGATCTCGAGGTCCGGGTTCACCGTCCTGACCTGCTCGACGGTGTTGAGCAGGGCGCTCAGGCCCTCGAGTGCGTAATACTCGCACTGCATGGGGATCAGCACGCCGTCGGCCGCCGCCAGCGCGTTCACCGTCAGCATGTTGATCGACGGCGGACAGTCGATGAGCACGAAGTCGTAGAGCCCGCGCACCGGCGCCAGCGCCTTCCGGAGCCGCATCTCCCGACCGATTTCCTGCAGCAGGCGGACTTCGGCGAGCGTGAGATCGTCGTTGCCCGGCAGCACCGAGAACTCGCCCTCCGGCGCCGAGAGGATGGTGTCGGCCGCCGTCTCCTCGCCGAGCAGCACGTCGCAAGCCGTGCGCTCGAGATTCATCTTGTCGATGCCGCAGCCCATGGTGGCGTTGCCCTGGGGGTCCATGTCCACGACGAGCACACGGCGATGGGTCGCGGCGAGCGAGGCGGCGAGATTGACACAGGTCGTGGTCTTGCCGACCCCGCCCTTCTGGTTGGCCACGGCAATGACCCGGCTCATGAGCGACTTCGGCCCATTGCCCGCCTCATGATTCGTCCACCCCCCGTCTCCGCAAACCGACGACATGCCGGGCCTGCGACTCGAGCCGCGGCACGGTCAGTCGTGTCACCTGGCAGTCCCACCCGGAGCCGCTCGTCGATCGAGCCAGCTGACGCAATTCATCGCCCGGGAATTTGCCCTTCAGCGCAAGCAGTATGCCACTGTCGCCGACCAGATGCCCGGCAACTTCGACGATGCGTGCAAGCGGTCCCAAGGCTCGCACGGTCACTGTATCGAAGCGCTCGGCGGGTGTGTAGTCTTCCGCGCGCGCATCGACGGCCGTGGCGTTGACGATCCCGAGCTCGCCGATCACGTGGCGCACGAAGGCGAGCTTCTTCGCGTTGCTGTCGAGGAGCACGAAGTCCCTGCGGGGTTCGGCAATGGCCAGCGGCAGGCCCGGGAATCCGGCTCCCGTGCCGACGTCGATCACCCGCCGACCCGCGATGAGCGGACGGATCGCGAGGCTGTCGAGCACGTGGCCCGGCACCATCGCGTCGAGGCTGGCGATCGACGTCAGGTTGATGCGCGCATTCCAGTGCGCGAGCACGGGGAGGAGGCGCGCAAGCCGCTCGGCAGCCGCGCGCGGCAGCGTCTGCCCCAGGGCGGCAGCGCCGTCCGCTATCGCCTCGGCCAGTCGCGCTTCCGCCCCGCTGCTGCCGGACCCTGTCATTCGAGACTCCGGGTGCAAACCGCGGCGTCTGCCTGCTCAGGCGACGAGCAGCGCCATGAAGTCGTCCACCGGGGTCGCGGAGAGCTTGCCGCCGTCGCCGGCCAGCGCCTCGAGCTCCTCCCACTGGCCCGGCTGGAGCCTGCCGGACACGCTGGACGCGAACTTCTCCTCGAGCAGGGGCATTCCTTCGTCCCGGCGCCTGCGATGCCCCACCGGGTAGTCGACCTGCACGCGCGGCGTGCTGGTGCCATCGGCGAAGAACACCTGCACGGCATTGCCGATGTAGCGCTTTTCGGGGTCGTAGTAGTCCCTCGTGAATTCCTCGTTCTCGCGGACGTCCATGCGGGCGCGCAGCAGGTCGATACGCGGATCGGCGGCGATCTCGTCCTCGTAGTCCGCTGCCCGCAGGCGGCCGAAGATCAGGGGCACCGCGATCATGTATTGCAGGCAGTGGTCGCGGTCGGCGGGATTGTCGAGCGGGCCGGTCTTGTCGATGATGCGCACGCCCGGCTCCTGCGTCTCGACGACGATCCTCTCGACATCGTTCAGCCGGCCGACGACCGCTTCGTGCAGCGACATCGCCGCCTCCACGGCGGTCTGCGCGTGAAACTCGGCCGGGTAGGCGATCTTGAACAGGATGTTTTCCATCACGTAGCTGCCGTAGGCGCGCGGGAAGCGGAATTCCCGTCCCTTGAACAGCACGTCATAGAAGCCCCAGGTCTTCGCCGACAGTGCGGAGGGATAGCCCATTTCCCCCTTGAGCGCCATGAGCGCGAGCCTGACGCCGCGGCTCGTGGCATCACCCGCCGCCCAGCTCTTGCGCGAGCCGGTGTTCGGCGCGTGCCGGTAGGTGCGCAGCGCGCCGCCGTCGATCCAGGCATTCGAGACCGCGTTGAAGACCTGCTCCTCGCTGCCGCCCAGCATGCGCGCGGCGACTGCCGTCGATGCGACGCGCACCAGCAGCACGTGGTCGAGCCCGACCCGGTTGAAGCTGTTTTCGAGCGCGATGACGCCCTGGATCTCGTG
>CAZTAE010000299.1:0-3034 GCA_964611535.1 uncultured Woeseiaceae bacterium
GAATTGTGTGATCAGCTTAACCTCGACTCGATTCTCGAACCGGTAAAATCCTGAAGACGCCGAAATTCCACCGCTCGAGCCCATCAACACCCGATCACCCGAGGAGACGTCATGAGCGCCCCTGCCCTGAATCGTGTCGCTCCGGACTTCAGATGTCCGGCCACGGGCGACCGGACCATCCAGTTGAAATCGCTGCGCGGCAAGAAGGTCGTCCTCTATTTCTATCCGAAGGACAACACCTCGGGCTGCACGACGGAAGCGGAAGAATTCCGCGACCTGCACACGAAATTCAGGCGTGCAGGCGCCGTGGTCATGGGAATCTCCCGCGACAGCCTCGCCTCGCACGAGAAGTTCAGGGACAAGCTCGAGCTTCCCTTCGACCTGTTGTCCGATCGTGACGAGACCATCTGTCGCAAGTACGACGTGATCCGCGAAAAGACCCTGTACGGGCGAAAGTTCATGGGTGTGGAGCGCAGCACGTTCCTCGTCGACGAAGCGGGCAAGTTGCGCCGCGAGTGGCGCAAGGTGAAGGTCAAGGGCCACGCCGCCGAGGTCCTCGAGGCCGTCAGGGGCCTGTAAAGGCGTCCGCCTCCGGCACGCGATGTTCCCCCCTGTTCCATCAGAAGCCTGCCCGGCAGAGCCCCGCCTGTCCCTGGCGACTTGCGGAACCGGGGCATCGACGGGGGTATCATTGGGAACGCATCGCTGCCCGGCGAGTCCGAGCAGTTAGCCGCCTCACAACGGGTATTTTAGGTGATTTCACGTTTGCGCAGCCCCGCCCTGATGCTCGTCGCCGTAGTCGGCCTGATGATCGCCGTGGGGGCGCCGCGCGCCCAGGTCAACCTGCCCGACATCGGCAGTCCCGCCGACGCGGTGCTGTCGAAGACGGACGAAGCGCGCCTGGGTCAGGCCATCATGCGCAGCATCCGGGCGAGCGGCAAGCTGGTCGAAGACCCCCAGGTCAACGAGTACGTCAACGAGATCGGCCACAGGATCGCGGCCTACGCCAACGACGGCGAGCATTCTTTCAGCTTCTTCGTCGTGGACGATCCGAATATCAACGCCTTCGCTCTCCCCGGCGGGTACATCGGCGTCCACACGGGCCTGCTCGAAGCCACCCGTTCGGAGCACGAGCTGGCCGGCGTGCTGGCGCACGAGATCGCGCACGTCACGCAGCGGCACATTGCGCGCGCGGTGCACGCCAGTCAGCGACAGAGCATTCTGAGCACGGCCATCATGCTGGGCGCGATACTGGCCGGCGCAGCTGGCGGCAGCAGCGACGCGATGCAGGGCGCCATCGCCGTTGCCCAGGGCACGGCCGCGCAACAGCAGATCAACTTCACGCGTGCCAACGAATACGAAGCCGACAGGGTGGGCATCGCCGCGCTGGCCGACGCCGGCTTCGATCCGAACGGCATGGCCTCCTTCTTCGAAGTCATCTCCCGCAGCACCCAGCCGGTCGAGCATCGCATTCCGGAATTCCTGCGCACGCACCCGGTCAGCAGCGCCCGCATCGCCGAGGCCCGTGGGCGTGCCCGCGACCACGTCGTCACGCCGTCGCCCGACACCACGGACTACGGAATCGCCAAGGCGCGGCTCGCCGTTGCACGGATGGCAACCGCGGATGCGGCCGTCGAGCATTTCGAGAAAAAGGACTACGACAGGCAGTCCGACACCGAGCGCTACGGACGCGCCCAGGCATACCTGCGTGCCGGACGTAACGAAGAGGCCAACCGCATCTTCGAGGAACTGGTCAGCAAGGATCAGAAGGTCATCGCCTACCACATCGGCCTCGCCCGGTCGCAGCTGGCCCTCGAGCAGGTGGACGCGGCGCGCGCCACCTTCGAACGGGCGCGCGAGCTTTTCCCGCGCAACGTGCCGCTCGTCATCCATTACGCCGAGGCGCTCCTGCAGCTGGACGAGCCCGCCCTGGCCCACAGCATGCTCCTCGACCTGCTCAACAACGTCCCGCCGACGCCCGACCAGGTCCGGCTCATCGCGCGCGCGGCCATCGCCGCCGGAGACACCGCGGAGGCCAACTACTACATGGCCGAGTACAGCTTCATGATCGGCGACCTGGTCCAGGGCGTCCACTTCCTGCGGCAGGCACTTGCCGTGCCCGACCTCCAGGAGATACAACGCATCCGCTTCGAGGCGCGGATAGACTTCATTCGCGAGTTCATGACCGAGGAACAACTGCAGCAGATGCAGCAAATGCAGCGCAGTCGTTCATAGCCGGTATCCGCCGTTTCCTTCCCCTCCTTTTCAGCTAACCGCCATGTTCGAACGAAACATCGTCCTCCCGTATGTCCTGAGCGCCGTGCTCGCCTTCAGCGGTGGCTGTACGGCCAATGCCACGGCGCCTGACGAGGAACAGGCCGAGGAAGTCGGGAGCAGCGTGGATCCCTGGGAGCCGATGAATCGGCGCATCTACCAGTTCAATACGACGGTCGACCGGTACACGCTCAAGCCGCTGGCCGAGGGCTACGAGAAAGTGGTTCCCGGACTCGTGCGTACCGGCCTCAGGAACTTCTGGACCAATCTGAAGGGCCCCCTGCACATCGTCAACAACTTCCTGCAGGGTCAGGCCGGCGACGGTGCAAGCGAGAGCGGCCGGTTTCTGGTCAACAGCACGCTCGGTATCGGCGGCCTGTTCGATGTCGCCACGCCGATCGGCTTCGGCAGGCACGAGGAGGATTTCGGCCAGACTTTCGCGGTATGGGGCGTCCCGGACGGCCCGTTCGTCATGGTCCCGTTCTGGGGACCCCAGACGCTGCGGGATGCGGCGGCGCTGCCCCTCGACTTCCTGGCCGACCCGCTGTTTCACTACAGGAACGACACGGAGCGTTATGCACTCTTCGGTGTGCGGTTGCTCGATATCCGGGCCCGGCTCCTGCCCCTCGAGGACCTGCTCGAGGACTCCTTCGACAAGTACGTCTCGATCCGCGAAGCCTATCTGCAGAACCGCCGGTTCGAGGTGTACGACGGCGATCCGCCGCAGGACGAGGATTTCTACGATGATTTCTACGGCGAG
>CAZTAE010000300.1:0-3009 GCA_964611535.1 uncultured Woeseiaceae bacterium
ACCGTTCCGACACGGAGCGGGCCCCGGCTCCCCAACGTTCACGGCAATAGGGGGTATGCCGCCGGACCGTCCTGGCCCGTTCGCGCCGGTATCCTGACCGGCAGTTCGCGGGACCGGCGCCCAGACTTCGGGGGAGAGTCATCTGGACACCGGCTGTCCCGGAATTCCTGGCGGAGGCCCGGGGCCCCGCGTGCTGTTACAGCAACTCCTTGAAGTCGCCCGCGATCAGCACTGAATTGTGGCCAATGAGGCGGATATCAAGGTCGACCTTGATCTCCTCGCGCAGGGCGTCCGCTGCATTCGTGGCGGATTCCCGCTGGGCGGCCTCGGCCAGATGCCGGTTCTGCTCGACGAGCCGCGCCAGCGAAAGTTCGCTTCCGGCTTCCTCCCCGGCCCGCGTCTCCTGCGATACAAGCATGGCGCCGGCCAGGGCGATGAGGGCGAGGGCGATGATCATCCTGTTCATGGTCGTCTTCCTGATTCGCGGCTCCGGGCCGCGCCGAACTCGATCGTTGTTGATCGGTGCTCTTGCAGGACCCGTGCCAACACCGGAAAACCAATAGATTCAGCAGCTTGCGGTAAATTCGTAGGTTACGGAATTCCGTGAAACACGAAAAGTCGTAGCACTTTTCACGGATTTTCGTATAGACTGCCGGCATGAGCCGCAGCGACTACAAGTGGTTGTTCAGCCGCTCGCCCGCGATGACGACGGCCATTGACCGGGACGGGCGCTACCTGGATGTGAACGACGCCTTCCTCGAGCAGCTGGGCTACGCCCGCGAGGACATGGTGGGCCGTCGACCCGCCGAGTTCGTGACGCCTGAGAGTGCGGAACGCATCGACCGGGAGTTCATGCCGACGCTGCGCCGCACGGGCCGCCTTGAGATGAAGCCGATCGACTTCGTCTCCACGACCGGCGAAACGGTGAACTGCCTGACCAGCGCCGTCGTCGAGCACGAGCCCGAGCGTGCATTCACCCGGACCGTCGCCATCTACACGCTCGCGGCCGACCAGGCACGGGCCGACTGGAAGTACCGTCAACTGTACCGCTCCACGCCGGCCATGTTGCACACGGTGGACGCCGAAGGGTGCATCGTGACGGTGACCGATCGCTGGTTGCGCAAAATGGGCTATACCCGTGAGGAAGTGGTGGGACGACCGATCATCGACTTTTTCAGTGCGGCGTACCGCGAGCGCTTTTCCGGCGGCCGTCTGGAGGAGATCATAAGCAGCGGCGAATTCACCAACGAGGAACGGCAGGTGGTCACCAAGAGCGGCGAGGTCATCGACCTCGTGCAGTCTGCCATTTCCGAACGAGACGCGTCCGGCAAGGTGCGCCGGATGCTGGTGGCCTCCAAGGATGTGACGGAGCGCAATCGCGTCGAGCGGGCACTGCGGCGTGCGCTCGAGGAAAACGCCCGGTTGCGCGAGGAACTGGAGCGCGAACGGGACTACCTGCGCGAAGAGGTCAGCGTGGCGATGAATTTCGGCCGCATCGTAGGCCGGAGCGCGGCGCTGAAACACATGCTCGAACAGGTGGAGGCCGTTGCACAGACGCCGGCGAACGTCCTGATCACAGGCGAGTCCGGCGTGGGCAAGGAGCTGGTGGCACGCGCGATTCACGTACGCAGCCCGCGGGCGGATGCGCCGCTCGTCAAGGTAAACTGTGCGTCGATACCCAAGGAACTGTTCGAGAGCGAGTTCTTCGGGCACGTGAAGGGCGCCTTTACGGGGGCTCACCGCGACCGTGTCGGACGTTTCCAGCTCGCGCACGGTGGCACGCTGTTCCTCGACGAGGTCGGCGAAATCCCGCTGGAGCTGCAGGGCAAGCTCCTGCGTGTACTTCAGGAAAGGGAGTTCGAGCGAGTCGGTGACGACGTGACGACTACGGTGGACGTCCGGGTGATCGCGGCCACGAATCGGGAACTCGAGGACCTGGTGAAGGAGGGCCGGTTTCGCGAGGACCTGTTCTACCGTCTCAGCGTGTTTCCGATCGAAGTGCCCCCGCTGCGTCAGCGCGGAGACGACGCGATCCAGCTCGCGCAACACTTCCTCGACATCACCTGCAAGGATTTCGGCAGGAAGCCGCTGAAGCTCACACGGAGTCAGGTAGATGCCATGCTGCAGTACGACTGGCCGGGCAACGTCCGGGAGCTCAAGAACGTGATCGAGCGGGCGGTCATCCTGTCCAACGGCAAAACGTTGCGGCTGGATCTCTCGTTGCCGGAGGCTTCGCCGCGCACGGAGTCCGACACAGCGCACGACTCATCGCCCGCGGGCGATGGCGTATTGACCGAAAAGCAAATGAAGGCGCTGCAGAAGAAAAACATGCTGGCGGCCCTGCGGCGGACCAACTGGCGCATCTCGGGACAGCGGGGCGCCGCCGAGCTGCTGGGCGTGAGGCCGACGACGCTTGCGGACCGGATGCGCGCCTGCGGGATCAAGAAACCGGGTTGAGCCGGTACCGCCGATACACCGCCGTCCGGCCCTCGGGCGCATTCGAGGAAGGCTGGTCCCTGTCTCCCCCGGGGCAGGGGCAGCGCATCGGCCCGCTCGATGCCCCACCTTGGCTATAATCGCCTCAATGGCAAATCTGATCACACTGGCACGGCTGTTGTTGCTCATAGCCGTCGTCCTGATAGCCTACCAGCCCTATTCCTACTGGCATTTCGTCAACGTCGCTTTACTGATCCTCGTCTTCGTCAGCGATGGTCTCGACGGCTACGTCGCGCGCAAGCGCAATGAGGCGAGCGTTTTCGGCGCCATGTTCGACATCGCCAGCGACCGCATGACGGAGCTCACCATGTGGATCGTCCTGGTCGACCTGGACATTGTGGCCGTGTGGGTACCGCTGGTTTTTATCATCCGCGGGACAATTGTTGATACGATTCGCGCCAGCCAGGTAACGACGGAACGGCAGATGCCGTTCTCGATGCTGCAGACCCCGGTCGGCAAGTGGCTCGTCTCAGGGAAGTTCATGCGCGCGTTCTACGCCGTGCTGAAGGCGAC
>CAZTAE010000301.1:0-3001 GCA_964611535.1 uncultured Woeseiaceae bacterium
CGGGCCTTGAGGTCCTTGTCGAACACGGCACGCCAGCGGTGGGGCCACCAGCGCGGGCGCGGCGGCAGGCCTTCGGGAAAGACGTGGGGACCCAGCTCGTGGAGCGCTCGGGCATAGACGCGGCGCTTGAAGTAGATGACCTCGTTGACCGGTTTCCAGAAGTCGACCCAGCGCCAGCGGTCGAACTCCGGATCGTCGCAGCGATCGAAGCGCACGGAATCGTCGGGGCCCAGCAGCCGCAGGATGAACCAGCGCTGCTTCTGGCCGACGCACAGCGGCTTGCTGCCGCGCCGCAGGTACCGGGCCGGCAACCGGTAACGCAGCCAGTCGCGCGTCGAGCCCAGCACCTCGACGTTCGGGGGATCGAGGCCCACTTCCTCGTGCAGTTCCCGGTACATCGCCTCTTCGGGTGTCTCGCCGACGAGCATGCCGCCCTGCGGGAACTGCCAGCCCTTGCTGCCTATGCGCCCGGCGAGCAGCAGTTTCCTGTCGGCATTCGCGAGAATGATGCCGACGTTGGCACGGAAACCGTCAGAATCGATGTAGTCACTTTTCATGGGGCCACGGGGATTGTCCATTATTCCGCCAGAGTGTCCAATACGGCGCTCGGGCACTCGCCGGCATCAGCGGCGCCGGCGGCGACAGGAGCGAAAGCGAGGTGAGAGAGACGGGCGCCGAGAGCCGGAGGCCGGCGGTTTGATCGTGCGGCGGCCGGCCCTGCTGATCGCCGGGCTCGCGTGCCTGTCCCTCGCCGCTGTCGTTGCCGCGATGGCGACCGGCAGCGCCGGAATCGGTCTCGCCGCCGCCTGGAATGCCGTCGCGGGCGACGCACCGCAGCACATCGAGGACCTGGTGTGGCGGCTGCGCGTGCCGCGGGCGCTGACGGCATTCGGGGCCGGCGGACTGCTGGCGATCGCCGGAGTCCTGATGCAGGTGCTCCTGCGGAATCCGCTGGCGGAGCCTTACATACTGGGCACTTCGGGCGGTGCTGCGGTTGCTGCGCTGGTTGCGATGATGCTGGGGGCGGGCAGCGGCATCGTCGATGCGTCCGCATTCGGGGGCGCGATGTTCGCGACGGTGCTCGTCTTCTCCGTCGCCCAGGGCAGCGGCAGCTGGACGCCGGCGCGGCTGCTCCTGACCGGCGTCGTGCTGGCGTCGGGCTTCAGCGCGGCGACAACGCTGCTCCTGGCGGTGAGCCCGGACCAGAACCTCCGGGGCATGCTGTTCTGGCTCATGGGGGATCTGAGTTTCGCCTACTCCCCGTCACGGATTCTCTGGCTGCTCGCGATCCTCGGCGCCGCAGGAACGCTGGCGGCGCGACACCTGAACGTGCTGGCCCGCGGGGAATTGCAGGCAGCGACGGTCGGCCTGAACGTCGCGCCCTTTCGCATCGCGATCTTCGCGGCCACGGCGCTGGCCGTTGCCGTTTCGGTCACGACGGTCGGCGTGATCGGCTTCGTGGGTCTGGTCGTCCCGCACATCATCCGCCTCGCGGCCGGCAGCGACCACCGCATCGTGCTGCCTGCCTCCGCGCTTGCCGGCGGCAGCCTGCTGGTGCTTGCGGATACCCTGGCGCGCACGGTCGCGGCGCCCCGCCAGCTGCCCGTGGGGGCGCTTACGGCCGCACTCGGCGTGCCGCTGTTTCTCTTTCTGATGCGTCGTGGCCGGATGCCGGGCTCCGGCGGGGGAAGACCACCATATGGTCCGTCTCCAGGCGGATACCGATGAACTCGCCGATGGCGTGGTTATGGTGACTCGGCACCGAGGAGAGAAGGCGCGCGCCGCTCGGCAGGCGCAGTTCGTAGAGGAACTCGGACCCCTTGAACTGCTTGCTGACGACTTCGGCCGTCAACGTGCTGTCGTCGTCGTGCACGACGTCGTCGGGGCGCAGCAGCAGGTCGACCTCCGCGCCGGGCTCGAACGGCGCGGTCATCCCGCCGGTCGCCGGGCCCATCTCGATCTCCACCGAGGTGGGGGACGTGACGCGGCCCGGGAGCCAGACGCCGTGCCCGACGAAATCGGCGACGAAGCGATCGGCCGGTCGGTGATAGAGGCTGTAGGGCGTATCCCACTGCAGCAGGCGGCCGTGGTTCAGGATGCCGGCCGTGTCCGCCATCGAGAAAGCGTCGTGGTGGTCGTGCGTGGCAATGAGGGCCGTCGCGCCCAGCGCCTTGAGCAGCGCGCGGGTTTCGCGGCCGAGCGACTGCCTCAAGCCGGCGTCGAGATTCGAGAATGGCTCGTCCATCAGGAGGAGGTCCGGCTGCGGCGCCATCGCTCGGGCGATCGCCACCCGCTGCTGCTGGCCGCCGGAAAGCTCGTGCGGATAGCGGTGCGCGAAGTCCGCCAGGCCCACGCCCTCGAGAAACCGGCGTGCCCGCTCCTCGCGCTCCCTGCCCCGCATGCCGCCCAGGCCGAAGGCGACGTTCCTGAGCGCGGTGAGGTGAGGCAGCAGAGCGTAATCCTGAAAGACCATGCCGATGCGCCGGCGCTCGGGCGGCACGTGCCGGCCCCGTGCGCTCAGCGTCGTTCCCCGCGAGAGGATTTCGCCGGCCTCCGCCGGCTCGAACCCGGCGATGGCGCGCAGCAGCGTGGTCTTGCCGCAGCCGCTCGGCCCGAGGATGCAGCCGATGCTGCCGCGCTCCAACTCGAACGATACGTCGTGCAGCACCGTCTCCGCCCCGTAACTGCAGCGCAACTTGTCGACTTTTAGCATTCGGAACCTTATCCGCGCCGGCAGCGGCAGCCCGGCCCGCTCGTGTTTCGCTTCACGCACACCCTACCCGTGCGCGGAGGACCTGCCCTGCCGGCTCAGCAACATGACCGGCAGCAGTCCCACGACCACGATCGCAATCGCCGGCAGCGCGGCCTGCTGCCACTGGCCCTCCGTCGTGAGCTGGAATACCCGGACCGCAAGCGTATCCCAGCCGAAGGGCCGGGTCATGAGGGTGATCGGCAACTCCTTCATGATGTCGACGAACACCAGCAGCGCAGCGGTCAGTAT
>CAZTAE010000302.1:0-2986 GCA_964611535.1 uncultured Woeseiaceae bacterium
CCGTCGCGCGGGCTGAAGAAGGGCGTCGTGGTCAACATCGAGTCGACGGTGCATTCCATACAGCGCGCCGTCGAGGAGGCGGAGCTCATGGCCGGCTGCGACATCCATTCCGTCTATACGGGCATCGCGGGCAGCCACGTGCGCAGCCTCAATTCGCACGGCATCGTCGCCATCCGGGACAAGGAAGTGAGCGCCGGCGACGTCGACCGCGTCATCGACGCGGCGCGTGCGGTGGCGATTCCGGCCGACCAGAAGATCCTGCACATCCTTCCGCAGGAGTTCCTGATCGACAACCAGGAAGGCATACGCGAACCGATCGGCATGTCGGGGGTGCGGCTGGAGGCGAAGGTGCACATGGTCACCGGCGCCGAGAGCGCCGCGCAGAACATCGTGAAGTGCATCCAGCGCTGCGGGCTGCAGGTGGACGACATCGTGCTGGAGCAGCTGGCTTCCAGCTACTCGGTGCTCACGGACGACGAGAAGGAGCTCGGCACCTGCATCGTCGACATCGGCGGCGGCACGACGGACCTCGCCGTGTTCCTCGGCGGCGCGATCCAGCACACGGCGGTGATACCGATCGCGGGCGACCAGGTGACGAACGACATCGCGGTGTCCATGCGCACGCCGACGCAGTACGCCGAAGAAATCAAGATCAAGTACGCCTGCGCGCTGTCGCAGCTCGCCAACCCGGACGAGACGATCGAAGTGCCGAGCGTCGGCGACCGCCCGCCGCGGCGGCTCGCGCGCCAGACGCTGGCCGAGATCGTGGAGCCGCGGTTCGAGGAGCTCTTCGGCCTCATCCGCGACGAGCTGCGCCGCAGCGGCTTCGAGGAGCTGATCGCGGCGGGCGTCGTCATCACCGGCGGCAGCGCGAAGATGGAAGGCGCGGTCGAGCTGGCCGAGGAAGTATTCCACACGCCCGTGCGGCTGGGGTCGCCCCAGTACGTGGACGGGCTGGCCGACGTGGTACGCAACCCGATACACGCGACCGGCGTCGGGCTGCTCCTTTACGGCCACGAAAACATGCTGCGCCGGGGCCGGCGCAGCACACCGGTTTCCGGGGGGCTCGCCGATGTGCTGGAGCGCATGCGGTCGTGGTTCCAGCGGCAGTTCTAGGAATGAAAAGACAGGGAAGAGAAGGCGGGATGATGTGAAAGAAGTGAAACGGGAACGAGTGAGCATTTTTTCCAGAATCAAAAGCGTGAGCGGAGGAATACCGAATGTTTGAACTAATGGACGCGCACAGCCAGAGCGCAGTGATCAAGGTGATCGGAGTTGGCGGCGGCGGCGGCAATGCTGTCGCGCACATGGTGAATGCCGGCATCGAGGGAGTGGACTTCATCTGTGCCAACACGGATGCGCAGGCGCTGAACAGCGCGCGCGTGCGCACGGCGTTGCAGATCGGCTGCAACATCACCAAGGGGCTCGGCGCGGGTGCGGACCCCGACGTCGGGCGACAGGCGGCGATGGAGGACCGCGACCGCATCCACGAGGTGATCGAGGGGGCGGACATGCTGTTCATCACCGCGGGCATGGGCGGCGGCACCGGCACAGGCGCCACGCCGGTTGTAGCGCAGGTGGCGAAAGAGCTCGGCATTCTGACAGTTGCCGTCGTGACCAAGCCGTTCCTGATGGAAGGCGGGAAACGCATGGCCATCGCCGATCACGGCATCTCGGAGCTCGGCAAGTACGTGGATTCGCTGATCACGATACCGAACGAGAAACTCCTGACGGTGCTGGGCGGTGAGACCACTCTCCTCGATGCATTCCGCGCGGCGAACCAGGTGCTGCAGGGGGCGGTACAGGGGATCGCCGAGCTCATCACGCGGCCCGGGCTGATCAACGTCGATTTCGCCGACGTTCGCACCGTAATGGCCGAAATGGGCATGGCAATGATGGGCTCCGGCACGTCCTCCGGAGAGGACCGTGCTCGCGAGGCCGCCGAGGCGGCGATCTCGAGTCCGCTGCTCGAGGACATCAACCTCGCCGGCGCCAACGGCATTCTCGTCAACGTTACCGCAGGCATGGATCTGTCGATCGGCGAGTTCCAGGAAGTGGGCAACACGATCAAGGAATTCTCCTCCGACGACGCGACCGTCGTGGTCGGCACGGTCATCGATCCGGACATGAGCGACAAGATCCGGGTGACGGTCGTCGCGACGGGGCTGGGTCAGCAGGCGGCACGGGCGAACGCGCCGATGCGGGTCGTGCGGCGCCCGGCGAAGCAGCAGTCGCTGGAGCCGAACTACCAGGCCCTGGACAAGCCGACGGTGCAGCGCAAGCGCGCGGTCGGTGACGGGATACAGGACGGCGGCCTGCAGGAGGAATTGCTGGACATCCCGGCGTTCCTCAGGCGACAGGCCGACTGATCCTCCGCAACGCCCGGCCGCCTCGCCTCGCTCACTCGGGGAGGCGGCCTCGACCCGGCGACAGGGATGTCCCGGATTCGCCGGTGTACCGGCTGGGAACGGCTGCGCAGGAATGAGACTTTTCTTTGGTTTCAGGGGCTTGCATATGATAATCTCTCGCGCTGATTTGACCGCGGCATCGGTTGCAAGCCCTTGAAATCGCGTGTTGTTTGCGCAACAGGCGTCGGTGTTCGGGGGAGAACGCAGGAACGCATTGGTTCTTACAAATTCCGCTTGAACGCGTGCCGGTTCGCCACAACATAGGCGCCGGCCGAGGGTCCGATTAAGGGCGACGTTCGGGCCCAGATCAGGGAATTTTGTAGCAATGTTGCGACAACGCACTTTGAAGACGGCCATCCGGGCAACCGGTGTCGGCCTGCACACCGGTGACAAGGTTTACATGACGCTCCGGCCGGCGGCCGAGAATGCCGGCATCACGTTTCGCCGGGTGGATCTGGACGAGCCGGTCGACATCCCTGCCCGCGCCGAGCTGGTCGGGGAGACGATGCTCGGCACCACGCTGATCAAGGACGGGGTCAAGGTAGCGACGGTGGAGCACCTCATGTCGGCGCTCGCCG
>CAZTAE010000303.1:0-2965 GCA_964611535.1 uncultured Woeseiaceae bacterium
ACCAGGTGCCGCTCCTCGTGGTGCAGTGCCTCGCGCTGGTCGAGGAACCCCGCTTCGACGGCGAAGCCGGTCGGCGAGTGCGCCAGCGTCTGCGCCTTTACCTTGCCGCGCTGCCCCACGATGATCGCCTCCGAATCGCCGATCTGGTACGTGCGCGCCACCCGCCCCTCGACCGTCACGACGGTCAGGGTAGTCTTCGAGCCGCTGCCGAGGTCGAGCACCGCACGATTGGCTGCATCGATGCCGTTCAGGATGGCCGTTCTCAGCAGCATCGTCTCGATCATCGATGCCTGCAGGGAGGTCTCCAGGGTCGTCACCGCCGTGCGCGACGCGCGCCTGCCGCCGGGCAGTCCGCCGGCGCCATCCGCGATCACGAGCACGCAGGCGTCCGGACCGTACGGGATGGCGGCGACCGTGTCCTCGTTGTCCGTGTCCTTGTCGGGTGCACGGCGGCTGTAGGCCACTGCCAGGCCACCGCCGATCGGGAAGCACTCCCTTTCCTCCGCGGCCCCGCCGTCCAGCAGGACGCGGTGAGAAGCCGGAGCGCTCACCCGCCGTGCACGCGGCAACGTGGGACGCGCGGCACTATCGGCGTCCCACGGGGGTTTTGCACCAGGCGCAGAAGTTCCAGAAGTCGCGCGCGATGCCCCACTTGCAGGTACGGCAGCTGTGAGCGCTGCCGGGGAGTTTCCAGTGCCGCTTGACCCGGGTGCGGCACCAGGGACAGTAGCGCATGAACGGCATCAGCGGCTGGCGGCAGCGAGGATTGCCGCAGCGGGCACTGTACCGCTTGTCGCTGTAGCGCCGGTTGGTCTCGGGCTCGAAGCCCGGCCCGTAACACCAGGGACAATAGTCCCAGTCCAGTTTGGCGCCGCGTTCACAGCGCGGACACTGCGCCGGCATCCGCGTCTCGCTGCCGCGCGTCGGATTGTCGATGCCGCACCACGGGCAGGCCTGCATCGATTCCGCGACCGGTCCCTCGCAGCGACGGCACGCGTGTCGCGTATCGAGGACCTGCTTGTACTGGCGCTGGAACTCGCGCCACTGCTGTTGCCGCCACGACGAGGACTGCCTGGTCGAGCGCCGTTTCGCGGGGCGGCGCGGGCGGCGCGCCCGGCTCTTGAGCCGCCGGTATGCCGCGTACATCTCGTTGGCGTCGCGGTAACGGTCGGCCGGATCGAGCTGTATTGCGCGGCGCAGGAGACTGACGAATTCCGGGCGCACCCGTGCGGCTACCCGCTCCGATCCCGGCAGGGGCCAGCTGAACGGCCACTCCGGCAGCACGCCGGAGAACATCCGGTAGAGCACGAGCCCCACCGAGAAGACATCGGACTGGAACTTCGGCCGGCCCATCGCCTGCTCCGGCGCAATGTAGTCGATCGTCCCCGACCCCGACGCCTTGAGCGTGCGCAGGCTGATTTTGGCGAAGCCGAAATCCGTCAGCTTGAGCACGTTGTCCGGAAACAGGATGTAGTTTTCCGGCTTCACGTCGCAATGGATGATCCTGTGCGAGTGAGCGTAGGCGAGACCCGCGAGTGCCTGGTCCGCGAGCTCCAGGGCGCGCGTCGTCGAGATGCGCCGGAACAGCCGGTCGGCGAGCGATTCCTCCCCGAGTTCCATGGCGATAACGAAGTATTCGCCGATGTAGCTCGCATTCTGCACCGACAGGATGTTGGGGTGACGTAACTTAGCGGCGACCTGCGCCTCGCGCAGGAAGTCCTCGTTGCTGACGCCGCTGCCGGCGTTGGGGATCTTGAGCGCGACCCGGGTCTTGTGGATGGTATCGAACGCCTCGTAGACGGCGGCGAGAGGACCGGAAGTGATACGCCGCAGGACGCGGTACTTGCCGAGCTTCTGCCGGGCCCGGAGCAGGTTGGTGGTGGTCCCTCGATTCATTGTTGTGGCGGCGGCTTTCTGCGAGCCTCTGTACAGTTCAGGCGACATCCGGCATTCGGCCGGCCGTGGGTTGCATCATTGTTTGGGTGCCATGCGTAGTCAAGGCACCTCGCGCGGCGGAGCATCGAGCTGGCCACCGCAACGAGGAGGGCTACGAGACCTCGAAAAGCCCCGCCGCTCCCATGCCGCCCCCGACGCACATCGTGCAGACGACGAACTTCGCGCCGCGGCGCTTGCCCTCGAGCAGCGCGTGCCCCACCAGCCGCGCACCGGACATCCCGTAGGGGTGGCCGATCGATATGGCACCACCATCGACGTTCAGCCGCTCGTTCGGAATGCCGAGCCGGTCGCGACAATAGATGACCTGGACGGCGAAGGCTTCGTTGAGCTCCCACAGCCCGATGTCGTCCATCCTGAGCCCGCTTTTCTCGAGGAGCTTCGGCACCGCGAACACCGGTCCGATCCCCATTTCGTCGGGTTCCGTGCCCGCGACCGCGATGGCACGGTAAATACCCAGCGGCTCGAGGCCGCGCTTTTCGGCCAGCTTGCTGTCCATGACGACCGTCGCGGCCGCCCCGTCGGAGAGCTGACTGGCGTTGCCGGCGGTGACGTGGCCGCCGTCGAAGACCGGCTTCAGGGACGCCAGCGCCTCGGCCGTCGTCTCCGGCCGGTTGCCCTCGTCCTTCCCGAGCGTCACGTCCCGAAAGCTCACCTCGCCGGACTCCCTGTCCTTCACGCCCATGACCGATTTCATCGGCACGATCTCGTCGTCGAAGGCGCCGCGTGCCTGCGCGGCGGCAGTGCGCTGCTGGCTCTGCAACGCGTACTCGTCCTGTTGCTCGCGCGTAACGCCATAGCGTTTGGTGACGACTTCCGCCGTTTCGAGCATGCTCATGTAAATGTCGGGCGCGGCGGCGAGGACATTGTGGTCGGACGCGCGGTAGCGGTTGTAGTGCTCGTTCTGCACGAGACTGATGGACTCCAGCCCGCCGCCCACGACGATGGACATGTTGTCGTCCAGGATCTGCTTGGCGGCGATCGCGATCGCCATCATGCCCGAGGAGCACTG
>CAZTAE010000304.1:0-2961 GCA_964611535.1 uncultured Woeseiaceae bacterium
CCTCCTGCGCCGCCCGCCGCGCCTTGACCACGTGGCAGTCCTGGAAGAACGGGCAATCCCTGCCCAGGCAGTTCTCCGCCGTCGACGTCACCAGCGGCCAGATCGCGGAGTCCTCAGCGATCTCGGTCAACTCCGCCCGGTCGCCGGTCTCCGTACGATGCCGCCATCGCTGCACCGCATCGAGATCGCCGCTCTGCGCGGCATCGACCGTCGCGGTCTCCAGCCGTTGCAGGCAGAGGTAGTTCGCGCGCCCCTTGAGGAGCGCCGTGGCGACCGGCCGGCCGAGCGCCCTGCCGATCAGTGGCAGGTCGCGGTGATAGAGCTGGTCCTGCAGCGCCTTCGTGCCGGTGGAGACGATGGTCCTCTGCCCGGACAGGAGCGCGGGGACCAGGTAGGCGAAGGTCTTGCCGGTGCCGGTACCCGCCTCGATCACGAGCTGGTCGCGCGTCTCCAGCGCCTCGGCGACCGCCTCGGCCATCGACGCCTGGCCGGGACGTGGCTGGAAGCCGGGCAGGCAGCGGCCCAGCGGACCTTCCGGACCGAAGAATTCCTGAAGATTCTGCACGAGCGCCACTATACCGCGGCGCCTGCTCGCGTACCCGGCGAGTTAGGGGGCGCTTTGCGTCTATTCTGAAAGCGTAGCGGGAAGCCGCGTGATCGCGCCGGCCGGCAGCCGCCGGCTTCGACCCTCGAGCGCCCCCCGGTTATAATCGCCGTCAGGCACAAACGCCGGACCACGACAGGGTCCGCGAACACTACTGCGCGGCCGGCCGCGACCCATAACCGGCGTCAAACGCGTCTTTCCCCGGGAAACAGTATGACAACCAGGCTATCGGCCCTTCAGGACTGGGTGGATTCCGTCGCGAAGCTCACGCAGCCGGAAGACATCCACTGGTGCAACGGCAGCGACGCCGAGTACAAGCGGCTCATTAACCAGATGAGCCGCTCCGGCGAGCTCATCGAATTGAATCAGAAGGAGTACCCGCATTGCTACCTGCACCGGTCCCATCCCTCGGACGTGGCGCGCGTGGAGCACCTGACTTACGTGTGCACGACGAACAGGGACGACGCCGGACCCAACAACAACTGGATGGATCCGGAGGAAGCGCACCGGAAGATCGACGCCCTTTTCGACGGCGCAATGCAGGGCCGGACAATGTACGTGATCCCCTATTGCATGGGCCCTGTCGATTCGCCGTATGCACGCCTCGGTGTCGAGATCACCGACAGCCCCTACGTCGTCGTGAACATGAAGCTGATGACCCGAATGGGTGCACCCGCGCTCGCGCGCATCGAAAAGGAAGAAAGCTTCGTCAAGGGACTGCACTCCATCGGCGACCTCGATCCCGAGCGGCGCTTCATCATGCATTTTCCGGAGGAGCTCGCGATCAGGAGCATCGGCTCGGGCTACGGCGGCAACGCGCTGCTCGGCAAGAAGTGCCATGCCCTGCGGATTGCGAGCTGGCAGGCACGGCAGGAGGGCTGGCTCGCCGAGCACATGCTGATCGTGGGTATCGAGAGCCCGGAAGGAGAAACGCACTACGTCGCCTGCGCGTTCCCTTCCGCCTGCGGCAAGACGAACCTGGCAATGCTGATTCCGCCGGAGTCGCACGCGGGCTGGAAGATATGGACGCTGGGGGACGATATCGCCTGGCTGCACCCCGACGGTGACGGCGGGTTGCGCGCGATCAATCCCGAGGCCGGCTACTTCGGAGTCGTGCCGGGGACCAACGCGAAGACCAACCGCAATGCCTTCGAGATGATCAAGGGCGACACGATCTTCACCAACGTCGCCCTGACGGCGGACAATTGCCCGTGGTGGGAGGACAAGAAGGTCGGCCGGCCTGCCTGGGACTGGCAAGGCCGTCCCTGCGAAGAGGCCGACGGTCCGGCCGCGCATCCCAACTCCCGGTTTACCGTTTCAGCGCGGCGCAACCCCAGCTACTCGAAGCTCGCGGAGGCGCCCGAGGGCGTGCCGCTCTCGGCACTCGTGTTCGGCGGTCGCCGCAAGGAACTGGCGCCGCTCGTCTACGAGGCGCGCGACTGGACGCACGGCGTGCTGGTGGGGGCGGGCGTCGCCTCGGAGACCACGGCGGCCGCTGCCGGCGCCGTCGGTGTCGTGCGGCGCGACCCGATGGCGATGAAGCCGTTTTGCGGATACAACTTTGCCGACTACTGGGGTCACTGGTTGTCTTTCACCGAGCGCTCGAGCGCCCTGCCACGAGTTTTTCACGTCAACTGGTTCCGCCAGGACGGCGCCGGGCGCTTCCTCTGGCCCGGCTTCGGCGAAAACCTGCGCGTGCTACGCTGGATCATCGATCGCTGCGAGGGCCGGGTGCCGGCCGTCGAGACGCCGGTGGGATTCGTGCCGCGGCCGGAAGACATCGACACGCACGAGCTCGACATCAGCCCGGAAACCATGCGGGCGCTGCTCGCGATCGACGTCGCGAAATGGCGCGGGGAAATGGAGTCCATCGGCGATTACCTGTCGAGCTACCGCGACCGGCTGCCGCCAGCGCTGCGCGACGAGCACCAGCGAGTCCTCGACGCCCTGAAGGCCGCCGACGCCTAGCCGGGAGTCTGCGCGCATTCTTCATGAACTTCCTGCGGCTATCGCGAGAAGGACCGCCCGGGGGAGTTCCTTTGGGCCGCCAATGATCCCATCCCTGGGGTAATGGTGCTTACTTAAGCCGGTTCCGGCATCGCCTGCGATGCCGGAACCTCCACAGCGGATCACAGCCCTAAGCAAGTCCCATTAGGGGGGCATTCTGAAAGGGACTCCCCCGGGCAAGCCTCCGCTGGCGATTGCCGCAGGAGTTCATGAAGAATGCGGGTCAGGGCCGCCGCTTCATTCTTCGCAGACGAAGTGGATGGCCAGCGGGGTGCCGGATTTTGCCACGCGTCCGAGGCCGATGGTGCCTTCGCCGGAGAGCTCCGTGCTGTCGCGCCGGACGAATTTTT
>CAZTAE010000305.1:0-2957 GCA_964611535.1 uncultured Woeseiaceae bacterium
ACGTCATGCCCCCGCCGAAGACAGTACCCAATGTCGCCACACCTCTTCAATGGCCCTCTTGCTAGCCGAGGTGTTCGGCGTGGAGGTAGGGGGCGGTCTGCATTTCCTGGAGGCGGCTGGCGGTGCGTTCGAACTCGCGGCGGAGGCGGCGGCCGCGATAGAGGGAGGCGGGTTCCGCAGCGGCGGAGAGGACCAGCTTGACGCGGCGGTCGTAGAATTCGTCCACGAGCGTGACGAAGCGCCGCGCCGCATCGTCGTGCTCGGCCGTCATCGCCGGGACGCCGGCGACGACGACGGTCGCATGCCAGCGCGCGATCTCGATGTAATCCGCGGCCGCGCGCGGCTGCTCGCACAGCTCCGCGAAGTCGAACCAGGCGACGCCCCGGGCGCGCTTGCGAGCGCGGATATCCCGCCCGGCCACCTCGAGGATCGGGCCGTCCTCGATCCGGCTCGACGCGACCTGCCGGAAGTAGCGCTCGAGCCTGGCGTCGGCGTTCGCATCGGCGCTGTCGATCCAGGTGCCTGCCTCCTGCAGCAGGCGGAGCCGGTAATCGGTCGTGCCGTCGATGTGCAGGACGCGCGTGTGGGTCTCGATGAGGTCGATCGCGGGCAGGAAGCGTTCGCGCTGCAGGCCGCCGCGGTAAAGATCGGACGGCGCGGTGTTCGAGGTTGCAACGAGCACGACGCCGCGCCGGAACAGCCCCTGCAGCAGGCGGCCGAGTATCATCGCGTCGCCGATGTCGCTGACGAAGAACTCGTCGAAGCAGAGGACGTCCGTCTCGCGCGCGATATCGGCCGCGGCCCGGTCCAGCGGATCCTCGACCCGGGCCAGCGCCTTCCGCCGGGCGTGCACCTCGCCCATCATGCGGTGGAAATGAATGCGCCGCTTTCTCTCGATCGGCAGCGATTCCACGAACAGGTCCATCAGGAAGGTCTTCCCGCGGCCGACGCCGCCCCACAGGTAGAGACCCCGAACGCCGGGGCTCGTGAGCGGCAGACGCAACGACCTGCCGAGGCGCCGGAGCGGTCTGTTCGCCGCGAGCAACCGCTCCTCGAGGTCGTGCATCGCCTCGACGACGCGCTGTTGCGCCGGATCCCGGACCAGGCCGAGGCGCTCCACGCTCGTCTCGTACGCCTGCTTTATCGCCATCGGCAACCGCTTCGGGGACTCGACACAAGGCGGCGACTATAGCAGGCGCAAGCAGCGCGCCGCGGCAGCGGCGGCGACGGCAACCGCCCGCACTCGCTCTGTTAGAATGCCCGCGATTGATCGGAGAAGCGGTGCGGCAGGACATGACGGAGACGATCGAACGGGAGTCGATGGAGTTCGACACGGTCATCGTGGGCGGCGGACCCGCGGGCCTGGCGGCGGCGTGCCGGCTGGCGCAGCTCGGCAAGGAAAGCGGCGACGAGCGGAACATCGTGGTGGTCGAGAAGGGCTCCGAGATCGGGGCGCATATCCTGTCGGGCAACGTGTTCGAGCCGCGCGCCCTGGAGGAGCTGTTTCCCGACTGGCGCGAACGCGGGGCACCGCTGAAAACGCCCGTAAGCGCGGACCACGTGCATTACTTCACCGGCGCCGACAAGTCGCTCCGGGTGCCCACCCCGTTCGTACCGCGCACGATGCACAACGAGGGCAATTATATAATCGGCCTCGGCCGGCTTTGCCAGTGGCTCGCCGAGCAGGCCGAGTCGCTCGATGTCAACGTATTCCCGGGGTTTGCGGCGGCGGACGTCGTGTACGGCGACGACGGCCGGGTGCGTGGGGTCGTGACGAGCGACATGGGCGTGGCGAAGGACGGCCGGCGAAAGGAAAGCTTCCAGCCCGGCTACGAGCTGCTCGGCCGCTACACCGTGTTCGCCGAAGGCTGCCACGGCAATCTCGGCAAGCAGCTCATCGACAGATTCGACTTGCGTAAGGACGCCGATCCCCAGCATTACGGTCTTGGCCTGAAGGAAATCTGGGAGATCGACCCCGCGCGGCACCAGGAAGGTCTGGTCGTGCACACACTCGGCTGGCCGCTCGACAACCGGACGGAAGGCGGCGGCTTTCTCTACCACGCGGCGGACAACCAGGTTTACCTCGGCCTGATCGTCGCGCTCAACTACCGCAATCCGTACCTGTCACCCTTCGAGGAGTTCCAGCGCTGGAAGCTGCATCCGCGGATCCGCCACTACCTCGAGAACGGCAAGCGGATCGCTTACGGCGCGCGCGCCGTCAACAAGGGCGGGCTGCAGTCCCTGCCGAAGCTGACCTTCCCGGGCGGCATGCTGATCGGCTGCGATGCCGGCTTCCTGAACCCCGTGAAGATCAAGGGCGCGCACACCGCCATCAAATCCGGCCTGCTGGCTGCCGAGGCCATCCACGACGCCTTCGCGGATGGCGACGGTGAACGCGCGGAGCTCGACGCCTACACGGCGGCCGTCAGGAGCTCGTGGATCCACAACGAGCTGCACCGCGGCCGCAACTTCACGCCGGCGCTGCACAAGCTCGGCACCTTCGCCGGCGCCGCGTTCACCTTCGTCGATCAGAACCTGTTCCGCGGCAAGCTGCCGTTCACCTGGCACGACCCCACGCCGGACCACGCGACGCTGGTGAAGGCTGAGGAGGCCACGGCGATCGACTATCCGAAGCCGGACGGCGTCATCACCTTCGATCGCCTGTCGTCGGTGTTCCTGTCCAGCACGAACCACGAGGAAGACCAGCCGAGCCACCTGGTCCTCGAGGACGAATCCGTGCCCGTCAACTACACGCTGCCGGAGTTCGACGAGCCCGCCCAGCGATATTGCCCGGCCGCCGTATACGAGATCGTGACGGAGGGCGGCCAGCCGGCATTCCGCATCAACGCGCAGAATTGCGTGCACTGCAAGACCTGCGACATCAAGGACCCGCCGCAGAACATCGTGTGGCGCGTGCCGGAAGGCGGCGGCGGACCCAACTATCCGGGCATGTAGGT
>CAZTAE010000306.1:0-2955 GCA_964611535.1 uncultured Woeseiaceae bacterium
GCGTGGACCGAGACCTGGCGGATCGTCGGATTCGCGCGCCAGGAACGCAGCGTCTTCCTGTCGATACTCGGCATCTCCTGGTTCTGGTTCTTCGGCTCGGCACTGACTTTCCAGATTCCCGCCTACACCCTCGGAATCCTCGGCGGCAGCGAAGAAACGACGACCGTCCTGCTGGTGGCCTTCGCGGTAGGCGTGGGAACCGGCGCGCTGCTCTGCGAGCGCATGTCGGCGCACCGGATCGAGCTGGGCCTCGTGCCCTTCGGCTCGATCGGGCTCAGCCTTTTCGCCGTCGATCTCTACTTCGCACACCCGGTGGCCAGCGTCATCACAGGCGACTCCGCCTCGGGCTTCCTTTCGCGACCGGGAAGCTGGCGGGTACTGGCCGACCTCGCCCTGCTGGGAGCTTTCGGCGGCTTCTACAGCGTGCCGCTGTACGCCCTCATCCAGCAGCGCGCCGACCGTCGGCACCTGTCGAGGATCATAGCCGCCAACAACATTCTGAACGCGCTCTTCATCGTCGCTGCGGCTGTACTCGCGGTGACGCTGCTCAACGCCGGACTCAGCATCCCCGAATTTTTCCTGGTGCTCGCGCTACTGAATGCTCTGGTGGCCGCGTACATTTATACCCTCCTCCCGGAATTCCTCATACGTTTCCTGGTGTGGATCCTGGTCAACGCACTCTATCGCATTCGTGCGACGGGGCTCGAGCACATCCCGCGTGAGGGTCCCGCGGTGCTGGTCTGCAATCACGTGAGCTTCGTGGATGCGCTGATCGTGGGCGGTACCATCAGGCGGCCGGTCCGCTTCGTCATGTACTACCGCATCTTCGATATTCCGTTGCTGAGGATGCTTTTCAGCACGGCAAAGGCAATACCGATTGCGCCGGCGAAGGAAGACGAGGCGTTGCTGGAGGAGGCCTTCGAGCGTATCGACGCAGAGCTGGCGGACGGTAACGTCGTGTGCCTCTTTCCCGAGGGCTCCATTACCACCGACGGACACGTACAGCCGTTCCGCCCCGGTGTCGACCGGATCATCCAGCGCCGCCCCGTGCCCGTCATCCCGATGGCACTGGGCGGGCTCTGGGGAAGCTGGTTCAGCCGCCACCGGGGCGACCGGCTGCGGCGCATCCCGGGCAAGCTGCGGTCGCGAGTGCATCTGCGAATCGGCGAGCCCGTGCCTCCTCGCGACGCTTCCGCCGCGAACCTCGAGCTGCTGGTGCGCACGCTGCGCGGCGACGACCGCTGAGGACCGGCGGCCATGCAAGCCGCCCGCGTTACTCCTCCGGCATGCCGAGCCTCGACCGCCAGTCCGCAAGCAGCTGCTCCCGGCTGCCGAACACCGTCGCTCCGGACTGGTAGGTGAAGTCGAGCAGCGCGACCTCGGCGAAACCGGCATCGCGCGTCAGCACGATGACCCGGTTGCCCAGCGGATCGAGGCCGGCCGGGGACGCCGAGGCGCCCGGCAAGGGGCGCGGCGATTCGAACACCATCCCGGACCCGTTCATCAGCTTCGGGGTCCTGACCGCGTCAAGCCAGGTGAGGCCGGCCGGCGAGACACCGGCCCGATGCACCCAGCGCGCCGTCCGGAACAGCACCCGGCTGCCGTTGGGGCTGAACGCTACCTCCTCGACGGCGTCCGGCAGCTGCAGGACGGCAGCGCCGATACGGCCATTCTCGAGATTCAGGAGCTGCGCGCGGTGCACCGAATCGACTGTTACCAGCAGCTGGTTCGGCCAGAAGGCCTCGAGCCGCCGTAACGGCGCGGAGCCGGCCCAGACATTGCGGACATTCCAGTTGCCGGTACGGTCGGTCGACAGTATCCGCAACGTGCCGCTCTCGCCCCCGAGATAGAGCGCGTCGGCGTCGGCGAAAGCGATGGCGGCATGCCGCTCGCCGAGCTCCACGTCGGCAAGCACGCCCCCCGTCTCGACGTTCATCACCCACACCCGCTGCCCGCGGAGCACCGCCAGCCGGCTGCCGGACGGCGAAAACGCCATCCGGTCGATCGCGCCACTGGAGCCGCCGACCTGGTAGGGGCGCGGAAGCCCCGTGTCCGTATCCCAGATGCGCACACTGCCGTGCACGTCCGCGCTCGCCACCAGCGAGCCGTCGTGATTGAAAATCAGGTCGTCGACGGCGCCGCGGTGACCGAGAAAGCTCAATTCGTCACCGGCTTCCGCCAGTTCCTCGGCACTCGCGTCCACGTGCAGGATATGCAGATGCCCCGCGCTGTCCGAGATGGCGAGCCGCTCGCCCCCGGGGCCGAGCGCGCTTACGGAATCGCCCGACTCGCGCCACAGCTGGTGCCCCGTGGGCGGGCTATCGCCGGCGCCACGATCGGGGATCGAAGTGCTGACGGGCGCGTGCCAGACGCGCGTGGTCCCGCGGCTGTCCCCGGTTACGACAATGCTTTCGTCGTCGCTGAAGGCGAGCAGCCCCGAGGTCCCTGATGCCGTCCCGGCACCCAGTGGCGGCCCGGAGAGCGCGCCATCCGCGCTGCGGTAGAGCTCGAAGCCCTGCCGCGGATTTCCCGCCAGGAACCTGCTGCCCGAGGGTGAGAAGGCGAATTGCCAGCTCCCGCTGCCGCGCTCTGACACGAGCGGATCGTCCGGCCGGTCCGTGCGCCAGGCGGCAAAGCCGGATTCGCCGTACACGACGCCGAGCACATCGCCGTTTGCCGAAAGGCTGATTTGCGACGGCTGCGCGTCGAGCCCGATCTGCGCCAGCAGCTCGCCGTCGCGCAGATCCCAGATACGGACGCCGCGGTCGTAGTCCGCAACCGCAAGATGAGCGGCAGCAGCATCGACCGCCACCAGCGCCGGGCTGCCCGCCACATCGAGCGTTGCAACGACCTCGGCTTCATGGAGGGTCCACAGCTCGAAGCGGGTGTTCCGCTCCTCACGCCGGATCGCCAGCACGTGCTCGCCGTCCGCGCTCGGCAGGAGGTTGCCGGCCG
>CAZTAE010000307.1:0-2951 GCA_964611535.1 uncultured Woeseiaceae bacterium
TGAACGCCTGGCTGGCCCGGGACGGGAACGGCCGGCAGGCGTGAACTCCGGCGGCGGTGCTTGGTGGCCGGGCCCGACGGGGACGCGCGCGGGAAGGTTGTCGCTGCGGCGTTTGCGGTGTGGCCAGTCTCGAAGCCCAAGGGTAGGAACGTCCGACGACGGAACTAACGGACCTTCTTTCAGTAAGAAGTAGAGGTACGTCACTGCTTACCGCCTGTCCTCCTGGGCTTTTCCCGGACCCCCGACGGACCTGACGAACCTCTCGGGCCTTCCTACCGGGCAACGGAAACGTTGTCGGAAAATGTTCGTAATAGGAAAGAGGGGCAGCAGCGTCCCCGAGGTCCGTCTTTCGCACATAAGCCTCAGCACGTGCAGCGAAAATGCGCGACGGACCCCGCCCCCAAGGTCCGCTGCAGACGGACCTGACCTCCGATCTAGAAGCCCGGGACTGCATCGCTCTCCTCCTTGTCGCACCGCCAGACGCCCCCATCGTCCGGCCAAGGCTCGTCCCTGTAGCGGTCGAACTCTTCCCGAAGGTCCTCGAGCGGCCGCAGGCGGATCAAGTAGCGGCGCTCGTCATCGATTACCCGGTTGCGGGTCGCCTTCCGCCCAGCACGGTCCTTCCGCGCCAACTTGCCCAGGAACATGCCGATCCGCGTCTGCGCGCCCTTGCCTGCGTCCGCGCGTCCCATCGCCTTCAGCAAGCCCGCGGTGCTGATGTAGTCGGCCTCGCCCGGTCCCTTCCACTCCGGCCCGTCGGCTGTAACACCCGTTTCCAGGCAGCGCATGAACGCCTCGACGTGCGGCTCCGCGCTGAACCGCTGCTGGTCGCGCAGGGCGCCCGTCTTCGGCACGTCCCGGACCTCGAAGCCCGACAGGTCGTACTCGAGCAGGAACTTCAGCAGCGCCGCGGCGCCGCCCTCCCGGCGCGTCTCCCGAACCAGCGCCGCGAAGTACTGCCGGTCGCCCGCTCGATGCGCGCTGACGTCGAGCACGAAGAACCGCCGGTCGTCGAGGTCGGCTGGCACCACCCACTCCGCGTTGCTTGCCGCGATCAGGTGCACGTAGTTCGGACCGGCCTCGCTGTCCACGCCCTTGGCCTCGTAGGTCAGCAGCGAGGATGTCACCAGCGTCTTGAGCTTCTGCTCGTGGCCGCGGTCGCCGACGTTGAACGCCTCGTCACCGAACAGCACCACGCAGTCCCGCAGGTGCGCGTTGAACGAGCCGGTCAGGTGCTTCGCATCGGTCACCGCGAGGTAGTGCCGACCAAAAAGCTCGCCGAACAGCTCGGCGAACAGCGTCTTGCCGGTACCCTGCCTGCCGCGGAGTACGACCGCCGTCTCTCCCGGCCGGTCCGGGGACTGCACTGCCCTCGCGAGCCATCCCAGCAGGTAGCGGTAGTAATCCTCGTCGCCGCCGCAGATCACGTCCCGGCAGTGCTCGAGGAACAGCGTGCAGTCGCCCGCGGCCGGCTCCACCGCGAACCCGCGCCACAGGTTGTAGACGTCAGGACCGAGATTCTTGCCGGGAGAGAACGCGAGCCGGTCGTATTGCCGACGGAGCGGATGCTCCAGCCACCACTTCCCGAGCGGCTTGTAGACAGGCGTCCCGTCCTGCTTGGTACCGGCCTCTACCAACACGTTCATGTACCGGTTGCAGCAATCGGCGAAGGATTGCTTCGTCAGTTGCTGCCGCCGGGCGGACTCGTCGTACACCTCCTCGATAACGCGACACTTGCCGCCAAGGTTGCCGATCACGGCGTGCTTCTCGTTCATGTCTCGCAGATATGGCGATACGACGAACTCATGCGCGCGCTCGATCTGCCGAATCGCGTACTTGCGCGTATCGCCTTTCTGGGCCAGCACGTGGGCGGATATCCCGAACTGCGGGTCGGTGATGATCGAGAACACCACCTCGTCCGCCACGCCGCCGCGGATCAGCGCGCAGGTGGCGTACATGAGCCAGTGCGATCGCGTGAAGCCCTGCTGCTTCTCACTACAATCCTCCGGCGGCAACTCGCCCTGAACGATGACGATCTTCACTGCGTCGTCTACGTCGAGCTCGTTCACGTCCGCGAGCCGCGGCACGTCGGCGGGCACGTGAACCCTGCCCAGGGTAGGCGTATCAGGGTTGGGGTTTACGGCCGGCGCGGGGTGGAACATCGAGAGCGGGACGCTGCCGTCCACCGCGCGGTCTACCATCGCCTCGACCGGTACCCGGCCCTTCTTGATCTTCTTCTCGTCGGGGATGTTCAGGGTTCCGGGCAACCGCATGATGCGGTCGACGTTGTGACAGTTATCGGCGCCGAGGAGCAGCTCGACTGCCTTGTTGTAGCGCTCAAACTCCTCGGCGGCCGCCACGTCGCCTTTGATCGGAACCGGCTCCGACAGGCGCCAGAATGCCTGATAGCCGCCGCCGGAGAAGACGACGACCTGGGGGCGTGGCAGGTTCTTCGGCCAGCCCTCCTCGTCAACTATCAGGCGGCGTAGGCGCTCCTGCTCCTCGGCCAGCTCCTCGCCCGCGCGCGGGTCGACGTCCACGTGCAAGAAATGCGCGGCGCCGATATCTTCCTTCTCGGCCTTCTTGCCGATTGGTCCTGCCGGCTCGTTTACGTGCCAGTAGATGTTGCGCTTGCCGTTCCACTTCTCGATCCACTCGCGGGCCGCCTCCCGCTGGCCGGATGCGAACGAACGTGTCTCGATGCCCTTGCGGTCGGGCTTGATGGCGGTGATCGCCCAGAGGCGATCGGGATGCATTGTCTGCAGGAACTCAACGGCGGCGTCGGTCCCTGTCGTTCTCCTTTTCTGCTCTAGCGAAAATTTCGGCTGGTCATCCGTGCAGTCTCCGTGGTGGTGTTATCGAAGGGTCGTCGGACAGATCATATTCAGCGCGGCCGTGCCCGACAAAAGCGACTGCGCTATGATTGCTCGCGTCGTCGGGGTGGTGCCCGG
>CAZTAE010000308.1:0-2950 GCA_964611535.1 uncultured Woeseiaceae bacterium
ACCGAGCGCGCGATCCGGACGCCGAGCGCCGAGCAGGTGCGGCGGCCGATGTACCGGGAAGGCCTGGAACACTGGCGCAACTACGAACAGCACCTGGGGCCGTTGAAAGCTGCGCTGGGGCCGGTACTGGAGCGTTACCCGATCTGAGGAAGGTGGGTCGCTCGCGGGGCGAGCTCCTACAGGAGGTGCCGGCAACGCGACTGTAGGAGCCCGCCCCGCGGGCGAGCCATGCCACTCGCACGGCGATCGACGTTAAAAGCCGGTCACGATTCCTGAGGACACAAGAGGAAGTCACACTCCCGAAACGGGGGCGAAGGGGAAAGACGACATGAGAACGACATTCATCGCGTGGCTGACTCTCGCCATCGCAACGCCCGCCGCCGCCGTCGAAGTAACCCGCGCGCCCTACGAACCCGACAGCGGCAGCATCGCCATCCGCTGCGGCACGCTCATCGACGGGTTGGCCGATGCGGCGCTTCGGGATCGGCTGGTCGTCATCGAAGACGGCAGGATCGCCTCCGTCGGGCCGGGCGCCCGCACCCCGCGCGGCATGCGGCAGCTCGATCTTTCCGATGCGACCTGCCTGCCCGGTCTGATCGACACGCACACGCACCTCACGGATCGCGCCGACGAGACGCGGGATCTCAGCATCTACTACACGCGCAGCATCGAGCAGGAACGCCGCATCTCCCGTTCCAACGCCGAGATCACGCTCCACGCCGGCTTCACGACCGTCCGCAACGTGGGCGCCTACGCCGGCTGGTCGGCCCGCGACCTGCGCGACCGCATCGCCGCCGGCGAGATCGCGGGCCCGCGCGTGCTCACGGCGGCCTTCTACGTCACCATCCCCGGTGGGGGCGGCGATCTGGTGATCCCGGGCCTCGACCCGGACGAGATCCCGCACCACGTGCGCATGGGCGTCGCCCGCGGTCCCGACGCGTTCCGGAAAAAGGCGGAGGAAGCCGTCGCCGGGGGCGCCGATTTCATCAAGGTGATCGCATCCGGCGCGGTGCTCGCCTTCGGCGGCGTGCCCGGCGCGCCCGAGATGACGCGCGAGGAGATTGCCGCCGTCGTCGACGTCGCGCATCGCGCCGGCATCAAGGTCACGGCTCATGCACACGGCGCGGAATCGATCAAGGACGCGATCTTCGCCGGCGCGGACTCCATCGAGCACGCCTCGCTGGCCGACGACGAGGCCATCGCCCTCGCGGCAGAACACGACGTGGCATTCTCGATGGACGTCTACAACGGCGACTACATCGCCACCGCCGGACGGGAGCAGGGATGGCCGGAGGAGTTCCTGCGCAAGAACGACGAGACGGTCGAGGAGCAGCGCATCGTCTTCAGGAAGGCGTACGAGGCCGGGGTGCCGATCATCTACGGCACGGACGCCGCCGTGTACCCGCACGGCGACAACGCAAAGCAGTTCCCGATCATGGTCGAGCACGGCATGCCGCCGATGGAGGCGATCAAGGCCGCCACCTCGCGCGCCGCGCGCTACATCGACCGGCCCGACGTCGGCGCCATCGAGGCGGGACGCTACGGCGACCTGATCGCGGTGCGCGGCAACCCGCTCGCGGATATCACGGTCCTGCAGCAGGTGGACGTCGTCGTGAAGGGCGGTAACGTCTTCAAGTACATGCGCCACGAAGCGGACTGACACCGTCGTGCCGGGGGAGGGCATGACCGGGACCCCACCGAGCCGCATACGCTGGCGCGTGCTCGCGCTCCTGGTCGTCGCGAGCTTCGTCTCCTATCTGCTCCGTTCGAACATCTCCATCGCCGGCCCGGCGATGACCGCCGATCTCGGGCTGAGCCAGCAGCAGCTCGGCTACATCCTCGCCGCCTTCACCGCCGGCTACACGATCTTCCAGTTCCCCGGCGGCGTCTTCGGCGTGAAGCTCGGACCGCGCCGGGCCCTCACGGTGCTCATGGTGCTGTGGGGCCTGTTGACGGTCCTGACGAGCCTCGTGCCGGGCAGCGGCGTCCCCGTGTTCTGGATCGTCGCAGCGCTGGTTGCCGTCCGCTTCGCGATCGGCGCCGTCCATGCGCCGATCTATCCGCTCACCGGCGGCGTCGTCGAACGCTGGTTCCCGATCGGCAGCTGGGCGCTGCCGAACGGTTTGTCCAGCACCGGCCTCACCCTCGGCAGCGCCGCCGCCGCGCCGCTCCTCGCGTGGCTCATCACCGAGCACGGCTGGCGGCTGTCGTTCATCCTCATGGCGCCGCTCGGTTTCCTCGGCGCCTTCCTCTGGTGGTGGTACGTCCGTGACAACCCCGCCGAGCACCCCGCCGTCAACGAGGCGGAAGCGACGCTCATCGTCGCCGGGCGGACCGAGGCGCACCTGAGCGACGGCGTCGAGGGTGGCCAGCCCGGCTGGCTGCGCGTGCTCAAGAACCGCGACGTGCTGTTGCTGACGGCCAGCTACTTCTGCATGAACTACATCTTCTACGTCATGTTCAACTGGGTCTTCTTCTACCTGGTGACGGTACGGGGTTTCGAGAGCCAGATCGCCGGCTACTCCACGTCCGTGCAGTGGATAGGCGCCGCCGTCGGCGCGACCCTCGGTGGCTTCATCTGCGACATGCTGTGCCGGCGGAAAGGCATGCGGCGGGGTTGCGCCTGGCCGGCCGCGGCAGGCCTCGTACTCTCCGGCATCTTCCTCCTGATCGGCGCCGTGTCCGCCAACGCCTGGCTCGCCGTCGGCTTCCTCGCGCTGTGCTTCCTCGCCAACCAGATCACCGAGGCGGCGTTCTGGGCGGCCGGCATCAGCATCGGCGGCCGTAACGCCGCGGCGGCCTGCGGCGTCATGAACACCGGCGGCAATTCGGCCGGCATCGCCAACGCGCTGCTCGTGCCGTTCATCGCCGACGTCTTCGGCTGGACGGCCACGATGATCGCCGGCACGGTGTTCGCGTTCCTGAGTGCCGCACTCTGGCTCTTCATTCG
>CAZTAE010000309.1:0-2950 GCA_964611535.1 uncultured Woeseiaceae bacterium
CGCCCGGGCAGAAGTACCTCGTCTGCAACTCCGACGAGAGCGAGCCCGGCACCTGTCACGATCGCGAGATCCTGCGCTACAACCCGCACTCGCTGATCGAGGGCATGGCCATCGCCGCTTACGCGATGGGCGCGACGGTCGCCTACAACTACGTGCGCGGCGAGTTCATGGACGAGCCCTACCCGCGCTTCGAGAACGCCCTCAAGGAGGCCTACGACGCGGGCCTCCTCGGCAAGGACATCCAGGGCTCCGGCATCGACGTCGACATCTACACCTTCATCGGCGCCGGCGCCTACATCTGCGGCGAGGAGACGGCGCTGCTCGACTCGCTGGAGGGCAAGGTCGGCTGGCCGCGGTTCAAGCCGCCGTTCCCCGCGAACTACGGCGTCTACGGCAAGCCCACGACGGTCAACAACACGCAGACGCTCGCGAGCGTACCGGCGATCATCCGCAACGGCGCCGCCTGGTTCGCGGGCCTGGGGCCGGACGGCTCCGGCGGCACGGCGCAGTTCTCGGTCTCGGGCCACGTGGAGAAGCCGCAGAACCTGGAGCTGCCGATGGGCATCCCGTTCGCCGACCTGCTGGAGCTTTGCGGCGGCGTGCGTGGCGGCCGCAAGCTGAAGGCGGTCATCCCCGGCGGCTCGTCGGTCCCGGTGCTGCCTGCGGACATCATCATGGACTGCACCATGGACTACAACTCGCTCAAGGAAGCGGGCTCGTCCTTCGGCACCGGCGCCGTCGTCGTGATGGACGAGACCACCTGCATGGTGCGGATGCTCCGGCGCATCGCCCGCTTCTACATGGCGGAGTCCTGCGGCCAGTGCACGCCTTGCCGCGAGGGCACCGGCTGGCTGTGGCGCATGCTCGACCGCATCATCGCCGGCCGTGCCGAGGAGACCGACCTCGACCGTCTCGTCGACGTCGCCAACAAGATCGAGGGCCACACCATCTGCGCGCTCGGGGACGCCGCTGCCTGGCCCGTCCAGAGTTTCCTCAAGCACTTCCGGCACGAATTCGAATACATGGTGCGGCACAACGGGCGGAGCATCGTCGATGCCCCGGCCACCGAAGCCGCGGCCTGAGAGTTTCATGAGCGACGACGTCATCAATTTCGAGGTGGATGGCAAGCCGGTCCAGGCGAAGAAGGGCCAGATGGTCATGGAGGTCACCGACCGGATAGGTATCTACGTGCCGCGCTTCTGCTATCACCGCAAACTCAGCATTGCGGCGAGCTGCCGCATGTGCCTCGTCGAGGTGGAGAAGGCGCCGAAGCCGCTGCCGGCCTGCGCGACCCCGGCCACGGAAGGCATGAAGGTGTTCACGCGCTCGCCCCGGGCAATCGCCGCGCAGCGCGCGAACATGGAGTTCCTCCTGATCAACCATCCTCTCGACTGCCCGATCTGCGACCAGGGCGGCGAGTGCGAGCTGCAGGACCTCGCCATGGGCTACGGGCGGGACATCTCCCGCTACAACCTCGGCAAGCGCACGATCAAGGACGAGAACCTCGGGCCGCTGATTTCCACCGACATGACCCGCTGCATCCATTGCACGCGCTGCGTCCGCTTCGGCCAGGAAGTGGCCGGCATCCGCGAGCTGGGCACGATGGGCCGCGGCGAATGGATGAAGATCAGCACCTGGATAGGCGCAACGGTCGACCACGAGCTTTCCGGAAACATCATCGACCTCTGTCCCGTCGGTGCGCTCAACAACAAGCCGTACCGCTACAGCGCGCGCGCCTGGGAGATGATGCAGCATTCGACGATCTCGCCGCATGACTGCGTCGGCACCAATATCAACGTGCACTCGCTGCGGGGCACGATCAAGCGCGTGGTGCCGAAAGAGAACGAGGCGATCAACGAGTCCTGGATCGCCGATCGCGACCGGTACAGCTACGAGGGCATCTATGCCGGCGACCGGCTGTTCGCGCCCCGGATCAAGACCGGCGGGGAATGGCGCGAGGCGGCGTGGGAGGATGCGCTGCAGCTGCTGGCGGAGAAGGTGAAAGCTGCAGGCAGCGCCACCGGCATCCTCGCCTCCCCGAGCTCGACCGTCGAGGAGGCCTGGCTGGCCGCCCGGGTTGCGGAGACCGTCGGCAGCAGCCACCTCGATCACCGGCTGCGCCGGCGCGATTTTTCGGACCAGGACAACGATCCGGTGTTTCCCTGGCTCGGCTGCAGCATCGAGGACGTCGAGTACCGCGACGGCATCCTGGTGGTCGGCTCCGACCTGCGCCGCGAAGTGCCGATCATCGCCCACCGCGTGCGCAAGGCCGTGCTCGAGGGCGCCCGCGTGGCGTTCGTCAATCCGGAGCGGCACCACTACTACTTCGACGTCGCGGAGTACCTGTCGGACGGCGCGATCGCGGACGAGCTTGCCGGCATCGCCGTGGCGGCGGCGGAGGGCGGCAAGCTGCCCCGATCGGTCGCCGGGATCTGCAAGGGCGTCGAGCCGACGGACGCCCAGAAGAACACGGCCTCCCTGCTTGCCGGGACGGAACGAGGGCTCGTGCTGCTCGGACTCGATGCCGCGCGCGACCTCGATTTCCCGGCCATCCGGGCGCTCGCCGCCGCCATTGCCGGGCTCACCGGCACCGCGCTCGGCTATCTCTCCGAGGGGGCGAATTCGGCGGGTGCGCACCTGGCCGGCCTGCTGCCGCACCGGGGTCCCGGCGGCGAGCCGCGCAAGACACCGGGCCTGAACGCCGCGGAGATGCCGGCGGGCGAGCTCGACGCACTGCTCCTTTTGAACGTCGAGCCGCGGTACGACCTGGCGCAGGGGGAGGCCGCGGTCGCGAGACTCGCGAAGCTCCCGTTCGTCGCGGCGCTGACGCCGTTCGCCTCGCCGGACCTGCTGGAAGCGGCGGACCTCCTGCTGCCCGTCGGCACGTTCGCCGAGACCTCCGGCACCTACGTCAACTGCGAGGGCCGCTGGCAGAGCTTCGGCGGCGTCG
>CAZTAE010000310.1:0-2943 GCA_964611535.1 uncultured Woeseiaceae bacterium
TCAGCCCCGACTCCCGGTGCTGCTTCGTGTTCCAGTCGTCCATCGCCGCCATGACATCGTCCGGCTGATGGATCGCGAGCACCGGGCCTTCCGCGATCTCGTTGAGCTCGTGATCCGTGACGATCGTCGCGATCTCGATGATCTCGTCGCTTCTGGTATCCAGACCCGTCATCTCGAGATCGATCCAGATCAGCCTGGAACCCCGTCCCGCTGCTGTCATTCCCTACCTCGGTTGCTCCGGTCGCGCAAGGTGCCGCCTGGCCGGGCGGCTCGCGATTAGTGTAACAGTTGCCGCCTGTGCAAGCCGGCCGGCATCGCGTCATACTTGACTCATGAGGACGAGCTGCGCATAGCGGATGACCGAGCGGGCCAGGGTAACGGCCACCTTCGGCCGCCGGCTCGGCCTCCGGCTCGATCGTGGGGACGAAGTTGCCGGCCGCATCAAGGGCAAGATCCTCAGGCCCGTATGCGGTGACCGCGTGGAGGTGTGCAGCCTGCCGAACGAGCCCGAATGGCTCGTCACGGCCGTCCTGCCCCGCGATAATGAACTGACACGCCCGAACATGCGCGGCAAAGTGGAGGTACTCGCGGCGAACGTCCATGCGATAGCCGTGGTCGCCGCCGAACTTCCCCGTCCCGACTGGTTCATCGTCGACGCCTACCTCTGCGCCGCGGAGCTGATGGACGCGGTCGCTGCCGTCGTGTTCAACAAGGCGGATCTTGGGGAACCGGCCGAGCCATCCGCCGCCGCGCTGCGGGAGCTTGCGGCGGCCGGCTACGACGTCCTGCACTGCAGCGCGAAAGACGGGCGCGGTATTGCCGACCTGCTCCAGTTCCTGGCGCGGCGGACGGCGATCGTGGTCGGTCAGTCCGGCGCCGGCAAGTCGAGCCTGATCAACGGACTGGTCGGCGACGAGGCACGCGCCACGGCGGAGTTGTCGCATGCCACCCGCGAAGGCAGGCACCGGACGGTCAACTCCGTCATGCTGCCGCTGGAGAACGGCGGCGCCGTCATCGACTCGCCCGGCGTGCGCGAGTATGCCCCCGCCATCGCCGACCCTGCCCGGGTCGCCCGCGGCTTCCGCGAGATCCGGATCGCCGGCGAAGCCTGCCGATTCGCAAACTGCCGCCACCTGCGCGAGCCGGGCTGCAACGTGAAGGACGGAGTAGCGTCAGGCGCCATCAGCGCCCGGCGCTACGAAAGTTACAGGCGGATGCTGGCGAAGGCCAGGCACCTGGCGGAGCGTTAACCGGCGCTGTGGCGCCGTCTCAGCCCGGCGGCCAGCGGAAGGGGCGCCCGCCCAGCACGTGCAGGTGCACGTGAAAGACCGACTGCCCGGCGCCTTCCATGCAGTTCACCACTACCCGGTAGCCGCTCTGGTCGATCCCCTCCTCCTTCGCGACCTGCCCGGCCGCGAGGAACAGGCGACCGACGGCGTCAACGTCGCTCTGGTCGAGGTCGTTGATCGTCGGCACGTGTTTGCGCGGAATGATCAGAACGTGCGTCGGTGCCTGCGGATTCGTATCCCGGAACGCGACGACGGCGTCATCCCGGTACACGATCTCCGACTCGATATCGCCCGCGGCAATCTTGCAGAAAATACAGTTCGGATCCGTCATCGTCTTCCTCCTTCAGTCCACGACCCGCCGACCGAAGAACGCGTGCGACAGCGTGCCGCCGTCGATGTACTCGAGCTCCCCGCCGAGCGGTATGCCGTGCGCGATGCGGCTGGCCGGCACGTTGTGCCTCGCCGCGATTTCGGACAGGAAATGCGCCGTGGCGTCGCCTTCGACGGTCGGGTTGGTTGCGATGATCAATTCCTGGTAACCGCCGGCGGCCAGCTGGTCCTCGAGCTGCCCCATGGCGAGCTCTTCCGGCCCGATGCCGTCGAGCGGGGACAGGTGACCCATCAGCACGAAGTAGCGGCCCTTGTACCCGGTCGCGTCCTCGATGGCCATGACGTCGGCCGGGGACTCGACGACGCACAGGAGCGTGTCGTCCCGCCCGGGGGCGCTGCACAGGCTGCAGAGCGCCTGTTCGGAAAACATTCGGCATCTGCCGCAGTGGCCGATGTGCGCGACGGCCTCGGCCAGCGCCTGCGACATTTTCGCCGCGCCCTCGCGGTCCCGCTCCAGCAACTGGAAGGCGATGCGCTGGGCGGACTTGCGCCCGACACCCGGCATGCATTGCAGTGCGTCGATCAGGCGAATGAGCAATGGCGAGAAGGACACGGGCCGGGCCGGTGCTAGAACGGCAGCTTCATACCCGGCGGCAGATTCAGGCCCGAGGCCATGCCCGAGAACTTCTCCTGGACCGCTTCCTCCGCGCGCCGCAGTGCGTCGTTGAAGGCGGCGACGACCAGGTCCTCCAGCATGTCCTTGTCGTCGCCGAGCACGGAATCGTCGATATCGAGTGAGCGGACCTCGTGCTTGCAGGTCATGGTGATCTTCACCATGCCGGCGCCGGACTCGCCGGTCACCGTCATGTTCGCCATTTCCTCCTGCGCCTTCTGCATTTCGGCCTGCATCTGCTGGGCCTGTTTCATGAGCTGGCCAATGCCGCCTTTCATAAGTTACTCCCGGTTTGCGGATCGTCGCTTGTCGACGAGTTCAATGGAATCCGGATTCAGCTCCGCGCCGAACATGTCCTTGAGCGCCCTGACGTTGGGATCAGACTCGAGCGACTCCCGCGCAGCCTCCAGCTGCTGATCCTCCAGCCGTGCCTTCTCCTGCATCGGCGTTTCGGTCGGAGCGCTCTCGGTGACGGAAATCTCGACCTGCAGGTCCTCACCGAAATGCGCCGACAGCGCCGCCGCCAGCACGTTCTGCCGCGGGCGGGTCAACAGCGATTCCGAACGGCCGTCGAGCGCCAGGTACACCACGTCCTTCTCGCGCCGCAGAAATGCACAGTTGGCGGCGAGCAGCCTGTCGGCACCGGTCAGT
>CAZTAE010000311.1:0-2942 GCA_964611535.1 uncultured Woeseiaceae bacterium
TTGCCCGTCGCCGGCGGCGGAGTCCGTGACGCATCGCCGCCGGTTGCCTCCGGCTGGTGATGCGTCCGCTCGGCCCGCGGCGCGCACTTGAAGAGTTCCCGGTAGCAGCGCGCGAAATGCGAGGCCGAGGCGAAGCCGGAGGCCACGGCCACCTGGAGGATCGGCATCGTCGTCTGACGCAGCAACAGCTGCGCGCGCTGGAGGCGTAACTCCAGGTAATAGCGCGTCGGCGTCTTGCCCAGATGATTCCGGAACAGCCGCTCGAGCTGGCGCACCGACAGGTTGACGGAGCTGGCCAGCTCCGCCAGTGACACCGGCGTCTCCAGATAGGCTTCCATGTAGGCGATCACGGCCAGCAGCTTCGCGTTGCTGATGCCGGTCCGGTACTGGATCGACATGCGCTGCGCGTCGTGCGGCTGGCGGACGAAGCTGTGCAGCATCTGCTCGGCGACGCCGATCGCGAGCTTGTCGCTGAAGTCGCGCGAGATGGCGTAGATCATCATGTCGAGCGGCGCGGTGCCACCGGAGCAGGTGTAGCGATCGCGGTCGATCTCGAACAGGGTCGCCGTGATGTCGAGCTTGGGAAAGTCCTCGACGAAGCCCTCCATGTTCTCCCAGTGGATCGTGCAGCGGTAGCCGTCGAGCAGCCCGGCCCTGGCCAGCGCCAGGGGTCCCGTGCAGACACCGCCCAGCGACATGCGCCGGCGGGACAGTTCGCGAAGGCGATTGAAGACGTTCCGGTCGTTGAAACGCTCGGCGCGCACGCCCGCGCATACGCAGAGCGAGTCGGCGGTGAAGTCGTCGAACAGCGAGCCGTCCGGCACCAGCACGACGTCGTTGCTGGCGCGTACCGGTCCGCCGTCCACGCTGAGCGTGCGCCAGGCGTAAAGCGTCTTGCCGCTCAGGCGGTTCGCCGCCCTCAGCGGTTCCACCGACGAGGTGAAAGCCATCATCGAAAAATGCGGCAGCAGCAGGAAGGCGATGTTCTGCGGAGTCCGCGTGATGCGGGTGTCATTCATGGGCGTACCCCGTAAAGCTTTCCCGTTGCAGTGCCCTTCCCGGTCTTCGGCTCGACGTTCGTGGATTTACGGCAATGGCGGTATTCCGCACGGTCTGCGGCGCCGCGCCGAAAGTCGCGCGGACGTGGCGGGAAAAGTGCGACGCGTCGGCGAATCCGCACTCCTGTGCAATATCGGTGATCGAGTGCTCCGTCTGCGTCAGCAGCAGGTGCGCCTGGCGCAGGCGCCGGCCGAGTGCGTACTTCCAGGGCGACATGGACAGCTCGTTGCGGAAGATGCGCTCGAGCTGGCGGCGCGACAGCCCCGCGCGTTGCGCGAGCTCCTCGATCGACGGCGGCTCCGCCAGGTTCTGCTCGATGATGTCCATGGCGGCCTCCAGCCGCGGATCGCGCGCCTGGTGATCGACGACGACGTGCGGTTGCGGCGCATCGGCCGGTCGCGCACCGTCGGCGATGAGAATGTGCAGCGCCTTGTCGGCCGTGGTGCGGCCGAGGTGGCGCGTCACGATCCAGGCGGCGAGGTCGATCGCGCCGGTGCCGCCAGCGCAGGTGATGCGTGGGCCGTCCGCGACGAAAAGTCGGTCGGCCATCGGCGTGACGTCGGGAAAGGCTTTCTTCAGGTCCCAGTAGTGATACCAGGAGACGCAGCACTTGCGGCCGGACATGAGCCCGAGGCGCAGGAGCGTGAAAACCGCGGTACAGAGGCCGACCAGGGGCACGCCGGCGGCGGCTGCCCGCAGCAGGTACCGGTCCGTCGCCTCGTCCGCCTGCGGATGCTCGTGCAGCAGGCCGCCGACGACCACGATGTAGTCGAGCTCGCGCGGATCGCGGAAGCCGGAATCAGCGCGCACCATCGTGCCGCAGCTTGCACGCAGCTCGCGTGCACCGCTCGACATGACCTGCCAGCGGCAGGCCCGCTGGCGGCTCAGGTCGCCTTCGTCGGTGGCGAGGCGCAGCACGTCGATGAAGCCGGCGAAGGGAAGGAGCGTGAAATTCCGGAGGGTGACGAAGCCGACGCGGAGCCGGGCGCGCTCGCGGTCCGCGTCGTGGAGGTTCGCCTCGGCGAGAGTCATGTTCTGGCCGTCCCTCGGGTGCATGCGGACAGGGCAGAGCGCGGCGCTGCTTCCGGTCGAGTCTGCAGAGGCGGCCCGGCGATGTCAACGACAGGCGCAGTGTCGCAATTCTACCGGTACCGTGTCGGCCTCGTTCTATCGGCAGGTCGGGCCCGGCGAGATAGTGGCAAGACTGCAAAGGGGGTGATGGTGGGAAAGTACTCGGTCTGGTCGCTGGCGCGCAACGCCCTGACAGGCCACGAAGCGTGGCCGCGGCAGTGGCGGAGCCCGGAGCCGAAGCGTTCGTACGACGTGGTTATCGTCGGCGGTGGCGGCCACGGTCTCGCCACCGCGTATTACCTGGCGAAGAACCACGGCATCGCGAACGTCGCGGTGCTGGAGAAGGGCTGGCTCGGCGGCGGCAACACCGGCCGCAACACGACCATCGTGCGCTCGAATTATCTGTGGGACGAGAGCGCGGCGCTCTACGAGCACTCGCTCAAGCTGTGGGAGACACTCTCCCGGGAGCTCAACTACAACGTCATGTTCAGCCCGCGCGGCGTGCTGAACCTGGCGCACAACCTGAGCGACGTCCGCGCCGCCCGCCGGCGCGCGGAAGCGAACCGTCTGAACGGCGTCGATTCCGAGTGGCTGGATGCAGTCGGGGTCAAGCAGGTCTGTCCCCAGCTGAACGTGTCCCGCGATCTGCGCTACCCGGTGCTCGGCGCGACGTACCAGCGGCGCGGAGGCACCGCGCGCCATGACGCCGTCGCCTGGGGCTACGCCCGCGCGGCCGATGCCCGCGGCGTCGACATCATCCAGAACTGCGAGGTCACCGGCATCCGCCGCGAGGGCGGGCGCGTGACCGGCGT
>CAZTAE010000312.1:0-2937 GCA_964611535.1 uncultured Woeseiaceae bacterium
AGGAGCGCCTCGTCGGTCAGCGTCCCGGGTGTGACGATGCGGGTGACGCGGCGCTCGACCGGCCCCCTGGCGGCCGAGGGATCGCCGATCTGCTCGCAGATGGCGACGGATTCTCCTTTTTTGAGCAGCCGCGCCAGGTAGGACTCGGCGGCGTGGTAGGGAACGCCCGCCATAGGGATCGCCTTGCCGGCGGACTTGCCCCGCGTGGTCAACGTGATGTCGAGCAAGGCGGCGGCGCGCTTCGCGTCGTCGTAAAACAGCTCGTAGAAGTCGCCCATGCGATAGAACACGAGCATGTCCGGATAGTCCCGCTTGATGCGCAGGTACTGCTGCATCATCGGCGTATGTACGGGTGCGACGTTCGCGCTCATCGGCGAGGAAGCTGGCATCCCGCTCATGCTAGCCTCTGCACCCGGGCAAGTCGATGCCGCGCGCGGCGCCGGTCGGGACAACGCGAACGATGAGAATCCTGCACGTGGAGACCGGCCGGCATTTCTACGGCGGCGCGCAACAGGTCGTCTACCTGATGGAGGGCTTGCGGCGTCGGGGCGTCGACAATCTGCTGGTCTGCCCACCGGAGAGCGAGACGGGGGCGCATGCAAGCCGGGCTGCATCCGTCATCCCGGTCCGCTGCGGGGGCGATGTCGACGCAGCCTTCGCCTGGCGGCTGCGCCATGTGCTGCGCCGCGAGAGGCCGGATATCGTGCATTGCCACAGCCGCCGCGGTGCGGATATCTGGGGCGGCACTGCCGCGGCCCTGGCGGGCATTCCGGCAGTGCTGTCGCGCCGGGTCGATCACGCGGAGCCCGCGTTTCTCGCGGCACTGCGGTATCGCCCGTACCGCAAGATCGTTGCGATTTCGGGCGCTGTCGCCGCGGCGCTGGGCAAGAGCGGCGTACCCGACGAGCGGATTCACGTCATCCGGAGCGCCGTCGACCCCGCGCCCTTCGACCATGCCCCGCCCCGGCGCCTGTTGAAGGAGCACTTCGGCGTGAGTTGCGAGGCGTTCGCCATCGCCGCCATCGGCCAGCTGATTCCGCGCAAGGGCCACCGTTACCTGCTGGACGCGATGGCGGCCGTTGCGCGGCAGGCGCCGCGCGCCCGCCTCGTCCTGTTCGGGCGGGGCCGGCTGCAACCGGACCTCGAGGTTCAGGCCGCGCGGTTGAACCTCGGCCGGACGGTGCAGTTCGCCGGTTTCCGGGCCGATCTGGACCGTTACCTGGCGGCGTTCGATCTCGTCGTGCATCCCGCGCTGCGCGAGGGGCTGGGTGTCGCGATGCTCAAGGCCGCCGCGGCCGGCGTTCCGGTGATAGCATTCGACGTGGCGGGAGCGCGCGAGGCCGTGCTCGACCGGCATACAGGGCTTTTGGTCGAGCCCGGCAATGCGGACGCCCTGGCGGAGGGGATCCTCGGAATGATGAGAGACGAGACGCTTCGGCGAGCTTATGGCGAGGCAGCAAGGCAACGCGCCCGCAGCGAATTCTCGCTCGAGACAATGGTGAATGCGCACATGCAGCTCTACGACTCACTGCTGACGGGCGGGAAGCGTGCCGGATAGCGACGCGATCGGCGAACTGGCGGCAAGCCTCGTGACCGGGCTCTGCACCGCCGGCAAGACCGTGTCGGTTGCCGAATCCTGTACCGGCGGCTGGATCGCCAAGGCACTCACCGACGTGCCCGGAAGCTCCGGCTGCTTCGGCTACGGCATCGTCAGCTACAGTAACGGCGCGAAAGAGTCGCTGCTGGGGGTGAACCCGGCCGTTCTGCAGGCGCACGGCGCCGTCAGCGAACCGGCCGTGCGGGAGATGGCGAGCGGCGCGCTCAACCTGAGCGGCGCGGATCTGGCCATCGCCGTGAGCGGCGTCGCGGGGCCGGGCGGCGGCACCGACGAGAAGCCCGTCGGCACCGTGTGGTTCGCCTGGGCCTGCCGCATCCGGGGCAAGCGGGAGGTGGACAGCGAGCTGCACCATCTGAGCGGCGACCGCCACGCGATCCGCTCGGCGAGCGTCCTGCGGGCGCTCCGGGGCCTCAAGGACAGGCTGGGCCGCTGTGTCTGAACGCCGTCTGTTCTTCGCCCTCTGGCCTTCGGACCGGCAGCGCGAGCTGCTGCGGGACACCTTGAGGCCCGTTCTGCCGACCGTCGAGGGGACGCCCGTCGACCGCCGCAACTGGCACGTCACGCTCGTGTTCATCGGTGGCTTTCCGGAGGCACAGATCCCGTTCCTGCAGGGGGCGGCGGACGAGATCGAGGTGGCACCGCTCCGCCTGCGCTTCGACCGCCTCGGCTACTGGCCGCGGTCGAAGGTGGCTGCGCTTCTGCCCCTCACGACGCCGGAGCCGCTGCAGCGGCTGGTGGGCTCGCTCGAGGAGCTCCTGAAAGCTTTCGAGGTGCAGCCGGAGGACCGCGTCTTTCGACCGCATATTACCGTCGCAAGGCGCGCGCGGATCTTCGACACGATTCCGCTGGCGCGGCCCGTGGACCTGGAATGGGAGCGATTCGAGCTGGTCGAATCCGAGCCCGCGCCCTCCGGTGTGCATTACCGGCCGCTCAAACAAGAGGTTCCGCCCGATTCCTGAGATTCTCGACACACTGCCCCGATTCGCGCAGCCAGGCCGGCTTCGGGCGGTGAGGAAACTGTGAAATAATCCACCCTTCAACTCCAGACGCAAACGGCATTACAACGATGGATGAGAATCGCAAGAAAGCGCTCGCCGCAGCACTCGGCCAGATAGAAAAGCAGTTCGGCAAGGGCTCCGTGATGCGCCTTGGCGACGGGGGCCCCGCCAAGGACATCGAGGCGGTCTCTACCGGCTCCATCGGCCTCGACGTCGCGCTCGGCATCGGCGGCCTGCCGAGAGGGCGGGTGGTCGAGGTCTACGGGCCGGAATCGTCGGGCAAGACCACGCTGACGCTGCAGGCCGTCGCCGAGGCGCAGA
>CAZTAE010000313.1:0-2930 GCA_964611535.1 uncultured Woeseiaceae bacterium
GCCAGCACCGCTTCGCCATCCGCTTCCTCGAATGGTCGTCCGTCGACAAGCGCGCAGTACAGACGGGCCACGACGTCAAGTTTCTGCTGAGCGTCTGCTGACGAGCCCGCAACCATTGCACGGGCAGCCCTCCCGTGGCGTCAGCCACCATCGTCAGGTATGCGGCGGCCGTCGCCCGGCCAGGACCGCAGGCGCGTGAGCGTGCCCAGGTAGAGCAACCAGATGTAATAAGTGAATAGTTCGCGGAACTCGCCGATAGCGGCAGTCAGGTAATCGGGCGTGGGCGCGAAGTTGTCGTCGAGATGGTGCGCGGCGTCCGAGAGCAGGGCCGCCGCGATCAGCGACAGGGTGAACAGGCGGTCGGGCCGGAGAAAGCGCACCCACCGGTTGCGGCTGCGCAGGGTCGCCCAGGGAAATACCACGAACCACAGCACCATCAAGGCGTCGCCGCCTTTTTTGAACCAGTCGAGATAGCGATCGCCCTGGTAGTTGTGGATGTTGACAGTCGGGCGGGTGTCCATTTCCCAGCCCTGGATTGCCCACCAGTAGTGGGTGCCGTAGTCCAGTTCCTCCAGGAGCATGAACAGCGAACCGGCGACGAACACCAGGAACAGGCCGCGTTCGAGCGCCGCCTCGCTGCGGTACGACCGCCAGGCGGTCAGGCCGATAATGAGCAGCAGGCCCAGGTTCTGCAGGCCCTCCAGCAGGCCCAGTTCCCGGTTGACCTCCGGCGCGACGAGGGTCATCAGCCAACGGACGTCCGAGAGGTACATCGCGATCATGACGCCGATCGCCAGCGACGGCGCGATCCAGTAGACGAAATGCTTTCCCCAATTAATTATGTAAAGCTCCCTTGCCGACCGCGCATTGCGGACTGTCACTGTATCCGGATGCGCCTGACTAGCGTGGCAGCCTTTCTCTGCGTGCGAGGCGACGAAGAACTTTACCGCTGCACCGGTCTATTCAGAAAGTTTCCTGAATCGCCGGCTGGTCGAACGCAAAATCGAACGCAAACCATCCACCGGCTCGTCGGTCACCTTAACACCATTGGCTGGATGAGGATAAATAGCGGGCTCCTGCAGGTACCAGTCAGCCCTTTCCGCTCAAGATCGATCGGTAGATCGATTCGTACGACGACGCCATGCGATCAACGCCGTATTGTGCCGCCTTGTTACGGTTTTCCCGGCGCATGGACTCGCGCAGCTCTGCGTCTTCCAAAATGCGCTGTAAAGCCTCGATCAGGTCCCGGGAGCTTCTCGGTGGTATCAGCAGGCCGTTGACCTGATCCTCAACAAGCTCCGGAATGCCGCCGACCCGTGTTGCCACGATTGGCAGGCCGAATTGCATTGCATCCAGCAGGGAGGAACCCAGCCCTTCGCGCAACGACGGATACACGAATATATCGAACGCGGCCAGATAATCGGCCACGTTATCGACAAAGCCGACAAACTCGAGGTTGTGAAGCCCCTCAGCGGCTCGGCGAAATTCGTGGTCGTCCTTGCCATCGCCGAGCAGCACGAAATGCAGATTCGGCTGCGAATCCTGCAACCGCCGCGCCGCTTCGATGATCGTGCCCTGGCCTTTGTCGTCATGCCGCAGCGCGCCGATGTGCCCTATGATCGTCTTGCCGTTCCATTTTTCCAGGACATTCGCGGACGTGTCACGGCCGGTCAGCATGTCGGCATGAGCATCCGGCACAATCCGGCAATTGATTTCCGGGTAATGGTGCTCGATGGTCCGGGCAATCGATGAGGATACGGCAACCACGCAATTCGCAGAGCGGTAAGCGCGGGTGCGGAGCAACCTTGCACCGGTCGGATGGCCGATGCGGCCCGTCAACAGGTAGGGCGTCTTCGACCACCATTGCAAAAGCCAGCCGGCGTAGGTGGCTCTCGTTTCATGCGCGTGCACGATGCTGCTGCCGCGGGCCGCTGCCGCCGCGAACGTGGGGTGTGGAAACACCTCGGCAATCTCCAGACCGTCAATGCGCCGGCATCGCTTCGCGAGCGGCCCGCCGGCACGCGCCACCAGTCGCTGCCGCCAGTGTCTCGCAGCGAGTTCCCGGACCAACAGTTCGGTCTGCCTTTCGCCGCCACGGAACCCGCCTGCCGTATTGATATGACAGACTCTGGGTTCCGTCACGCTCGCGGGATGTGATGTCATGGAAATTCCGGTCGCGCGCTGATTGCCGCGGCCATTCGTCCACCTTATGCCGCGGACGCGGTCAATCCGGTTGGCGCCCCTGTGCGGCGTATTGTAAGCGTTTGCGCTGACATATCGATGCAGCCGCCAAGACCGTCGTTACGATGAGGCAGGTCGCCCGCGAGGCGGCCTCCTACAGCAGGGCGTCAATGACCGGGAGGTCCGCCGGCAGGATGCGCTCCCTGTCGACGTCCGCAGGGGCGGTCCACAGGAGCTTCTGCCCGTCCAGCGGCTGGACGGGGTGTCGCCAGGCCGTGACGAGGAAGAAGTCGAGGCGGACGAGCCGGTCCGGGTAGTCGTGCTCGAGCGTCTGGAAGTGCTCGATAACGCCGGCTTCGATACCGAGTTCCTCCGCCAGCTCCCGGCGTAGCGCCGCCGCCGGCATCTCGCCCGGCTGGACCTTGCCGCCGGGGAACTCCCAGTAGCCCGCATAGAGCCGGTCGTGGCGGCGTTCGGCCAGGAGGATTCGGCCGGCAGCGTCTTTCAGGATGCCGGCGGCGACGTGGATGCGCCGGGTCGAGGGTCGAGCATCCGCGGCTGGTGGTTGAGTCGGTCGCCCGCGGGGCGGGCTCCACAGTGGCCGCCGGGCCGAGCTCAGCTGAGACGGCCGTGGCATTGCTTGTATTTCTTGCCGGAGCCGCAGGGACAGGGCTCGTTGCGCCCGACCTTGCGTTCACCCCGGACGAACGGTGTGGTTGGCGCCGGGGGCGGCGGCGGTTCCGGCGGGC
>CAZTAE010000314.1:0-2923 GCA_964611535.1 uncultured Woeseiaceae bacterium
GCCTTGGCCAGCGGCACGTGCAGGACCTTGGCAATCTCGTGCGCAAGCTTCGGGTGCGCATTGCCGGAAAAGATTGCCATTGTCGCCAGATCCACGGCTACTGCTCTCCTTGTATCCGGACGGTTTCGCCGCCCTGTTTCACGGGCAACCGGGAAAGTGGCTGGGGTGGCAGGATTCGAACCTGCGAATCACGGGATCAAAACCCGTTGCCTTACCACTTGGCTACACCCCAACCGTGCCAGTCGCGCGAATTGTGAGCGGCGGTACCCGGGGTGTCAACGCGGTGGATGCGTCAGTGAAATATCCAGTTGTCGATCACGATGCGCACCCGGGTATCGCGCTGAGTGGCGGTCATCCTGCGCGGCATCAGCTGCCCGCCGCCCTCCCGGTATTCATCGATCCTTACGTCCCAGGTACCCTGCTCCAGCCGCTGCAGCAGCCCGTCTTCGCCGACGGCGGTAACAGCCGGCAGGGACGGATCCGGTATGCCGAGCGCCCAGAAGCGCAGGCTCGTCACCGGGATGGTCCAGCCGTAGCGGCGCCAGAGCATGGCTTCGGCGTCCTGCATCTCCGTCACCTCGCCCTCCTGGTCGGTGATCGAGATTTCGCGGCCGTGGCCCTGGATCTTCACCGTGCCGGCGCCGAAGGGGCCGCTGACGGACGCCAGGAACACGTCGTCGTTCTGCCAGTACCGCAGGTTTCCGTTGAAGCCGTCGTCGGTGGTGCGCACACCGACCCGGCCGCGGAACTCCCATTCGTCGAGATCGGCCAGCGCCTCCTTGCGCACTTCCCACTCGGACAGCTCCGGCAGCTCGAGGCCGCGCTCTGCGGCGCAGCCCGCCAGCACCAGTAACAACAGTAAGCGCGGAAGCCTGCGCACCGTCACGGCACGCCCTCAGGGCTCCTCGGGGAACACTCGCTCGCGGACATCTTGCAGCAGCGGGCTGTCCGGGAACAGAACCTCGGCTTCTTCCAGCACCTCGCGCGCCTCGTCCAGGCGATCCAGCTTCCACAGCACCTCGACGATGTGCGACGCGACCTCGGGGTCCTTCAAGCCGTCGTAGGCTCGCTGGAGCTCCTCGAGCGCCTCCTCGTACTCGCCCTGCCGGTACAGCACCCAGCCCCAGCTGTCGATGATCGCCGGGCTGTCGGGCTCCAGTTCCAGCGCCTTCCTGATCAGCCGCCGGGCTTCGCGATATCGGGTCGTCCGGTCGGCCAGCGTATAGCCCAGCGCGTTCAGCGACATGGCGCTGTCCGGCCACCGCCTGACGGCAGCGCGGTATTGCCTGATTGCATCGTCCACCCGGTCCATGCGCAACAGCAGCTCGGCCTTGCCCAGCACCACGCTCTCGCTGTCCGGCCGGTAGTCCATGACCCGCTCGTAGACCTCGAGCGCCTCCGGATACCGCTCCAGCGATGCGAGCAGCTGCGCGCGCGCCTGCAGCATGTCGATGGCGTGAGCGGGATGGCGTTCCCCGAACTCCTCGAGGTGCTGCAGACCCTTCTCCGGTTCGCCCTGCTCGGCCATGATGCCGCTGGCCCGGCGCTGGGAGACCACCGCGTTGGGCCCGGCGATGACCCGAGAGTAGAGCGCGATCGCCTCGTCGTATTCCTGGCGCCGGTCGGCGATCCGGCCGAGATAGTGCAGCGCGTCCATCGTGTAGTGGCCGCTGGCGAGCAGGTCCTGGAAATCCGACCATGCCGCATCCAGGTGCTCCTGCCGGAAGTTGATGATCGCCATGAGGCGCAGCGCGTCTGTCCGCGCCGGCTGCTCGAGCAGGATCTGGTTGACCTGGCTCAGCGCATCGTCGTCCCGTTCCGCCGACATGTACATGACGGCGAGTTCCAGGCGCAACTCCGGGTCGGGGTCCATGTCCTCGCCGACCAGCCGCGCGGTGTAGTCGATAGCGGCTTCGGTCTCGCCGCCGAGCAGCAGCGAGCGCGCAAAAAGAAGGTGCGGCTTCACCCACTCGGAGTCCAGCTCGATCGCGCGCTCCGCCCATTCCCGTGCCTCCCGCCACTCGTCGGCCTGCAGGGCCAGGACGCCGGCGGCGTAATTCGCCGGCGCGGAATCCCGGTACGGCTTCGCCAGCTCGCGCATCAGCCGGTAGCTGTCCTCCGGATCCTCCTCGGTCAGCAGGGGAATGAGCGAAACCAGCCGTTCATCGACGGGCTCGTCGCCCCGCTCGAGCAACTCCTCGAAGCTGCGCTTCGAAGCGCGCAGGTCGCCGTTCTGCAACTGAAGCTGGGCGACGTACAGCTGGGCCTCGTCGTCCTCCTTGTCCAGCTCGGCCCAGCGCTTTGCCGAGCGCAGGGCGTCCTCGCTGAATCCGAAGCTGTAGGACACCCGCGTCGCCTGCCGGGCGATCTCGACGTCGTCTGTCGCTTCCGCGGCCTTCCGGTAGTGCTCGGACGCGGTCTTGTAGCGGTTCTGCTCCAGCGCCTCCTCGGCTTTCAGGATGTGATCCGCTGCCTTGTCGTCATCAGCGGCGACGGCCGGCTGGCTCACCGGCAGGAACAGGAGGCCTGAGGCCAGCAGCAGGGCCGGCCGCGATAACGGCTTGAAGAGACGGATGATTCCTGAAATGTCGGTCATTCCTGCTGTCGAGGTGGCTGAAGGCGCGGCGGGTGGGAAAACAGACAAGGAAGCGGCCACGCAGTTCGCTTATCATACGCGCTCATCTCCCCTCGGGCCGGAACCCGGTCAGGGGCGCGGAAAGCGGGCACGGCCGAAATGCTCCGGAGAACGGAAAAAGGGACGATCAAGCAGCCCAAATGAGCGATTCTTTTCAGATTGTAAAGCCGACAAAACCCGCGCCCGCAGAACCAGAAGGTCCATCCGCCAGCCAGATCACACAATGCCGCTGCACATACTCGGGCTGAACCATAGCACGGCGCCTGTCGAAATTCGCGAGCAGGTCAT
>CAZTAE010000315.1:0-2923 GCA_964611535.1 uncultured Woeseiaceae bacterium
AGTTCGCGCACGGCTTCACGTACGCCGGCAATCCGCTGTGCTGCGCGGCGGGTCTCGCTGTGGTGGAGGAGCTCCTGGAGCAAAAGCTCATGGACAACGGGGACCGGCAGGGACGGAACCTGCGCGCCCGCCTGACCGGCCTCATGCAGCGTTACCCGTTCATCGGCGACGTCCGGGGCAAGGGGCTCCTGCTCGCTTTCGAGCTCGTGGCCGACCGGGAATCCATGGAGCCGCTTCCCCCGCGGCTCGAGGCGCACGTGGAGCTGGTCGAGGAAGCCTATCGGCGCGGGCTCATCATCTATTCGCGGCGCACGCGGGGCGGTGTCGTCGGCGATCACTTCATGGTGTGCCCGCCGCTCATCATTACCGGCGAGCAGATCGAGGAGATGATGACGATACTCACAGACAGTTTGGACGCGTTCGCCGCCGCGAATGGACTGCCCGTCGAGGCCGGCTGAAGGCCGATGAACGGCAAGGTCATCATCACCTGCGCCGTCACGGGCTCGATCCACACGCCGACCATGAGCCCGCACCTGCCGGTGACGCCGGAGGAGATCGCCGCGCAGGCGGTGGAGGCCGCGCAAGCCGGCGCCGCCATCCTGCACCTGCATGCCCGCAACCCGGAGACCGGTCAGCCCACGGCCGACCCCGAGGTGTTCATGCAGTTCCTGCCGCGCATAAAGAAGGAGTGCGATGCGGTCATCAACATCACGACCGGGGGCAGCTCGCTGATGACGCTCGAGGAGCGCCTCGCAGCACCGGAGGCGGCGCAGCCCGAGATGGCATCGCTCAACATGGGCACGATGAACTTCGGCCTGTTCCCGATGCAGGGGCGCTACAGCGACTGGAAGCACGACTGGGAGCCGAAGCTGCTGGAAGCGACGAGAGAGATCGCCTTCCGCAACACCTTCGCCGACATCGAGCAGATCTTCCGCACCCTCGGCGAGCGCCACGGCACGCGCTTCGAGTTCGAGTGCTACGACGTCGGCCACATACAGACGCTGGCCTACTATCTCCGTGAGGGCCTCGTCGCCAGACCCCTGTTCGTCCAGTTCGTGCTGGGTGTGCTCGGCGGCATCGACGCCGCGCCGGAGAACCTCATGCACATGAAGGCGACGGCGGACCGGCTGCTCGGGAACGACTACCGCTTCTCCGTGCTCTGCGCGGGGCGCCTGCAGATCCCGCTCGCGACGATGGGCGCGATCCTCGGTGGCAACGTGCGGGTCGGGCTGGAGGACAGCCTGCTGATCGGCCGCCGGAAGCTCGCGCAGAGCAATGCGGAACAGGTGCGCAAGATCCGCGTGATCCTGGAGTCCCTCGGCTGCGAGATCGCGACGCCCGCCGAGGCGCGGGAGATGCTGAATCTCAAGGGCGCGGACAAGGTGAACTTTTGAACGCGCTCTCCCGGCAGGCGGGCGAGGTGTCGATACGGCCGGCGACGGAGCGGGACGCGGGCCTCCTGCACGGCCTGATCCTGCGGCTGGCCCAGGCGACGCAGCCCGGCAAGGCGGTCACCAGCGCGCCCGGGGATTTCGCCCGGCACGCGGCACGCTTCGATGCGCTGATCGCGGAGCGGGGCGGCCGACCGCTCGGCTTCTGCCTCTGGTTCGCGAGCTTCTCCTCCTGGCGCGGCGAGCCGGGCGTCTACGTGCAGGACCTGTACGTCGTCGACGAAGCCCGCGGCACCGGTCTCGGCCGACGCCTGCTGGCGGAGGCGGCGCGGTGCGCGCGCGGTCAGGGTGCTCGGTACCTGCGGCTGTCGGTGGCGAGTGCCAATACGGCCGCGCGCGCGTTCTATCGCAGCGCGGGGCTCGCGTATGCGGAAGACGAATGCATCTATCAGGCCGTCGGCGAGGCGTTCGACCGACTGGCTGACGGACGGGACGGGAGCGAGCAATGAAGGTCATTTTCTCGGATGCGCAGAAGCGGCATGACCCGAAGACGATGCTGTCGTCCGGCGCGCCGCAGCCGAACCCGGAGGTGCCGGAGCGTGCCGACGTCCTGCTGGCCGCTGCGGTGCTGAGCGGCCTGCGGCTCGAGGAGCCGGACGAGCACGGCATGGACGCGATCGCCACGGTGCATACACCCGAGTACCTGCAGTTCCTGCAGAACATCCACGCCCGCTGGCAGCGCATCCCCGAAGCGTCGAAGGAGGTGATGCCGAACGTGCACCCGACCCGCCGCGACGGCGCCTATCCCGCGTCCGCCGTCGGGCAGGTCGGCTGGCACGTCTTCGACGCCGGCTGTCCGATCACGGCCGACACCTGGGAGAGCGCCCGCGCGAGCGCCATGGCGGCCGTGCACGCGGCGAAGGACATCGCCGCCGGCGCCGCGTCCTGCTACGCGCTCTGCCGCCCGCCCGGCCATCATGCCGGCAGGGACACCGCCGGCGGCTTCTGCTATCTCAACAACAGCGCCATCGCCGCGGAGGTGCTGCGGTCGCGGTACGCGCGCGTGGCGGTGCTCGACGTCGACGTGCATCACGGCAACGGCACGCAGGACGTCTTCTACACTCGCGCCGACGTGCTGACCGTGTCGATACATGCGGATCCGGTGCGCTTCTATCCATTCTTCTGGGGACACGCCAACGAGCGCGGCGAGGGCGCCGGACTCGGCTACAACTTCAACCTGCCCCTGCCGCGGAGGAGCGGCGACACCGACTATCTGCAGGCGCTGGACCGAGCGCTGGAGCGCATCGCGGCCTACGCACCCGGTGTGCTGGTCGTCGCCCTCGGGCTGGACGCGTACGAGGACGATCCTTTCGAGGGTCTCGCCGTCTCGACGCCGGGCTTCGGCCGGATCGCGAAGCAGATCGCCGCGCTCCGGCTGCCGACGCTGGTCGTGCAGGAGGGTGGCTATCTCAACGATGCGCTCGGCGACAATCTCGAGTCGTTCCTGCGCAGCTTCACCGAACACCATACCC
>CAZTAE010000316.1:0-2889 GCA_964611535.1 uncultured Woeseiaceae bacterium
GCGGTGACGAGCGCAATGGGCGCACCGCGAAACGCCAGGGGAATGTCGGCGGATATGAGCTTTTCACGCACGGCAGCGAACAGAACGAGGACGAGCGCGAAGCCCACCGCCGCGCCGAAGCCGAACAGCACCGACTGGACGAATCCCTGTGCCTCCTGCACGTTCAGCAGCGCGACGCCGAGAACCGCGCAGTTGGTGGCGATGAGCGGTATGTAGATGCCGAGCACCTGATTGAGCACCGGGCTGACCCTCTGCACCATGATCTCGGTGAACTGCACGCTCGCGGCGATCACGAGGATGAACCCGATCGTCCGCAGGTACTCGAGCCCGAGCGGCACCAGCAGCCAGCGGTGCAGCAGGTAGCTGACGGCCGCTGACAGCGTCAGCACGAACGCGGTGGCGAGGGCCATGCCGAAGGCCGCCTCGAGGCTCCTCGACACGCCCATGAATGGACACAGCCCGAGGAATCGGACCAGGACGAAATTGTTGACCAGTACGGTTCCGACCAGGATGAGAAAGAGTTCTGTCATGGTGTTTACCGCTCGCCTGCCGGGCCGACCGGCTTGCCCGGAGTATCGGGAACCTGCGGCAGTGCATCTATTGTAGAGCTTTGCACGGCGCCCGTCGCGCCGCGGGCCCCGGGCTATTTGATTCGCATGCCCGGTTCGGCGCCGTCGTCCGCTGAAAGCAGGAAGACGTCCTCGCCGCCGGGTCCTGCCGCGAGCACCATTCCTTCGGAGACGCCGAAGCGCATCTTCCTCGGCGCCAGGTTCGCGACCGCGACCACGCGGCGGCCGACGAGGTCTTCCGGCGCATAGGCTGCCTTGATGCCGGCAAAAACGGTGCGGGTGTCACCGCCCAGATCGAGCGTCAACCGCAGAAGCTTGTCCGCGCCCGCGACCGGTTCGGCCGCGGCGATCCGCGCCACGCGCAGGTCCACTTTCAGGAACTCGTCGATGGAGATGGTCGGTGACGCTGTTTTCTCCGCGGGGGCCGGCTCCTTCGACTGTGCGATCATCTTCTCCACCTGGCTCGCATCCACCCTCGTGAGCAATGGCTGGTATCCGGAAATTACGCGATCCAGCAACGGCGTTGCCGCGGACCGCCAGGTCCAGCTTTCCTCGCGGAAGAGGCCGCGTGCGGACGCGGACACCGCCGGCAGGACGGGGGCGAGATAGATTGCGAGGGCGCGGAACAGGTTCAGCCCCTGCGTGCAGACGAGCTGGACCTCTTCCGTGCGCGTCTCGTCCTTGATCATCGACCAGGGCTTTTTTTCCTCGATGTAGCGGTTGGCGCGGTCGGCCAGCGCCATGATCGCCCGCATCGCCCTCGAATACTCGCGCGCCTCGTAACGGGCAGCGACCTCGTCCGCTGCCGCCGCGAACTCCGCATACAGCTGCTCGTCGTCCAGCTTCGCCGCGAGCCGCCCGTCGAAGCGCTTGCTGATGAAACCGGCACAGCGGCTGGCGATGTTGACGAACTTGCCGACCAGATCGGCGTTCACCCGGGCGACGAAGTCCTCGAAGTTGAGGTCGATGTCGTCCATGCCCGGACCGAGCTTGGCCGCGTAGTAGTAGCGCAGGCAGCTCGGATCGAGGTGATCGAGCCAGGTGCGTGCATTGATGAACGTGCCGCGCGACTTCGACATCTTCTTGCCGTTGACGGTGAGGAAGCCATGCGCATAGACGCTGTCGGGTTGCCGAAAACCGGCGCCTTCGAGCACGGCCGGCCAGAACAGCGTGTGGAAATACACGATGTCCTTGCCGATGAAGTGGTACACCTCGGTGTCATGTCCCGGCAGCCAGTACTCGTCGAAGTCGAGGTCGTCGCGCCGGTTGCACAGGTCCAGGAAACTGGCGACGTACCCGACCGGCGCATCGAGCCAGACGTAGAAATACTTGTCTTCCGTGCCCGGGATCAGGAAACCGAAGTACGGCGCGTCTCGGGAAATGTCCCAGTCCCGGAGACCCGCCTCGAACCATTCCTCCAGCTTGCTGGTGACGTGCCGGTGCAGCGATGCCGACTTCATCCAGTTCTTCAGTCGATCCCCGAACTCGCTCAAGCGGAAGAAATAGTGCTCCGACTCCTTCCACAGGGGCGTCGTCCCCGACAGCACCGAAACCGGCTTCACGAGGTCGATCGGCGCGTACGTGGCGCCACAGATCTCGCACGCGTCCCCGTACTGGTCCTCACTCTCGCAACGCGGGCAGGTGCCGCGCACGAACCGGTCGGGCAGGAACATCTTCTCGACCTCGTCGTACGCCTGTTCGATAGTCTGCGTGTAGATGTGGCCGGCTTCTTTCAGCGCCGTGTAGATGCGCTGCACCAGCTGCTCGTTTTCGGGCGAGTGCGTCGAATTGAAGTTGTCGAAGGCGACGCCGAAGGCCTCGAGGTCTGCCTGCTGCTCCGCCGAGACGCGTTCGATCAGCGCCTCCGGCGCAATGCCTTCCTCGCGCGCCTTGATCATGATCGGCGTGCCGTGCGCGTCGCTCGCGCACACGTAGCTCACGATATGCCCCCGCATCTTCTGGAAGCGCGCCCAGATGTCCGAGTTCACGTACTCCACCAGGTGGCCCAGGTGGATCGAACCGTTGGCGTAGGGGAGGGCGCTGCTGACGAGGATTTTGCGGACGTTGGACGGCATAACCGGCTGGCGAGTCAAAAGCAACCATTATGCCACGCAGGTGCGGTCGGTTGCTTGCCGATCACTCGACCCGCTCACGTCCGGCGGTGGTGGAGGATTCCCTGCTGTCGCGGTGCAGGAGCCCGCTCTGCGGGCGACCGGCGGTGGGTCGCCCGCAGAGCGGGCTCCTACTTCTGATCCCTGATCTGCTGGAACTTGGTCTTGTTGTTGGCCTGCTGGTACGCCTCCTTGCCGGAGACGAAGCG
>CAZTAE010000317.1:0-2888 GCA_964611535.1 uncultured Woeseiaceae bacterium
TCGAAGCAGGCGATCGACATGGCCGAGGACCGCGAGCAGTTCAAGGAGGCGATGACGCAGATCGGCCTCGAGGTGGCGCAGGCGGGCATCGCGCACACCATGGAGGACGCGCTCAGGGTACAGCGCGACATCGGCTTTCCGGTGATCGTGCGGCCGTCGTTCACGCTGGGCGGGACCGGCGGCGGCATCGCCTACAACCGGGAGGAGTTCGAGTCCATCGTCTCGCACGGCCTCGAGATGTCCCCGACCAACGAGGTGCTGCTCGAGGAATCGGTGATCGGCTGGAAGGAATTCGAGATGGAGGTGGTGCGGGACAAGAACGACAACTGCATCATCGTCTGCTCGATCGAGAACGTCGATGCGATGGGCGTGCACACGGGTGACTCGATCACGGTCGCGCCGGCGCAGACGCTGACCGATAAGGAATACCAGCTCATGCGCGACGCCTCCATCGAGGTGCTGCGCAAGATCGGCGTCGAGACCGGCGGCTCCAACGTCCAGTTCGCGGTCAATCCCGAGGACGGGCGCATGCTGGTCATCGAGATGAACCCGCGCGTTTCCCGTTCCTCCGCGCTCGCGTCGAAGGCCACCGGCTTCCCGATCGCCAAGGTCGCGGCCAAGCTGGCGGTTGGCTACACGCTCGACGAGCTCAGGAACGAGATCACCGGCGGCGCGACGCCGGCGTCGTTCGAGCCGACGATCGACTACGTCGTCACCAAGATTCCGCGCTTCACCTTCGAGAAGTTTCCGGGCAGCAATGACCGCCTGACGACGCAGATGAAATCGGTCGGCGAGGCCATGTCCATCGGCCGGACCTTCCAGGAGTCGCTGCAGAAGGCCCTGCGCAGCCTGGAGACGGGGATGGACGGCCTGGACGAGCGCGTGACCGAGGTCCGGGGCGAGGTCGACCGCGACCTGCTGCGGCAGGAGCTCCGCCATCCGGGGCCCGAGCGGCTGCTGTATGTCGCCGATGCCATGCGCCAGGGCTTCACGATCGACGAAGTCGCGGAGCTGAGCCGCATCGACCGCTGGTTCCTGTGCCAGATCGCCGACCTCGTCGCGGAGGAGCAGACGCTGGCGACCGACGGCATCGCCGCGCTCGATTACGATCGCATGCGCCGCCTGAAACGCAAGGGCTTCTCGGACGCGAGGCTCGCGGGCGTTCTCAAGCAGAAGGAGACTGCCGTGCGGCAGCGGCGGCTCAAGCTCGGCATCCGCCCCGTCTACAAGCGGGTCGACACGTGCGCGGCCGAATTCGCCACCTCCACCGCCTACATGTATTCCACGTACGAGGAGGAATGCGAAGCCGACCCGACCGATCGGCCCAAGATCATCGTCCTCGGCGGCGGGCCGAATCGCATCGGGCAGGGCATCGAGTTCGACTACTGCTGTGTCCACGCCTCCTTCGCGCTGAAGAAGGCGGGCTACGAGACGATCATGGTCAATTGCAACCCCGAGACCGTCTCGACCGACTACGATACCTCCGATCGCCTCTATTTCGAGCCGCTGACCTTCGAAGACGTCATGGAGATCATCGACAAGGAGCAGCCGAAGGGCGTCATCGTGCAGTACGGGGGCCAGACGCCGCTCAAGCTCGCACGCGATCTCGAGGCCGCCGGCGCGCCGATCATCGGCACCTCGCCGGACTGCATCGACCTCGCCGAGGACCGCGAGCGCTTCCAGAAGCTCGTGGAGCGCCTCGAGCTGAAGCAGCCGCCGAACCGGACCGCGCGGAGCTACCAGGAAGCGCTGCAGCTCGCCGCCGAAGTGGGCTATCCGCTCGTCGTCCGGCCGTCCTACGTGCTCGGCGGCCGCGCCATGGAGGTCGTGCACAGCGAGGAAGACCTCCAGGCGTACATGGATGCGGCCATCAAGGTCTCGAACGACAGCCCGGTGCTGCTGGACCGCTTTCTCGACCTCGCCATCGAGGTCGACGTCGACGCCATCTGCGACGGCGAGCGCGTGCTGATCGGCGGCATCATGGAGCACATCGAGCAGGCCGGCGTGCACTCCGGCGATTCCGGCTGCTCCCTGCCGCCCTTCAGCCTCAGACCCGAGCTGCAGCAGACGCTGATCGACCAGACGACGCGCCTCGCGAAGGGCCTCGACGTCATCGGCCTCATGAACATCCAGTTCGCCATCCAGAACGACGTGGTCTACCTGCTGGAGGTGAACCCCCGTGCCTCGCGCACGGTCCCGTTCGTCGCGAAGGCAATCGGCATCCCGCTGGCGGGGATCGCCGCACGTGTTATGGTGGGCGAAACGCTGGAACAGCAGGGCTTCGTCAACCAGCGGATTCCGCCGTATTATTCGGTGAAGGAGTCGGTATTCCCCTTCGTGAAGTTCGCCGGCTCCGACCCGATCCTGGGGCCGGAGATGAAATCCACCGGCGAGGTAATGGGCACAGGACGCTCCTTCGGCGAAGCGTACGCCAAGGCGCAGCTCGCGTCGGGGGTCGTGCTGCCGAGGCAGGGCGTCGCACTGTTGAGCGTCAGGGATCGCGACAAGGATGGCGCCGTCGAGCTGGCGCAGGTCCTCGAGGCCCGCGGCTTCGACATCGTGGCGACCCACGGAACGGCGAACGCCCTCGCGCGCGCAGGCGTCGCCTGCCGCCGGGCCAACAAGGTACGGGAAGGACGACCGCATATCGTCGATATGATCAAGAACGACGAGATATCGTTGATCGTGAATACGACAGAGGGTAAACAGGCAATCTACGAGTCCCGTTCCATACGGGCGGAGGCCGTGCGCCGCAACGTCACCTACTACACGACGCTGGGCGCCGCAATCGCGACGTGCAAGGCGCTCGAGCACATCGAGAACAGCGACGTCAACCGTTTGCAGGATCTGCACAAGGAGGTAGCGGCATGAGAAAAGTGCCAATGACC
>CAZTAE010000318.1:0-2885 GCA_964611535.1 uncultured Woeseiaceae bacterium
CGCGATGAGCGAAGCGAGCCGCGTCGAGGAACTGATCGAGAACGCGGAACCGGAAACCTTCGACCTGCAGGACGTCGTCGCCTCGGCGGTCGCCGCCTACGTCGACGCCTGGCCGGAGCGCCGCTTCATGCTGGTCGCGGACGCCGACGATCCTGTCGTGCACGGGTCGCCGGAGCTCCTCATCCAGCTGCTCGACAAGCTCGTGGACAACGCGGTCGGCTTCAGCCGCCAGGACGACGCCATCGAAGTCCGCCTGTCATCGACGGAGGAGCACCTCCTGCTGTCGGTGGCGAACCCCGGTCCGCCCCTGCCGGCGCGCATGCGCTCGCAGCTCTTCGACTCCATGGTCTCGGTGCGGTCGGACGGCGGTGACAGGCACCTGGGCTTCGGCCTGTTCATCGCCCGTCTCATTGCCACGGGCCACGGCGGCTCCATCGACGCGCGCAATGTCGAGGGAGGCGTTGCCTTCGAGGTGCGCCTGCCGCGCGCCACGCAGGCGGCCGCAGGCATCCGCTGATCCGTCAGACGCCCAGGTAGCGGGCGATGCCTTTGGCCGCTTCGCGGCCTTCGAACACCGCCGTCACGACCAGGTCGGCGCCGCGGACCATGTCGCCGCCGGCAAAGATCTTCGGATTCGTGGTCTGGAAGGGGATGGGCGCCCGCGAATCGACGCGCACCCGGCCGTCGGGCAGGAGGCCGACGTCGAAGTGCTCGAACCAGCTCGGGGGACTGGGGCGAAATCCGAAGGCGATGATGACCGCGTCGGCCGGCAGGATTTCGTCGGTGCCGTCGACCGGTTCGGGACGCCGCCGCCCGCTCGCGTCCGGCGCGCCCAGACGCGTCTCGACCACCCGCACGCCCTCGACGCTGCCGTTGCCGACGATCGCGACCGGTTGCCGGTTGAAGAGGAAGTTGACGCCTTCCTCGCGGCTGTTGCGCACCTCGCGGCGGGAACCCGGCATGTTGGCTTCGTCGCGGCGGTAGGCACAGGTGACGCTCGCCGCGCCCTGGCGGAGGGCGGTGCGGTTGCAGTCCATGCCGGTGTCGCCGCCACCGAGGACGACGACGCGCTTGCCGGCCAGATCGACCCAGGGTTCGGGACCTTCCATGCCCATCTCGCGATAGACGTTGGAGACGAGATAGGGGAGCGCTATGTGCACGCCGGGCAGCGCCTCGCCGGGCAGATCGCCGAGGACGGAGGTGTAGGTGCCCATGCCGAGGAACACGGCGTCGTACTCGTCGAGCAGCCGGTCGAACGGCAGGTCCTCGCCGACCCGCGTGCCGAGCACGAACTCGATGCCCATGCCCTCCATGATCCGGCGCCGCGTCGCGACGACGTCCTTCTCGAGCTTGAAGGGCGGGATACCGTAGGTCAGCAGGCCGCCGATCTCGTCGTAGGCATCGAAGACGACAGCGCGGATACCGGAGCGGGCGAGCACGTCGGCTGCACCGAGCCCGGCCGGTCCGGCGCCGACGACGGCGACGCGCTTGCCGGTGTCGAGCACGTCGGACATGTCGGGGCGCCAGCCCTGCCTCAAGGCCTCGTCGGTGATGTACTTTTCGATGTTGCCGATGTTGACGGCGCCGATGCCGTCCGCGAGCGTGCAGGCTCCCTCGCACAGGCGATCCTGCGGACAGATGCGGCCGCAGACCTCGGGCAGCGAGTTCGTCTGGTGCGACAGCTCGGCGGCCTGGAAGAGCTTGCCCTCCTCGATCAGCCGGAGCCACTCGGGGATGTAGTTGTGCACGGGGCACTTCCACTCGCAGTAGGGATTCCCGCACGCGATGCAGCGGCCGGCCTGGCTGGCGGCGTCGGCGGCGTCGTAGGAGCCGTAGATTTCCCGGTAGTGCCTGATGCGCTGCTCGGCCGGCTCCTTCGCCGGGTCGCGCCGCGGCACCTCCAGGTACTGAAGGGGATGCTTGGGCATCAGGCAGTCCCCCTCACGCGGCCTGCCGGAGCGAGTCGATCAGCGAGCCGAGCTCGGCCGCCTTCGGCTTGACCAGCCAGAACTTCGGCAGGTAGGTGCGGAAGTCGTCGAGCATTGCCTCGCCCCACTCGCTGCCGGTCAGGGCGACGTGTTCCGTGAGCATCGAGCGCAGGTGGTGCAGATGCGCCTCCATGCTCTCCGGCGTGACGCGATGGATGTCGATGAGCTCGTGGTTGTAGCGGTCGACGAAGTCCCGCTCGAGGTCGAGCACGTAAGCGAAGCCGCCCGTCATGCCGGCGCCGAAGTTGATACCGGTGCGGCCGAGCACGACCACCACGCCGTCGGTCATGTACTCGCAGCAATGATCGCCCGCGCCCTCGACGACCGCGATGGCGCCCGAGTTCCTCACGGCGAAGCGCTCGCCGGCGAGCCCGGCAGCGAAGAACTGGCCGCCCGTCGCGCCGTACAGGCAGGTGTTGCCGACAATTACGGTGTCCTTCGCGACGAAGCGCGCGTCTTCGGACGGGCGGATGACGATGCGCCCGCCGGCCATCCCCTTGCCGGCGTAATCGTTCGCGTCGCCGACGAGCTCGAGGTTGAGGCCGGCGACGTTCCAGGCACCGAAGCTCTGGCCGGCGGTACCGGTCAGCTCGATGTCGAGCGGGCTGTCCTGCAGGCCCGTGTTGCCGTGGCGCCTGGCGATTTCACCGGCGAGCCGCGCGCCGATGGAACGATGCCAGTTCCTGATCTCGTACCGGAAGGTCCCGCCCTGCCCGGCCTCGATCGCGGGCAGCAAGTCGGCAACCATCCGCTCCGCGAGCTCGGCGGCGTCGAAGGGACGGTTTCTCGGCTCGGTGCAGAAGCGAGCCTTCCCGGGGTCCAGCCCGTAGCCCGAGACGATGGGCGTGAGGTCGAGCGCCTGCTGCTTGCGGGTCTCGCCCGGCAGCAGCTCGATCA
>CAZTAE010000319.1:0-2862 GCA_964611535.1 uncultured Woeseiaceae bacterium
CGAGGTCTCTGGCGCCTTGTAACAGCCGGTTTCGACGGTATAATAGCCGGCTCGGCAGGGGCAGGCCGGTCCGGGAGTCGGCCTGGCCCGAACGGGCGCTGCGAACCTTCGGGGTCCGCGGCGTCCGGTGTTTGGATCGCCCCGGAACAAAGGGCGTACTCGGCAAATCCCGGGAAACCGGTCTCAGCGACCGGAGTGGGGTCAGCTCCGCAGCAGTCGGAACATCAGCGGGTGTTCCGGCAATGGTGCTGGCCCTTTCGCGTGTTTAAGCAATTCAGTACCGGCCAACCGCAGTCGGTACGGTGACAGTATTTTTTGGCGTTCAAACCGCACGATGGCCGGCCAATCGCAGTCGGCGCGAGGTATTTGAGATGACGATGGGTCTGGTTGGCCGCAAGTGCGGCATGACGCGGATCTTCACGGAAGACGGCATATCCGTGCCGGTGACCGTGATAGAGGCCGAGCCGAACCGGGTGACGCAGGTCAAGTCCGTGGAGCGCGACGGCTATCGGGCGTTGCAGGTGACCGCCGGCAGCCGCAAGGCATCGCGGGTCAGCAAGCCCGGAGCGGGCCATTTCGCGGCCGCCAGGGTCGAGGCCGGTGACGTATTGACGGAGTTTCGCCTGGACGACGGCGACGGCGGTGAGCTCGAGCCCGGCAGCGAGCTCCGGGTCGAGCTGTTCGAGGTGGGCCAGAAGGTCGACGTCGTCGGCACGACGATCGGCAAGGGCTTCGCCGGCACCGTCAAACGGCACCATTTCCGGACCCAGGACGCGACGCACGGCAATTCGCTGGCGCACCGCGCGCCGGGGTCGATCGGGCAGAACCAGACCCCCGGCCGCGTCTTCAAGGGCAAGAAAATGGCCGGCCAGATGGGCAACGTGCGGCGGACCGTGCAGAACCTGGAAGTCGTGCGGGTCGATGCGGAACGCAACCTGATACTGGTGAAGGGCGCCGTGCCGGGCCACAGCGGCGGCCGCGTCATCGTCCGGCCCGCCATCAAGGCGGCTGGCAGGGAGCGGACCTGATGAAGATCGCGATGCAGGGCAAGGACGGGAGCGTCGACGTGGCCGACTCCGCCTTCGGGGCCGCCTTCAACGAGCCGCTGGTGCACCAGGTGGTTACCGCCTTCCTGGCCGGCGCGCGCAGCGGCACGAAGGCCCAGAAGACGCGCGCCGAGGCGCGCGGCGGCGGCGCCAAGCCATGGCGGCAGAAGGGCACCGGCCGCGCCCGCGCCGGGACGATCCGCAGCCCCATCTGGGTGGGCGGCGGCAAGGCTTTCGCGGCGAAGCCGCGCGACTACAGCCAGAAGGTCAACCGCAAGATGTATCGAGCCGCGCTGCGCTCGGTGGTCTCGGAACTCGTCCGGCAGGACCGGCTCGTGGTGACCGAGAGCATCGAGATGGAAGCGCCGAAGACGAAAGAGCTGGCGGCGAAGCTGAAGGATCTCGGCCTCGACAACGTCCTGATCGTCAACGAGGCGTTCGACGAGAAGGTGTTCCTGTCGGCCCGCAACCTGCCGGACGTCGGGATCTGCGACGCCGCCACGATAGACCCGGTCGTGCTCATGCGCTTCGAGAAGGTGCTGATCACCCTGCCGGCGCTGAAGCTGATCGAGGAGCGCCTGAAATGAGCGTCGAACGGCACCAGGAACGGCTCATGAACGTGATCTACAGTCCGCACATGTCGGAGAAGACCACGATCATCGCCGAGGAAAACAACCACATCGCGTTCCGCGTGCGGACGGATGCGACCAAGACGGAAATCCGGCAGGCCGTCGAGCTCCTGTTCGACGTCGAGGTGGAGGGCGTCACGGTCGTCAATTGCCGCGGCAAGATCAAGCGGCACGGCATGCAGTACGGGCAACGCGCGGCATGGAAGAAGGCCTACGTCAAGCTCGCAGCCGGCAGCCAGATCGATTTCCTGGGCAGCGACTGACGCCCCGGACAAGGGATACGGAACACGACTATGTCATTGCATAAAGCCAAGCCGTCATCGCCGGGCCGTCGTTTCACGGTTGCGGTCAAGACGCCCGGGCTGCACAAGGGCAAGCCGCACAGCGGGCTTGTCGTCAGCAAGTCGAAGACGGGCGGGCGGAACAACGCCGGCCGCATCACGACGCGACACGTCGGGGGCGGCCACAAGCAGCGCTACCGCGTGGTGGACTTCAGGCGGGACAAGGACGGAGTGCCCGGCGTGGTGGAGCGCCTCGAGTACGACCCGAACCGCAGCGCGCATCTCGCGCTGATCAAGTATGCCGACGGCGAGCGGCGTTACATCCTGGCGCCCAAGGGCGTCGAGGCGGGGGCACCGATCGTGAGCGGCGACGATGCCCCGATCAAGGCGGGCAATGCCCTGACTTTGAAGAACATTCCCGTGGGCACCATGGTGCATTGCGTGGAGATGAAGCCCGGCAAGGGCGGCCAGCTGATGCGTTCCGCCGGTGCGACCGCGCAGATCGCGGCGCGCGAGGGCGCCTACGTGACCTTGAGGCTGCGTTCCGGCGAGTCACGCCGCATCCACGTCGACTGCCGGGCGACGATCGGCGAGGTGGGCCACGGCGAGCACAACCTGCGCAAGCTGGGCAAGGCGGGCGCGAAGCGCTGGCGCGGCGTTCGACCGACCGTCCGCGGCGTCGCGATGAACCCCGTCGACCACCCGCACGGCGGCGGCGAGGGCCGGACCTCCGGCGGGCGGCACCCGGTCAGCCCGTGGGGAACACCCACCAAGGGCTACAAGACCCGCGCAAACAAGGCAACCGACAAGATGATCGTTCGCCGGCGCAGGAAGAAGAAGTGATCGTACGCAGTGAGGAATTGAACTAGTGCCACGCTCAGTCAGAAAAGGGCCTTTCGTCGACAC
>CAZTAE010000320.1:0-2862 GCA_964611535.1 uncultured Woeseiaceae bacterium
CCCCACACGTCGTGTAGAATACGCCCGCGCTCACGGAAAGTCAGGAACTGCATGCGATTTACGGAATTCGGGCTGGTCACGCTGAAGGAAGTCCCTGCCGAGGCGGAGATCATCAGCCATCAGTTGATGCTGCGCGCCGGCATGATCAGGCGGTTGACGTCGGGGCTTTTCACCTGGATGCCGCTCGGCGTCCGGGTCCTGCGGAAAGTCGAGCGCATCGTGCGCGAGGAGATGAATCGTGCCGGCGCACTGGAAGTGCTGATGCCGGCGGTGCAGCCGGCGGAGCTGTGGCGGGAGACCGGACGCTGGGACAAGTACGGCGACCTGTTGCTGCGTATGAAAGACCGCCATGAGCGCGAATACTGCTTCGGGCCGACGCACGAGGAGGTCATCACCGATATCGCGCGCCGCGAGCTCAAGAGCTACCGGCAACTCCCCGTGAACTACTACCAGATCCAGACGAAGTTCCGGGACGAGATCCGGCCGCGTTTCGGTGTCATGCGCGCGCGGGAATTCATTATGAAGGATGCCTATTCCTTTCACGTCGACCAGGCATCGCTGGAAGACGGTTATCGCCGGATGCACGACGCGTACTCGGCCATTTTCACGCGCCTCGGCCTGACGTTTCGCGTGGTGCAGGCGGACAGCGGTGAGATCGGCGGCAGCCGCTCCCAGGAATTCCACGTGCTGGCGGACTCGGGAGAGGATGCGATCGCCTACAGCGACGAAGACGGCTATGCCTCCAACGTGGAGAGCGCGGAGATCGTGGCTCCGCACGGGGCGCCCGCCGCGCCGGCGGAGACGCTGCGCAAAGTCGAGACACCCGGCACGACGACGATAGAGGCGCTGTGCCGGCAGCTCGACGTGGAGCCCCGCAAGACGGTCAAGACGCTGATCGTCGAGGGCACCGAGACACCCGTCGCGCTCGTGCTGCGCGGCGACCACTCGCTCAACGCGCTCAAGGCGGAAAAGCTGCCGGGCGTGGCGCAGCCGCTGCAAATGGCGGACGGCGACACCGTTCGCCGGGTGACCGGCTGCGAGCCCGGCTTCGCCGGCCCGATCGGCCTCGACATCCCCGTCTGGTTCGACCATGCGACACGCAACCTGTCGGATTTCGTCGCCGGAGCCAATGAGACGGATGCGCACCTGACGGGCGTCAACTTCGGGCGCGATCTGCCGCAGCCGGAGACCGTGGACCTGCGCAACGTCGTGGAGGGCGATCCCGCGCCCGGCGGCAGGGGCAGCCTGCGGATCGCCCGCGGCATCGAGGTCGGCCATATATTCCAGCTCGGCACGCAGTACAGCGAGTCCATGGGCGCGACCGTGCAGGACCCGGAGGGCGGCGAGCAGCCCATGGCCATGGGCTGCTACGGCATCGGTGTCACACGCATCGTCGGTGCGGCAATCGAGCAGAACCACGACGAGCGGGGCATCATCTGGCCCGAGCCGCTCGCCCCTTTCCAGGCCGTGCTGATCGGCATCAACCTGCACAAGTCCGCCCGGCTCCGCGAGGCCGCAGAGGAGCTCTATTCGACCCTGCTCGAGCAGGGCGTCGACGTGCTGTTCGACGATCGCGACGCGCGGCCCGGCGTCAAGTTCGCCGACGCCGAACTGATCGGCATTCCGCACCGACTGGTGATCAGCGAGCGCGGACTCGACTCGGGCGAGCTCGAATACCGGCACCGGCGTGACACCGAGCCGCGCCTGCTGAAACGTGAAGCGGCTCTCGAACTGCTCAAAGAGACGGCGATAATCTGAACACATGATACGGGTTTTTGCGGCAGTACTGCTCGTGAGCCTCGGCGGTCTCGCCTTCGCCCAGCAGGACTACTACGACGAGGAACTCCTCGAGCTCCTGCGGCAGGCCGCGAGCGAGGCCGACAGCTTTCCGGATCGGTTCGATGCACAGGTCTGGCTGAACGTGATGTCAGGCCGGCTGTCGCGGCAGGTCGCCGATCCCGGGCAGCGCATCGACCTCCTGAAGCGCGTGCACTACGAGGCGACGCGCGCGGAGCTGCCGCCGGAGCTCGTGCTCGCGGTCATCGACGTCGAGAGCAATTTCGACCGCTACGCGCTGTCGCACGCCGGCGCACGCGGTCTCATGCAGGTGATGCCTTTCTGGCTCGAGGAAATCGGCCGGCCGAACGACAACCTCTTTCGCATCGATACCAACCTGCGCTTCGGCTGCACGATTCTCAAGTACTATCTGGACATGGAAAAGGGCGATCTGCAGCGCGCGCTGGGCCGCTACAACGGCAGCCTGGGAAAGCGGCATTACCCGAACCGGGTGCTCGACCGGCTGCGCGACAAGTGGTTCCGCCTCTGACCCGCAACACGGGGCGCGAACGTCTCAGCGTGTCGCGAAATCCTCCGGCGGCGCCACGTCGGCGTCGGCGGCTTCGACGCCGGTGACCGATGCCATCGGCGGACCGGACCGCAGCCATTCGGCGAGCCGGTCCAGCGACTGCGGTCCGCCGCAGGCGAGCACTTCGACGCTGCCGTCCGGCATGTTCTTTGCGTACCCGGTAAGTCCCAGCTCGAGCGCGACGCGCCTCGTGCTGTCACGGAAGAAGACGCCCTGCACCCGCCCGGTAACGCGGAAGAGGCGGCAATGCGGATGCTTGCCGTCACCGCTCATCGGCTTTCTTTGGCCACGACGAACGACCTGCGCGGGCGTCAGTCCTGTTCGTCGGGTGGCGGGTTGGAGGTGATCGCGAGCGCATCCAGCGCCTTCAGCTTGGCGCGTACGGCGTCCTGCCTGGCCTGCGCGTAGGCCCGCTCGGAGAGCTTTTGCTGGGCGCTGTCGAGCAGTGCCTCGGCATCCCGCAGTTGTTCGGCCGCCCGTTCTTCGGCACCGGCCTC
>CAZTAE010000321.1:0-2859 GCA_964611535.1 uncultured Woeseiaceae bacterium
ACCTATGCCCGAGCGAAAGGAACTGATCACGGTAGGCTGGCGCGAATGGGTGAGCCTGCCCGACCTGGGCATCGACCGCATCAAGGCCAAGGTCGACACCGGCGCGCGGACCTCGGCGCTGCATGCCTTTCACGTCGAGCCTTTCGACCGGGATGGCAAGGCCTGGGTACGGTTCCGGATCCACCCGAAGCAGCGCCGTACGGACGTCGAAACGACCTGTGAGTCGCCGATCCGCGACCGCCGCATCGTCTCCGATTCGGGCGGACACAGGGAGTCACGCTACGTCATAGAGACCAGGCTTTGCGTGGGTGAGCTATCATGGCCGATAGAGATCACGCTCACGTCCAGAGACGACATGCGTTTCCGCATGCTGCTCGGCCGGACGGCGCTCAAGAAAAGGATGGTCGTGGATCCGGGCCGTTCCTACGTAACCGGGGGCCTGCGGCCCAGGCCGAGGGACTGTTAACATCCCTCCTGTCGCTGCCACACCCCGGAGACGATCCTGGTGAAGATCGGCATTCTGTCGCGAAACCGAAAGCTCTATTCCACTCGCCGCCTGGCCGAGGCGGCGGCGGCGCGCGATCATGAGGTGCGGGTCATCAATCACCTGCGCTGCTACATGAACATCGCGAGCTTCAAGCCGAGCATTCACTACAACGGCGAAATGCTCCCGCAGTTCGACGCGATCATCCCGCGCATCGGCGCTTCGGTCACCTTCTACGGTTCCGCGGTCGTGCGGCAATTCGAGATGATGGGAACGTTCTCGCTCAACGAATCGGTCGCGATCTCCCGTTCCCGCGACAAGCTCCGCTCCCTGCAGTTGCTGTCGCGGCGCGGCATCGGGCTGCCGGTGACCGGCTTCGCCAACTCGCCCGACGACACGTTCGACCTGCTGCAACTCGTCGGGGGTGCGCCCGTCGTGGTCAAGCTCCTCGAGGGCACCCAGGGCAAGGGCGTCGTGCTCGCAGAGACACGCAAGGCGGCGGAAAGTGTGGTCGAGGCGTTCCGCGGACTGAATGCCAACTTCCTGGTGCAGGAATTCATCAAGGAGGCGGGCGGCGCGGACATCCGCTGTTTCGTCATCGGAGAAAAGGTCGTGGCTTCGATGATGCGCCAGGCCCAGGACGGCGAGTTCCGCTCCAATCTCCATCGCGGCGGGACCTCGAAGCTGGTGAAGATCACGCCGGAGGAGCGGTCCACGGCGGTCAGATCGGCCAGGATCATGGGCCTGAACGTCGCCGGCGTGGATATTCTGCGCTCCAACCACGGGCCCGTGGTAATGGAAGTCAACTCCTCACCCGGACTCGAAGGTATCGAGGCGGCTACCGGCAAGGACATCGCCGGCATGATCATCAGCTACATCGAGAAGCACTGGAAAGTCGGCAAGACCCGCACGAAAGGCGTCGGCTAGCGCTGACCCGGTTTCTGCCCGAGCCCTCGTTGCCGTGGCCGGACAAACAGGACGCCAGCCGCGGTGATCGAACGGCTGACCGTCCCGGGTCCCGCCGCAGCCCGTCGGCGCGGCGGGACCCGAACGCTCGTCCTCCTACTGAACCTCGGTGTACCGCTCCGGATCGTATTCCTGCATCTGCTCGAGCTCCTGACGGCTCAGGCTGAGGCGGAAATGCCCCGTCTGCGTGACCTGGCCCCGTTCGACCGGGATGGCCACCTGTCGCTCGCCGATGCCGAAGAAGCCTCCGACGTCGACGACGGCGCGGAGCTCGTCATTCGTCTCCGATCGCACGACGGACTGGATCTGGCCGAGCTCCTCGCCCTGGTCCGTCAGCACCGTCCGGCCCGTGAGCGCGGACGCCTCCGACTCACCCATTTGCTGCTGTCGGCCGGTCGTCTGCTGTTGGGTCCCCTCCTGCTGCCGGGGCTGCGCCGCCGCGGTCTGCTGCTGGCCTTCCGACTCGGGACCGACCATGCGGACGATCGGCTCTCCGGCCTGCACGACCTCGACCTCGGCCTCGGCCTCCTCGACCTGGATGTCGGGCTCCGCCTGATTGATCCGCACCTGCGGCTCGGCCTGCGTGACGCTGACGTCGGCTTCCGGCTGGCTGATCTCGACGATCGGCGGTTGCTGCTCGACCGTCACCTTCGGCGGCTGCTGACGCACGATCACCTTCGGCGCTCCCGTCTCCACCTGGACCTCCGCCGGGGCCTGCTCGACCTGGACATCCATCTGCTGGGAAGCCTGCTGCTGTTGCTGCTGTTGTTGGTCCTGTTGCCGTTGCGCTTCTTGCCCTTGTTGCTGTTGCGCCTGTTGCTGTGTCTCTTGCCGTTGCTGTGCCGTCGTCGGCTCGCCGGCGGGTTGACCGGCTTGTGACGGCTGCCCGGCCACCCCCGTGGCGCGTTGCGTCCCTTGCGGCTGCTGAAGCTGCTCGCGGGCCTGCGCCACGAATTGCTGGCAATTGCCGGGACCGGCCTGCTCGGCCTGGTCCAGCAGCTGGCTCACCTGCTGCCGTTCATCGGCCGGCCGTTCCTGGATCTGCGTGCGCAGCTGGCGAATTTCGCTTTCGCAGTTTTGCTGGGCGAGCGCGGACCCGGAGAAGCCGGCGACCGCAAATGCCAGCAGTGTTCCTGAAAGAGTGCGTTTCATCATGTTTTCTCCTGAGGTCATGGGTGAATGAATAGCTATGCCCGACCATGGCCGAGCGTGTCCGCAACGTAGGCGCCGCGGCGTCCCCGCGGCTCCGGCCTGCCCCGGGTGGTGTCGCGCGCCGTCTGGTGCTCCATCTCGCCATTGATTTCCGCGCCGAGCACGACGAAGAAGGCCGAGAGGTAGAACCAGAGCAACATGACGACGACCCCGGCCAGCGCGCCGTAGGTCTCGCCATAGCTGCCGAAATTGCGGAC
>CAZTAE010000322.1:0-2848 GCA_964611535.1 uncultured Woeseiaceae bacterium
TTGTGCCCGTACGCACTGAGGTAGGTTTCGTTGTGCTTGACGATAATAAGCTGCCCGTAACCGATTAGTCCACCGCCTGAATAGACGACGCGCCCCCCGGCCGCTGCATGCACCGCCTGGCCCTGACTGCCGCCGATCAGCACGCCGGTACCGCTGCCGGGGCGGCCGCCGAAATCGACCACGACGTCGCCATCGGTCGGCCATTCCCACGCCGGCGGCGGTTGCGACGGAACCCGGGGCAAAGGCTCGGTGCCGGCCTCGGCCTCCCCGCGCGATCGGGGCCCCGTCGGGGGATCGCTGCCTCGCTCCGCCGCTTTCCATCCCGGCGGCGGATCGAGGTGGATGATCTGCCCCGGGTGGATGAGCGAGCCGTCGCCGAGATCGTTCCAGCGCGCCAGGTCCCGATGGTCGCGCCCGTACCGCCAGGCGATGGTGTAGAGCGTCTCGCCCGAACGCACGACATGGTAGTCGGCCGGCGTATGGTCCCAGCGCGTTCTCGGTCCGCAGGCAGCGATCAGGAGCGCAGCCATCAGCAGCGTGGCGAGCCGCGCCCAGGGGCAGTCGACGATTGCCCGGCCCGTCATTCCTTCAGCATGTACCAGCCGCCCACGATCACCGCGAGCAGCACGAGTGCCCAGCCGATCCGCTCGACGTACTTCGGCAGCATGGCGGCCATGCGCTCCCCGCCCGCGACGATCAGGCCCGCCACGAGGTAGAACCGCCCGCCCCTGCCGATGATCGACGCCAGCACGAAGCCGGGAAACGCGACCAGCGTCGCGCCGGCCGCGATCGTGAACACCTTGTAGGGAATCGGCGAGAACCCGGCAATGAGCACGGCCCAGAAGCCCCATTCGCTGAACCACGCCTGGGCCTTCAGGTACGGGTCCCAGTAGTGCGTCGTCCGCAGCCACGGCTCGATCGTCTCGATCAGGAAATACCCGATGAGATAGCCGGCGATGCCGCCGGCGACCGAGGTCAGCGTCGTCAGCGTGGCCAGCCGCCACGCCTTGTGCCGCTGGGCGAGGCACATCGGCGCCAGCATCACGTCCGGCGGAATGGGGAAGAACGACGATTCCGCAAACGACAGCGCCCCGAGATAGCGCTCCGCATGACGGTGAGAGGCCCAGCTGAGGACGCGGTCGTAAAGCGGCTCGAACACGCGCACCTCAGCCGGAGCCTCGCGAACGCGTCTCGTTACGCCGGTGCACCCGGAGCCGGATAACTGTGATCATGACTTTCCGATGTCTTCCTTACTTCCCGTGCACCAGCGGGACGAAGCTGACGGCGCCGAGACTCGTGGACTCGTAGTGGTCGTCCTGGCGGACGACCCGTGTCAGCTCCTGCCGCCCGGTCGGCCCGACCGGGATGACCATCCTTCCAGCCGGCGCCAGCTGCTCCAGCAGCCGCTCCGGGAGCTCGGGCGCCGCCGCCGTCACGATGATGCCCTCGTAGGGTGCGTACTTCGGCCAGCCCAGCCAGCCGTCGCCCTGGCGAAAGCGCACATTGTATAGGTCGAGGTCCCGCAGGCGCTGTCGACTCTTTCTCAACAGTTCGCTGATCCGCTCGACCGTGTACACCTCCTTCACCAGCGGCGCCAGCACCGCCGTCTGGTAGCCGCAGCCCGTCCCGATCTCGAGCACGCGCCCGCCCGGGAAGCCGTCCAGCAGCGCCTCGGTCATGCGGGCGACGATGTAGGGCTGACTGATCGTCTGCCCGAGCCCGATGGGCAGCGCGGTGTCTTCGTAGGCCCGGCTGGACAGCGCTTCGTCGACGAAGAGGTGCCGCGGCACCTTGCGGATGCGGTCGAGCACGGCGTTGGAGCGGATCCCCTGGTCGGCGAGCCGCTGCACCAGCCGCTCGCGGGTGCGCGCCGAGGTCATGCCGATCCCGTGGATGCCCGTCCGTCTGTGCATCAGCTGCCGAGCCAGGTCCCGATCGGCTCCAGCGCTTCGTGGCGCGTAAGGTCCACCTTCAGCGGCGTCACGGCCACCTTGCCTGCTGCCAGTGCCTCGAAATCCGTGCCGGGTCCCGCGTCCTGACCCTCCCCTGCCGGGCCGATCCAGTAGATCGGCCTGCCGTGCGGATCCCGCGCCTCGACCAGCGGCTCCGACCGGTGCCGAAATCCGAGCCGCGCCGCGGTCACGCCCGCCAGCCGATCGTACGGCAGATCCGGCACGTTGACGTTCAGGATCACGTCGTTGGGCAGGGGATCGTTCTTCAGCCTCTCGATCAGCTCGCGCGCGACCCGTGCCGCGGTATCGAAGTGGACCGCCCGGTGGCCGACGAGCGACACCGCGATCGCCGGCCAGCCGAGAAAGCGTCCCTCCATCGCGGCAGCTACGGTCCCGGAATAGATCACGTCGTCGCCGAGGTTCGCGCCGTGATTGATCCCCGACACGACGAGGTCGGGCTCGAAATCCAGGAATCCCGACAGCGCCAGGTGCACGCAGTCCGACGGCGTGCCGTCGACGAAATAGTGGTTCTCCCGCACCTTATGGATGCGCAGGGGCAGATTCAGCGTGAGCGAGTTGCTGGCACCGCTCTGATTCCGTTCCGGTGCAACGATGACGATCTCCGCGATCTCCGCGAGGGCATTTGCGAGCGCGTTGATGCCGGTCGACAGGTAACCGTCGTCGTTGCTGACCAGTATTTTCAAGTACGTCCCCCGTTGAAGACCCTGCTCTCGCTGCCCCCGATTCTAAGTCGATTCGGCGGCAATGACCGTGATTTCACCCCGAATCTGCGACACCACCGGGCTTGTTGACGCGCATTTCCGAGGTAGTCGCAGGCAGTCGGCCGGCAGTGGGGGGAGGGCCTTTCAGGAACGCCGTGAACCCGTCCCTGGGGG